>PAVW01000001.1 GCA_002713205.1 Nitrososphaerota archaeon
GGTCTTCTCCAGGAAGATATATTTAATTTTATACCTTTTAATTTAAGTTCTGGATCAAAATATGAACCCCATTCCCAAGTCGCGATAACTACATGAATTGTACTTTTTTGCGCTGAAATAGCCATCATTTCNCTGCCTCTCCATACAAGTGGTCTCACGTANCCATTTTGCACTTTTTGCGCCAGTACTATCTCTTTGCTNGCCTGGTTAATTTCTTTTGGGCTATATGGAATCGTAATCCCCATTCTNCTAGCTGAGTAAAACAATCGTTCTGTATGTTCTTNAAGTTTAAAAATTTCACCATCATAGACCCTTTCACCTTCAAAAACGCAACTCGCATAATGAAGTCCATGATTCAAAACATGAACTTTGGTGTCNGNCCAATCAACTTTTTTACCATTAAACCATATCTTTCCTGAGCGTTGATCAAAGGGAATTAAGTCCATTTTTATATCTTTTATTATTTTCACTTTTAAGATTAATTTTCTTCAAAAAAGTATCCATCTTAATATATTATGTCAACATAACTTACCAAATAAACAAAATGAAAGAGCTTTTATACTTAAAAGATGAACAAATTAAAGACATAATTGAGCAATTATTTTATGCCTACAGAGAAACTTTTTCAGATCCTAAAAAAATATTAAAAAAACACTCTTATGGAATAGCTCANCATAAAGCCATTCACTTAATTGAAAGATATAAAGGAATAACTGTTTCTGGTTTATTAAAAAAATTAAAGATTACTAAACAAAGTCTAAATAGAGTTTTAAAAGATTTAAATAATAATAATANTATCACTATAAAAAAGGGNGAAGCTGATTCTAGACTAAGGCATATTTTCTTAAATGAAAACGGCAAAAAACTCTCTAACGAAATTTTTATTCAACAAAAAAAAAGAATTTATCANGCTTTGAGAACTTCAAATTCAGAAAGTGTTTTAAAATTCAAACAAGTATTAGAAAAAATTATTAATGCATAAATATTTAGCACATATTCTGGTAGTTGATGATGATGATAGGATTAGAGACTTGGTAAAACAATATTTAACTGATAACAAATATCTGATCACTACTGCAAAAGATGCTTTTGAAGCTAAAGAAAAAATTGAAATTGTTAAATTTGATCTTGTAGTATTGGATATAATGATGCCTAAAAAAAGNGGTTTGGAACTNACCTCTGAAATGAAAAAAAGAGAGGTAANTTTACCAATTATTCTTTTAACCGCAAAAGGGCTGGCTGATGAAAGAGTAACTGGATTAGAATTTGGCGCGGATGATTATTTAAGTAAACCCTTTGAGCCAAAAGAATTGCTTTTAAGGATTAAAAATATTTTAAATAAAACCTTAGTAAGGANTAAAATTAGCAAAATTATAATTGGAATTTCAAGTATAGATTTAGATAAACTCACAATTGATAAGAATGGCAAAAAATACAAAATCAATAAAGCAGAAAAAATGATATTAGAAAAAATGATTAATTNTTCTGGAAAAATTTTTTCCAGGCAGAAGATTAGCAAATTAATTAATATTGCCAAAGAAAGATCTATAGATGTAATAATTACAAGGTTGAGACAAAAAATTGAGAAAGATTCTAAAAATCCACAATATTTACAAACAATAAGAGGTTCGGGTTATGTTTTATGGATTGAATAAATTTATTAAAAATATTCTTCCAAAAAGATTATTTTATAGATCGTTAATTATTGTAGCAACTCCAATTATATTATTGCAAATAACTATTTCTATAGTTTTTTTTGATAGTTTATGGATAAAATCGAATAAAGGAATGACCAGATCCCTGGTTAGTGAAATTGCAACNATCATAGATATATACAATAACGAAAGTGAGCAAAATAAAAAATTAATTACCGATTTATACAATCGAAANTTTAATTTTACCGTAAGATTTTTGAAGAATGAACCTCTGCCCGATATTAAAGTCGAAAGATGGTTTAGTCCTATGGATAGAACATTAAGAAGAGANNTAAAATCTCNAGTTTNANNAATANTGGTTTANTACNANNNCTTATAAAGAAGTAATTGATTTAAGAATAAAATTTAAGGATGGAGTTTTGCAAATCTTTTTTCCAAAAGAACGAATTACNTCATCCTCAGCCAGAATTTTTGCTTTATGGATTACGCTACCGGCAGTATTATTAATTTTTATAGCCATAATATTTCTTAGAAATCAAACACGACCAATTGTGAATTTGGCAAAAGCGGCAGAACGGTTTGGCAAGGGTGAATATATTGAAGGATTTAGACCATCGGGAGCTCTGGAAATACGTCAAGCTGCATATGAATTTGATAGAATGAGAAAAAGAATCACGAGACACTTAAACCAAAGATCCGAAATGCTGTCTGGTATCAGTCACGATCTTAGAACGCCTTTAACANGACTTAAATTACAACTTTCATTTCTTAAAGATAAACAAATTTCGAAAAAAATGACCGAAGATATTGATGATATGGAAAAAATGCTTAATGACTATCTTCAATTTTCAAGTTCTCAAATAAACGAGAAAAATGAATCTTTTGAAATTGATCGGTTGCTGAAAGAGATAATTTCTCGTTATGAAAACAAAAATATTCATCTATTAACAAATGGTGGAATTAATTTTAATGGCAGACTTAATTCTATCAAACGCTGTATAACTAATATTTTAAATAATGCCATTTCTTACGGAAAAGAAGTGAAAGTTGCTTTAAAAAAAACAAAGAATAATATTGTAATTTTTATCGATGATGACGGNCCGGGCATCCCGCCAGAAGAAAGAGAGAATGTTCTTAAACCTTTTTATAGAATTGATGAAAGTAGAAGCCAAAACAAATCAGGAGTAGGATTGGGTCTTTCAATTGCTTCNGATATAATTAGATCTCATGGTGGTGATATTTTTTTGGATACTAGTCCAAAACAAGGTTTGAGAGTTAAGATTTCCTTGCCCTGTTAGTTTTTGCCTTNCTTTTAAATTTATCAAATTCTTTTTGAATTTTATTTAATCTTTCNTTTTGTATATCAAACTCTTCTCTGGTAACTAAATTCAGCTTGTTAATGATATTTTCTTTATTANATTTTAATAAACTTCTGATTTCACTGCGAATGTCTTTTGAATTAGTAAGNCCATCTTCAATCAATTTAGCTAATCTATCTATTAATATTTTTGATTTGGACATATGTATTTCTATAATTTAGTATATTTTATAACAAAATTACAAATTTTTTTTAAATAAATTNTATGTTCGTTCATAATTTTGATCCTGTATTGGTTGATTTACACTTCATTGAAATAAGATGGTATTCTTTAGCATATATTTTTGGAATTATTTTTGGATGGATGTATGCAAAAAAAATAATTCGAAAAATTCGACATAACAATGCGCTATATTATTTAAAAATTGATGATTTTGATGAATTCATTCCTTACCTGGTAATTGGGATAATTCTAGGTGGTAGATTGGGTTACGTCATAATCTATAATTATGATTATTATATTAATAATTTAATCGAAATTTTTTTTATTTGGAATGGAGGCATGTCGTTCCATGGTGGACTCTTAGGAACTATTATTGCAACTATTTTTTATGCCTCAAAAAAAAAAATAAATACATTCATTTATCTTGATGTAATCGCATGTGTCTCTCCAATTGGNCTGTTCTTAGGAAGAATTTCCAATTTTATTAATGGAGAACTTTACGGTAAAATTTCAAATATGCCCTGGAGCGTAATATTTCCAAACGCAGATTNATTACCTAGGCACCCATCTCAANTATATGAGGCATTGTTGGAGGGNATNNTATTGTTCTTTATAATAAATTTTTTAGCTTTCAAAAAAAGGTTTATTTTTAAAAATGGATTAATTTCTGCATATTTTTTATTCTTTTATGCAATTTTTAGAATATCTTCTGAAGTTTTTCGAGAACCNGACGAGCAATTAGGNCATTTACTCTATTTTTTAACAATGGGACAGTTATTAAGTACAATAATGATTGTGTTTGGAATTATGATCTATTTTATAAAAAAATGAACATTGTTTCAAAAATTTTTAAAAATAAAAAAAGCCTACCTTTAAATACTTTTATAGATAAAGCGCTTTATAACCAAAGTTATGGTTATTATTCTAATAAAAATCCATTGGGAGCNAAAGGGGATTTTTTGACTGCTCCTTTAATTTCTGAACTTTTTGGAGAAATGCTAGGAATATGGTGTGTGTCATTTTGGAAAAAACTTGGAAGCCCAAATAAAATTATTGTTTGTGAACTTGGCCCAGGTGATGGNTCATTGTGTTCAACTTTAATCAAAATCTTTTCGAAATTTAAATCATTTAATAACGCTTTAGAAATAAAGTTACTAGAAAAAAGTAAATTTTTAAAAAAAGTTCAAAAAATTAAAATTACTTCTCCAAAAGTAAAATGGATAAAAAATATTAAAGAAATAAATACTGGGCCAATAATATTTGTTGCCAACGAATTTTTTGATTCACTTCCAATTAAGCAATTTATTCTTAAAAATGGAATTTGGTATGAAAGATACATAAAATANCTTGGTGAAAAAAAACTTGTCTTTCATAATAAAAAAGCCACTTCCGATGATTTAAAAAATTTNATAAACTGGCAGTTAACCAAAAATCAGAAGATTATTGAATTTCCTATTACATCAATACATTATTTAAAATCCTTATCTAGAATAATTAAAAAATATAATGGTGGTATGATTTGTTTTGATTATGGTTACAAAAAATCGCAAATGTCAAATTCGCTTCAGTCAATCAAAAAACATAAGTTTTCAAGCCTGTTTTTAAATGTAGGTAAAGCTGATATCACTCATCATATAAATTTTAGCTTATTTTCTAAAATCATAAAAAAACTTAAACTTCAGCTTGAAGAAATTACAGAACAAGGAATTTTCTTAAAAAGAATGGGAATTATTCATAGGGCAAATATATTAACCAGGAACATTAGTTTTAAAAATAAAGCTGATACNTACTACAGATTAAAAAGATTGATTGGCCCAAACGAAATGGGACGATTATTTAAAGTATTTTTTTTCAAAAAAAAGGGCACAAAATTTAACTTNGGTTTTAAATAATGTTCTTTTCAAGAAGATTAAAAAACATTTCAAATTTAAGTCATTGTTTTTTTTCAAGAAAAAATGGTGTTTCAAAAGGTATATACAATAGCTTAAATTGCGGTTTGGGTTCTGAAGATAACGAAAATAATGTAATAAAAAATATAGATATTGTAAGTAAAAAATTAAATTTTAAAAATAATTTGATTGTTACACTAAATCAAATTCACAGCAATAAAGTAGTGTGCTTTGATAGTCAAAAAGAAATAAAAAACAANATNTCTGCAGATGCAATAGTAACAAAGTTAAGTAATGTCGGAATAGCTGTGCTTACGTCCGATTGTGTTCCGTTATTATTTTGTGATCCCCAAAAAAGAGTAATTGGTTGCGTGCATGTCGGATGGAANGGTGCATTTAACGGAATTGTAGAAAATACTATAGATAAATTCTTGGAAAAAAACTGCAGGTTAAAAGATTTGATTGCGGCCATTGGTCCTTGCATAAATCAGTTGAATTATGAAGTTGGTCAGGATTTTTACAACAAATTTATTTNTCAAAATGAAGAAAATAAAAAATTTTTTATTATTTTAAATAACAAAAAATATTTATTCGATATTCGCGGATACATTGGATCGAAACTAGTTAAACTTGGCATAAAAAATATAGATAACATTGAAATGGATACATTTTCAGATAAGGAAAATTTTTTTAGCTATAGAAGATCAGTAATTGATAATGACAAAGACTATGGTAGATGTATTTCTGTCATATTCATGACTTAATCAATATTTATAAAATGGTTTGAAAAAATCTTTTAAAATGTATAAATTAATTATCGCATGAAGATTCTCTCCGGNACCAGCAATATAAGGCTAAGTAGAGAGATTGCTAANCAGCTCAAACTTAAGCTTGTTAANACAAATATAAAAAGATTTTCTGATGGTGAGATATACGTTGAAATTAATGAAAATATAAGAGGTAATAGCATTTTNGTTGTACAATCTTCATGCACTCCAGCTAATGATAATTTGATGGAACTCTTAATTTGCATTGATGCCTTAAGAAGATCCTCTGCAAAAAATATCACTGCCGTCATCCCCTATTTCGGTTATGCAAGACAAGATAGAAAAGTTGTACCAAGGACTGCCATTTCAGCAAAACTAGTTTCAAATTTAATCACAAATTCTGGTGCAAATAGAATATTAACTCTTGATTTACATGCGGGACAAATACAAGGTTTTTTTGACATACCTGTGGATAACTTGTTTGCCACNCCTATCTTTGCAAGACATATAAAAAGGAAAATAAGNGGAAATAATTTAATTTGTGTTTCTCCAGATGTTGGTGGTGTTGAAAGAACCAGAGCTTTGGGTAGAAGAATCAATTCTGGTATTGCTATAATAGACAAGAGAAGACCTGCGCCAGGTAAATCTGAAGTTATGAATATTGTTGGAAGCGTAAAAGGAAAAATATGTTTTATAGTTGATGACATTATCGACTCTGGAGAAACAATCGTAAATGCCGCAAAAGTGCTTAAGGAAAAAGGCGCAAAAGATGTTTATGTTTACGTAACACATGCCGTGCTAAGCGGAGATGCTATCGAAAAATTAAAAAAATCCTCAATTAAAAAATTGATAATAACCGACAGCATAGATAATTCACACAAAATTAAAAAAATACCAAAAATTGAAGTCTTATCCATTGCTTCTATGATGGCTGAAGCGATAAAACGTATCTCTAATTCAACTTCTGTGTCTAGTCTTTTCAAATAATTTTCTTGTTTTATTTATGTTGATAAGTTAAAAGACTGGTTCTTAAAATTAATTTAATATGACAATTTTAAACGCGAAAAAGAGAGAGACCAAAACAACGGGAGAAATTAACAAACTTCGAGTTGATGGTTTAGTTCCTGCAATCTTGTATGGCGGAAATAAACAAAATCAAAAAATTAGTTTAAAAAAAAATTTAATAAAAAATTTAATTATTTCCGAAAATTTTTTGTCTAGTATATTAAATTTAAATATTGATGGAGAAGAAGAAAAAGTTTTGCCAAGAGATATTTCTTTTCATCCTTTGTCTGACGAACCCATCCATATTGATTTCCTAAGGGTTGTAAAAGGCTCTAAAATAAAATTAGAGATACCTGTAAAATTTATAAATAGCGATAAATCTCCTGGTTTAAAAAAAGGTGGCGTCTTGAATATGGTTAGAAGAAAAATCGAATTAAGATGTCCAACAGAAAATATTCCGTCAGAGCTTGTTGTTGATTTAGAAAATACCGAGATAGGGGCTAGTATAAAAATATCTTCAATAAAGCTACCAGAAAATACAACTCCAACTATCCAAGGAAGGGATTTTGTAGTTGCCACGGTAGCTCCTCCTTCCGTAGTTATTGAACCTGAAAAACCAGCAGAAGAGACTACAGCTGAGGGCGAAACCATAACGCCTGAAGAAGGTGCCACAACTCCTGAGGGCGGCGAAAAACCTGATGAAGAAACAAAAGATAAAGATAAAGGTGCTAAAGCCCAGGATCAAACTGGCGTTAAGACCAAGGATCAAGTCGGCGCTAAGACTAAAACAGCTGAAAATATTAAAAAGGAAAAAAGTAAAAAGTAAACTGGAAAATTAAGATTATGCTATTGTTAGTAGGTTTAGGCAATCCTAGTGTTGATAATGTAGACAACCGACATAACATTGGTTTCAAAATTATTGATGCCATAAATCACGAATTTAGCCTCTCAAAACAGAAACCTAAATTTAAAGGTTTATTAACCACTGGAAAAATAGGTGATAAAAAAGTTTATGCAATTAAACCTCTAACTTTTATGAATAACTCCGGAATATGCATTAGGGAGTTACTAGAATATTTTAAAATTGAATCTGCAGACGTAATAGTTTTTCATGATGATTTAGACATAAACTTTGGTAAAATAAAAGTAAAGTTTGGCGGTAACAGTGCAGGACACAATGGAATAGAATCTATCGATAAACATATTGGAAAAGATTATTCCCGAGTTAGAATAGGAATTGGAAGACCTACCAAAAAAAATATGGTTCATGAACATGTGCTTGATGATTTTAATGACGATGAAAAAAATAACATTTCTGAAGTAACTAATAATATAATAAAATCTCTTCCGATACTCATAGACAAAAAATTGGAACTTTTTTCAAGTAAAGTAAACGAATCATAAAATTTTATGGGTTTTAAATGTGGGATCGTTGGTTTACCCAATGTTGGAAAATCAACTCTATTTAACGCTCTAATCCAATCAAGAAAAGCTCAGGTAGCCAATTTCCCATTTTGTACAATAGACCCTAATGTTGGCAGTGTTACTGTTCCCGACAGAAGAATAAATATTATTTCAAATATTTCAAAATCGAAAAAAACCATCAGTACATTAATTTCTTTTGTAGACATTGCGGGATTGGTAAAGGGAGCCTCAAAAGGCGAGGGCCTAGGAAATAAATTTCTTTCACATATAAGAGAGGTCGACGCTATAGTACATTTAACCAGATGCTTTGATTCAGAAAAAATACAAAACGTTAACAAAAATATTGATCCTATTAGGGATATAGAAATTGTAGAAACAGAAATGCTTTTATCTGATTTGGAATCTATTCAGAAAAGGTTGGTAAAAAATAAAAAAAAAACTCTAAAAGAAACGCAATTAAAAATTCTTCAAGATGCTTTGGATTGCATAAATAATAACATTAGTGTTTCAAGCTTAACTGAAAAATATGAGAAAAAAGAACTGGATAAGTGTAGTTTGTTATCCACAAAACCAAACATTTATGTATGTAATGTTGATGAAAAAGGACTTACTAAAGGAAATCAATATGTAAATTCTTGTCTAGAGAAGTATGGAGAAAAAAATGTAATTACAGTGTGTGCAGAAATTGAAAATCAAATAATGGATTTAAACCAAAAAGACAAAAAATATTTTATGAATGAATCTGGTATTAAAGAAACTGGCTTAGATTTATTAATTAAAACTGGATACAAAATTTTAAAACTAGAAACATTTTTTACTTTTAATTTAGAAGAAACAAGAGCCTGGACTATACCAAAAAATTGTACTGTTATTAAAGCCGCGGGAATAATCCATTCAGATTTTAAAAAAGGATTTATAAAAGCAGAAACGATATCTTATGATGATTTTGTTTTTTGCAAAGGCTATAAAGAAGCGAAAAATTCTGGAAAATTAAGATTGGAAGGAAAAGATTATATTGTTAAAGACGGAGATATTTTATTATTTCGTTTCAATACGTGACCAAAGTCTTTTCATGCTGAAATACACTAAAATACCTAAAACAATTAAATATAAAATAACTTTAAATCCCATTTTGTGTCTTGCTTCTAAACTTGGTTCGGAAGCCCACGTCAAAAATGTGGCAATATCCTTTGCCATTTGCTGAGAAGTAGCTTCGGTACCATCAGCATAATCTAACAATCCATTAGAAAGAGCATTGGGCATTTTTATATTATGTCCGGGCATATACTTATTATAATAAACTCCATCATCCAATTTGAAATCTTCGGGAGGATCGTCATATCCTAAGAGAATAGAGTAAATATAATTAGCCCCTCCCTTTCTAGCTTTTGCTAAAACAGACATATCGGGGGGATATGCTCCTCCATTTGCTGCTTCGGCTGCTTGAACATTTGGATATGGTTTTACGAATTTATCAGACAATCTTCCGGGACGAGAAAACATCTCCCCTTCACTATTTGGTCCATCAATTACTTCAAAGCTTGCAGCAATATTTTTTATATCTTCTAATGGAAATTCTGGTCCTCCCTTTTCTGATAAATTTCTATAACTTAATAATTGCATAGAATGACAGCTAGAACATACTTCGTTATAAACTTGATAACCTCTTCTTAGAGAAGCTCTGTCAAAGGTTCCGAATAAACCTTCAAAACTCCATTTATTTTTAAGTAAATCTAAACTCTCTGCTGCTTTACTATTATTAGCAGAAACCATAATAACCGAATAAACAAATAAAATTTTAATAATATTTTTTAATTTTTTTGACACAAAATTATTGCCTATTATTAGTTGTTTTTACATCATTGTCCAAAACTGGATCAGAAATACTTAGGGGTAGTGGAATAGTTTTTTCTTTAATACCCAGAATTGGTATTATTAAAATAAAATGAAAAAAATAATAAATGGTGGCAACTCTACCAACCAATAAATATAAACCTTCTGGAGGGTTAGCTCCTATATAACCAAGAACCAGAACGTCAACAACTAATATCCAAAAAAACATTTTATATAAGGGTCTAAACACAGCAGATCTAACTTTGGAAGTATCTAACCAAGGTAAAAACATTAATATAAACAAAGAAGCAAACATCACAACAACTCCACCTAATTTACTAGGAACCGCTCTTAAAATTGCATAAAAAGGAAGCAAGTACCATTCAGGTACTATATGTGTAGGCGTGACTATTGGATTTGCTTTTATATAATTATCTGGGTGGCCAAATATATTTGGAACAAAAAATACAATTCCTGCAAAAATAATCAGGAAAATTATTAAAGCATATAAATCTTTAACAACAATATAAGGGCTGAATGGAACCGTGTCTTTTGATGGTTTTTTAATATCTATACCTGCCGGGTTGTTATTGCCTGGAATATGTAATGCCCAGATATGTAAAACTACTAATCCAAAAATTAAAAACGGCATCAAATAATGTAAGCTATAAAATCTNGTTAANNTTGGANTACCTACNGCATANNCTCCCCAAAGCCATNTNNNAANNCTCTCNCCAANTAAAGGTATAGCACNAAATAANTTNGTTATAACTGTAGCTGCCCAAAAACTCATTTGTCCCCANGGTAAAACATAACCCATAAATGCNGTTNCCATCATNAANATNTAAATAAGCATTCCTATTATCCAAATTATTTCTCTAGGTGATTTGTATGAACCATAGAATAAAGCTCTAAACATATGTATATAAACTGCCAAAAAAAACATTGAAGAACCATTTGCATGAACGTATCTTATTAACCAACCATAATTTACATCTCTCATAATATGTTCGACGCTTTCGAAAGCAAGATCTGCATGAGCTACATAATGCATTGCTAAAACTAANCCCGTAACTATCTGAACAATTAAAAAAAAAGTTAAAATTCCTCCAAAAGTCCACCAGTAATTTAAATTTTTGGGAGTTGGATAATCTCTTATATGGTGAGATAAAGTTAACAATGGCANTCTACTNTCTAGCCATTGACCAAATTTTGACTTGGGTATAAATTTTTCTTCACTCATAAAATTAACCTATTTTAATAGTATTGTTATCAACAAATTCGTATTTAGGTATTTCTAGATTTGTTGGAGCNGGACCTTTTCTTATTCTGCCAGAAGTATCATAATGAGATCCATGACAAGGACAAAACCACCCATTAAATTCACCTTTGTTTCCTAAGGGAACACAGCCCAAATGTGTGCAAACTCCCAACATAACTAGCCATTCGGATTTTTTAACTCTATCTTGATCTTTTTGTGGGTCTTTTAATTCTTCTAGTTTTACATTTTGCGCTTCATTTATTTCTTCTTGAGTTCTTCTTCTAATAAAAACAGGTTTTCCTCTCCATACAACAGTTATCGTTTTGCCTAGACCTATATTGCTAATATCAACTTCTGTAATAGCCAAAGCTTTTATTGATGCGTCTGGATTCATTTGATCAATTAATGGCCACACTGCCACACCCACNNCCACAGCTCCNAAAGCATACGAAGAGGTAAATAAAAAATCTCTTCTTTTTTCAGTTTCTTGCTTTTTTTCTTTGTTTGCAATTTCATTGGAAACAAATATCCATGAAAGATATAAAAAAATAATTAAAGAAATAATAATCAATGTTAAAAATGTATATGATGTGCTCATTGTGTGATTTAGATCATATTATTAACAACTAAAGTATGTATATATATATTTTTATAAGAAAACATATTTTTTTCTACTGCTAGAATGACACAGATAATATTAAAACAATCCAATCTACTTAAAGTTGCACTTTACGAGCCAGATATTCCACAAAATACCGCAGCAATTATACGTTTGTGTGCTTGTTTTGGNGTTAGGTTAGATATTATTGAACCTTGTGGGTTTTTATTAGACGATAAAAGGTTTGATAAAGTTGTAATGGATTACAAAAATAAATGTATTTTAAAATCATTTAGAAATTTTTCAGACTTCAAAAAAAATAGAAAGAGAATAATTTTAATGACTACAAAGGCTAAAAAAAAATATTTTAATTTTAAATTTAAACAAAATGATACTATACTATTTGGCAGAGAGAGTGCCGGGGTGCCAAAATTTGTACACAACAGTGTTGATTATAAACTGGTTATTCCAATACAAAAAAATACAAGATCTTTAAATATAGTAACGAGTGTGGCAATTGCTTTATCTGAAGCTTTAAGACAAAACTCAAATGTAAAATAATATGAAAATTGAGGTGAAACAAAAGTTAGCAAGATATTGGTTTTGCGTTTTGCAAGACGTCATTTGNTTAGAGGTCGAAAAACTAGAAAAAGAACACGGCTCTAATATAAAATTCAAAAAAAATAAATGGAAATATGGAGAGTTTAGAACCATAAAAGGTGAAGTNATTGAAAAAGGTGGNGTTGCCTTTTCAAATGTAGTGGGCAGGTTTCCTAAAGAATTTGCAAAAAAANTCCCTGGAACAAATAGTAATAATACCAATTTTTGGTCTTCTGGTGTTTCTGCGGTGTTTCATCCAAAGAACCCTAAAGTTCCCGCTATGCATTTTAACACCAGATTTATTTGTACACAAAAAAGTTGGTTTGGTGGTGGTATCGACATAACTCCTTGCATTGATGACAATAAAGAAAAAAAATTTTTTCACGGTGAACTAAAAAAAATATGCGATATTCATAATAAGAGATACTATCCAAAATATAAGAAATGGTGNGATAGATATTTTTATTTACCTCACAGAGGAGAAACTCGTGGCATAGGGGGTATCTTTTTTGATTATAAAATGGATAATTGGAAAAAAGATTTCTCGTTTACTAAAGATGTGGGAAATACTTTTATATACATAGTAAAAGAAATTATAAGAAAAAANATGTTTAAGAGGTGNACAAAAAAAGAAAAGGAAATTCAACTACTAAAACGAGGCAGATATATTGAATTTAATTTATTGTATGATCGTGGCACAAAATTTGGACTACATACTGGCGGCAATCCAGAATCAATATTAATGTCTATGCCCCCAATGGCAAAATGGAAATAATTTATGGAAAAAGAACCTATTACTGTAACAGGATTAAAAAAACTAAAAAAAGAATTAGATTATTTAAAAAACATTATGAGACCAAAAATAATTACGGCAATTGCTGAGGCACGATCTCACGGCGACTTGAAAGAGAATGCAGAATATCATGCTGCAAAAGAGCAGCAGGCTATTTCTGAAGGCAGAATGCAACAAATCAATGATATTATTGCAAGAGCAAATGTTATCGATGTCACTGTTATTCAAAATTCGGGAAAGGTAATTTTTGGATCCACCGTAAAACTTTTTAATATCCAAACAAATGAACAAAAAACTTATAAAATCGTTGGTGAAGATGAAGCAGATATTAAAAAAAATTTTATTTATTTTAGATCTCCCATTGGAAGAGGTCTAATAGGAAAAAATAAGGACGATACTGTTAAAATTAGCACTCCTTTGGGTGAAAAAAATTATAAAATTAAAGATGTAAAATATATTTAATATCTATTTAAGTTTTAAAATATTTTGAACTTTTTTTTTATCAATTTGAAAACTATTATTTATCCAAAATTCTTCTAACTTCATTAAAGCCATTCCCAATTCTCTGCTCTCTGAAAATCCATATTGCAATTTTAGAAAATCAGCTTCAATTGGAAAAATAGGAATTTGAGAATTTTCTATAAAACTTATTTGTTTTTCAATTAA
>PAVW01000002.1 GCA_002713205.1 Nitrososphaerota archaeon
TTAAAGAGTTGAGCATGAAAGTACTTCTCATAGTTCCTGAAATTCGTCTAGACATGTCTCCACAACATGTTCCATTTTGGGCAGGAATCTTAGGCGCCATTGTTGAAAAAAAAGGCGGAGATGTAGGTATTTTAGATCTAAATGCATTACGAATGAATTATGATGGTAACACAGTACCATCAAATGTTATAGTTGAAGAAATTAGTTCAGAAAAATGGGATATTGTTGGAATTGGAGGTCTAACTACAACATACAAAAGAATAAAACAACTTGCTCCATTGATTCGTAAATGTTGTCCTGATTCATTGTTTATTGGTGGGGGCGGTTGGAGCACATACAATCCAGATGAGATACTTGAACTTATTCCAGAATTGGATTTAATTGTAATAGGTGAAGGAGAAGAGACCTTTTCAGAATTATATGATAATGTCAGTGATAATCAGACTGATTTTCGTGGAATTGCAGGATTATGTCTACGAGAGACTAACGAATTGTATTTTACAGCACCAAGAGCTCTAATTCCTGATCTAAATACAATCCCCTATCCATCATACGATCTATTTGAAAATGAAATTTATTTCAAATATTCATCGATTCCAATGTCAGTTGAATCTTATAATGCACAAAGACGATTTTCGGTGGTTTGGGAAAGAGGATGTCCACGGGGATGTACATTTTGTTCACATAACGGAATGTCCAGGATAGACTTACAGAATATTTATGGTTCAGGAGACAGATTAAAAGGAGAAAAACGTGTTAGGAAAATAGATGAAGAAGAGGGAACATTTCAATTACCAGCAAGATGGCCATCACCTCAGTATGCAGTTGATAACATAAAATTATTAGTTGACAAATATGATTGCGACTTTATTTCTATAATGGATGAAAATATGACTAGTAATTTGAAATGGACTAAAGAGTTCTGTACATTATACATGGATGAAGGTTTGGATAAAATTTTAAAATGGGGAACCCTAGGAGATGCACCTAGCGTAGCAACAAAACCTTCAATTATTAAAACGATGCAAGATGCAGGTTGTGCTTACATTTCATTTGGATTTGAATCTGCATCAGATAGAGTTCTAAATGAGGATATACAAAAAGGACAGTTAAGATCTCATTTACAAACTACTATTAATACATTAAAAGAAGTAGGTATGACGCCAATTACTACATTCATGATTGGCAATCCAAATGAAGACATTAACGACTTGATGGAAACGGTTGATTTTTGGATTAAAAATGGAGCAGAAGTAGATCCTTTCATTTGCACACCATATGTTGGAAGTCCTTTATTTTACAATAATAGAGATTATGTTTTAGAACAATATGATGAAAGAATTCTATTAGTAAATCAAGGAAAGTTTTCAGTAGAAAATAGGATTCTAAAAAAAATGTATTTAGAAGCATTGGATAAATTTATGGAAGATTGTGGCGATGCAACACAGTATACTGCAACTGTTAGTAAAAATTTTACAATTCCAGAATTAATTGCATTAAAACAATTCATGTATAATCATGATGTTCGAAGAATGCTTCAAATGGCAAACCAGAAGTATGAAGAAACAAAACTTCCACAATGGAAAGTAAGTGAAAAATGGAAAAAATATGATCCAAATCATAAAGCAAAAAAAGAATTAACTAAAATAATAGAATCTTTATGAGTACTCAAAGTAAAGAGCAACAACAAATAGGTTTTCTCTCATTATGCTATCATTACATTCGTCCAGATAATGATGATCCATTTTCAAGACTTATGGGTACAAAAATAACAGAATTTAAAAATCAAATTAAAATGTTAAAAGAGAAATTTGAAATGATTTCTTTAGATGATGTGTTAGAATTTATTAATGCTAAAATTTTTGAAAATAATAAATATAAAATGTTATTGACATTTGATGATGGATTATCAGAGCATTACAATGCAGCGAAGATTTTAAAACAATTTGATATTAAAGCGACATTTTTTATTCCAACATGTATTCTGAAAGAAAGATTACCAGCAAATCCTATGATAATTCATTACGTAATAGCAAAATATGGAATAGAAAAATTTTTAGAAGAATTTAGATATGCTTTAAAAAAACTTGGGCTGGAAATAAAAAAATATGATATAACATATGTACGTGAAGATAATGACGTATGGAAAAAAATTGCTGAAATAAAATATAATTTCAAATACAAATTAGGATATAAAATATCACGAGAAATACTTCTACATATTTATCAAAATTCTCTTCTAATAGAATACCCAAATATTTTAGAGATAATACATCTCAATAAAGAACAAATACATGAAATGTTAGAGATGGGTCACAGAATTGGAGTTCATACACATACACATATTTCTGTAGCCGCAACAAGTTTATCAGATTCTGATTTTTTTAATGAAATTGTCTTTCCAAAAAAATATCTGGAAGATGAATTCAACGTTCCAATTAAATCATTTAGCTATCCATTTGGTGAAAGAAAGGATTATCTTTCATCTATGCGATTCTTAAATAAAACAAAAGAATATGATCTTGCTTTTACTGTAGAAGAAATAGTAAATTTTGGAAATACTCCATTGGAAATAGGAAGGTATCAGCCTATGAGTCATGACAATGTAAGAACTTTAGAGAACAATTTATCTAACATAATTAAAAAAAATATTTTGTAATGAAGTTAGTTATTTTCACTAGTAATGGGATACGTCACAAATACGTTGCAAACACACTTGCAAAATTTGTTGACGATATTTTGATTGTATCTGAATGTAGACAAAATGATGCTTCAGACAAAGAAACAGAAGGAAATCTTTCTCCAATAGATGAGCATTTTAGAAAACGATATTTGACTGAAAAAGTCATGTTTGCAGGAAATGATGTTTTCAAGGGAAATGTCCTACCTCTAGTTTACAAAGAAGCAAATTTGGAATATACATATCAAGTTGTAAAAGAGTTTGATCCGGATTTGATGATTGTGTTTGGTTCATCGATCATTAAAGAACCTCTTCTTTCATTGAAACCTAATCGATTCATCAATCTTCATTTAGGATTATCTCCCTATTATCGAGGAAGCGGTACAAATTTTTGGCCTTTTGTTAATAAAGAATTGGAATATGTAGGTTCAACGATTTTACATTTAGATTCTGGTATTGACACGGGAGATATTCTTACTCACGTAAAACCTAATTTTGAAATTAATGATGATGTTCACACAGTGGGATGCAAAGTAATTCAAGAAAGTGTGAATGTATTAAAAAAAATAATCGAGATGGTAAAGAAAAATACTGAATTAAATAGAATTAAGCAATGGGAATTATCAGATTCAAAATATTATAAAAATAGTGATTTTAATGAAGAGATATTGAATTTATATAAAAAAAATTTGTCAGAAGGCTTGATAAAAAATTTTCTAGAAAAATCTGAAAATAAAATTAGAATCATCAACATAGATAATGATAAAAATGAGACAGACAGAAATTAAAGAAGCTGTAATAATTACTGCAAGAATTAGTTCAAAACGTCTTCCAAACAAGACTATAATGGAAGTAAAAGGTCTGAAATCAATTGAGATTACAATTGAAAGAGCTAAAAAAATTGGTCATCAAGTAATTTTAGCAACAAGTAATGATAAATTAGATGATGTCTTAGTTGATATCACAAAGAAATGTGGAATAGAAATTTTTAGAGGTTCACTTTCAAATAAAATTAAAAGATGTCATGATTGTTTCAAAAAATTCAAGATTGATAATGCATTATTGATAGAAGGTGCTGACATTTGTTATGATTTTAATATTGGAATTAGAGCGTTAACTGAATTAAGAGAAACAGATTCAGAGATTATTTGGTGTCCAAAGGAGATAATTACAGGTCTTTTTACTTTGGCTATGAGTAAATCCGCAATAGAAGAATTGTATGAGCTTGTTCCTTCAGAAAATTTTGATACTGATGTATTTACTCACTTATTTGATAAGATGAAGGCAAAAGTCTCATTTGTTAAATTAAATAAAAATGAAAAAAATAAAGAGATTAGATTAACTATAGATTATCAAGAAGATTTAGATTTTTTTAGGAAAGTTTATCAGAATTTTTCAATTACGGAAGATAGTTCAGTCATAATCAAATATTTGTTAGAAAATCCATCAATATGTAAAATGAATTATTTTAGAGAAAAAGATTATCTTGAAAATAAAGAGAACATGATGAAAGATTTCAACAATAATAAAAAAAATAGTGAGTAATTCGTATTAATAATATGTTTAAGTGGAAGTAATTATATTCAAATGCTTAATTGTGTTTTTATGGATGAACCAGAAATAGTTCTTGATTCTAAGAGAATTGGAAGAAAACATAGACCACTTGTGATAGCTGAAATTGGAATTAATCATGAGGGAAAAATTGAGAAAGCAAAAAAAATGATACAAGATGTCTATGATGCAGGTGCAGAATGTGTAAAATTTCAATCACATATTATAGATGATGAAATGATTCCAACTGATGTGATTCCTGGAAATTCAGATGAGACAATCTGGGAGATTGTTAAGAGATGTTCGTTTTCAGAAAAGGATGAGATGTCATTAAAAAAATTTGTTGATAGTTTAGGAATGATTTATCTTTCAACACCATTTTCTCGTGAATCAGCTGACAGATTAGAAAGAATGAATGTTATCGGATATAAAATTGGTTCAGGAGAATGTAATAATTATCCATTAATTGAACATATTGCTGAATTTGGAAAACCCGTAATTATTAGTACTGGAATGAACGATATAGAAAGCATATCAAAAAGTGTTAAGATTTGTAGAGAATCAAATATTCCATTTGCGTTGATGCATGTAACATCAATGTATCCAACTCCATACGAACATGTACGTCTTGGTGCCATGACACACATTGCAGAAGAATTTCCTGATGCAGTAATAGGTTTGAGCGACCATTCAATTGGTAATTACACATGTTTTGCAGGAGTTGCTTTAGGTGCATCAATTCTAGAAAAACATTTTACATCAGACAAGTCATGGAGTGGACCAGATGTTCCAATCTCAATTGATCCTAGTGAATTAAAAAATTTAATCAACGGAGTAGATTCCATTTATAAATCACTGGGAGGAAAAAAAGAAATTCTCTCAGAAGAGCAACCAACAATTAATTTTGCATATTCATGTGTTGTAGCAATCAGAGACATTGAGATTGGTGAAAATCTATCAAAAGAAAATGTATGGGTCAAACGTCCAGGTACCGGAGAGATACTTGCAAAAGATTTTCAGAAAGTATTAGAATATAAAGCAAAAATGAAAATTTCTAAAAATACTCAGATAAAGTGGAATATGATTGAAAAATAAAAAATTAGTTTTCATTACAGGGACAAGAGCGGATTTTGGTAAATTAAAACCATTAATTGATGTTGTGGAAAATTCAGATTTGTTTGATTGTTACATTTTTGCAACAGGTATGCATACATTAAAGAGATATGGTCATACATATTCTGAAATTAAAAAACAAAAATACAAAAATTTGATTGTATATAAAAATCAGAAAAATTCTGATCATGATTTGATTTTGGCTGATACAATTAAGGGTTTTTCAAAATTTGTTAAAGAAATCAAACCAGATATGATAATTGTTCATGGAGATAGATTAGAACCACTTGCAGGTGCGATTGTAGGATTATTCAGTGGAGTACTAGTAGGGCACATAGAAGGGGGAGAAATATCAGGCACAGTGGATGAGATAATTAGACATGGTATAACCAAATTATCACACATTCATTTTGTATCAAATTTAGAAGCAAAAAAAAGAATTATGCAGATGGGTGAAAATACAAAATCATCTTTCATCATAGGTTCTCCAGAAATTGAAATAATGAAAGAAAGTATACTACCAAAAATACAAGATACAAAAATGAGATATAATATTCCATACGAGTCTTACGCAATTTTTATTTTTCATCCAGTTGTTACAGAATTTCATAGTACTAGAAAACAGATAAAACAAATTATTTTGGGATTAAAAGAATCTAAGAGGAAATTTATTATAATTTATCCAAATAATGATAAAGGTTCAGATATTATAATTGAAGAGATTAAGAAATTAAGAGGAAATAAAAATTTTAGAATTTTTCCATCATTAAGATTCAAATATTTTTTGTCATTATTGAAAAATGCTGATTTTGTGATAGGAAATTCTAGTACAGTAGTTAGAGAAGCTGAGGTTTATGGTACTCCTGCTATCAATATAGGAACAAGACAAAATAATAGAAATAAAAATAAAGAAATAATTAATATTTTTCCAAATAGAAATGAAATACTTAAAGTAATACAAAAAATTAATGGAAAAAGATTCAAACCAAAATCATATTTTTATCCTGTTAAGAGTTGTTCTGCTGAATTTTATAAAATTTTATTAAAAGATGAGATATGGAAAATTAATTTACAAAAACAGTTTAAGGATATTAAAATTTAATATTTTAAAATTTTTTTATTAGATAAAAAGTGGTTTTTGCTGTTGTGGCAATAACTAAACTCCATGCTACTCCAGTTATTCCAAACCAACTTCCTAAAACAATCATTCCTATAGTTAGAAAAACTAACGAGATGCCAGTACCGATAATTACAATTTTACTTTTCTCTTTCCCTAAAAACTGTGCTTCGAGAATTAATGCAATACTACCAGGTATTACTACTAAACTCATTATCTTAATTGCATCAATAGCTTCGATGAATTTAGGAAAGAAGTTTTCAACTAACATTGGCGCAATAAATATACCTAAAATAGATATGAAAATTGAAAAAATTATAAGAAAAATCTTCACTTGTTTGTTGCTAGTTCCTGTTGATTCTTCAGGAAGTAAATATTTGTAAAGAATACTTGGAAATATCATCATTACATTAATTATTTGAAGAGCAAGACTGTAATTGCCTAAAATCGCAAAACCTAGAAGTGGTGCTACAATAATTTTATCAACTTGGCCTCCTCCAATTGCACCCGTTAAGATGAATGTAAAATAATTATTTGTGATAAATCCNATTCTTTGTTTTANTAANCNAAAATCAATTTTCATTTCTCTNAAAATNGAATATATCCTTTTGATGTAAAACATATATGAACACGCAAGTGCAAAAATTATTGCNTCNTATCCAAAAAGATNAAAAAATAAAAATCCTAACCCTAANGTGAGACCTTTNTGTACAAGNGNATATTTTGAATAACCNGTATATTGTTTTCTTCCAAGCAAGTCTCCAATTGCAAGTGTNTTAATTACATANGCAATTAAAATAATTCCTACATCAATTGTATAAAATGATGGAAAAAGTACTATGACAATCAATGATAGTATTACACTCGCCGATAATGAGATAAAATTTAGTGTTGATTGAATTTGAATTTTTTTTGCAGTATAAACNGTAANAGTGTTTANAGTACCNAACANNGCTATAGTACTAAAAATACCTGCTATTCCTANAAACCAANNAATTTCNCCNTATGAACNAGGANCAATTTGAGATGCAAGATAAAACCAAAAAANTGCAGACATNGCNCTACCGAAAATATCNCCNCTGCTNACTGCCGCTATATNTTTTANTTTTTTAATTGNTGTCATNTTANTATGCCGATTTTANTCCACNNNTAAAANCAATTTTCATCATAGAATAGAGTAAAAATACTAATTATAGATAAAAGTTAATNATCAATNATTGGTNTNCATTACTGCAGAAATTGGGGTAAATTGGGATGGGAATTTCAAGATAGCTGAACAAATGATGATAGAAGCAAAAAATGCAAATTGTGATGCAGTAAAATTTCAGGCTTTTAATGAGGAAATTGTAAAGAATCATCCTGAAAAAGAAAGACTGCTTAAAACTGCTATTTCTAATGAAAATATCAAACAAATAGATTCTATTTCTAAAAAAATCGGTATAGAGTGGTATTGCACTCCTATGTATTATGACGCAATAGATTTTTTGGATCCATTTGTAAACCGTTANAAAATTAGAAATATGGACAGTGTAGTTTTACATGAAAATAAAACTTCGTTGCTCTTAGACAAAGTATTAGATTCTAAGAAAGAGATAATCATAAGCTCTGAAACTAATCCGAAAGAATTAGAATTGTATAAAAATAAAAACATCAAATGGCTTTATGTTGTACCAAAATACCCATGTAATCTAGAAGATGTAGATTTTTCAGACATTAATGATTTTAATGGATATTCAAATCATTGTACAAACATCTTAGCCCCGTTAAGTGCAGCAATATTAGGTGCAGAGATGATTGAAATCCACACTACATTAGATAAAAAAAGAGATTTCGTAGATAATTCTGTAAGTTTTGATNATAATGAATTATCTAAATTAGTACAACTAGTTAGAGATTCTGAAAAAATTCAAAGACGGGGTTTTCTAAGGGATATCGTATATGAAAAATAGCAAAACATTGAAACCAATATGTATGATCCCTGCGCGTGGAGGCTCAAAGGGTGTTCCTGGGAAAAACANAAAATTATTTTTGGGAAAACCATTAATTGCACACGCTATTAGATCAGCAATTAAGTCGAAAGACTTCCAATCAGTCATAGTTACCACTGATGATAAAAAAATTGCAACGATAGCAAAATCATATGGTGCAAAAGTACCGTTTTTGAGACCAAAAACACTATCCAGAGATTCCACAGGTATGGATGAAGTAATATTACATACTATCAAAAAATTACTTTCAATGAATTATGAATTTGATATATTAGTTAATAGAGATTGTACCGCCCCATTTGTTAGAAATGCAGATGTGCGAGGCTCAATTCAATTGCTAAAAAGAACAAGAAGCCATGTAGTAGTGGCGGCATATAAAACTCATCTTAACCCATATTTCAACATGATGGAATTTAATAAAAAGAAATTTTTAGAGTTTAGTAAAAAAATGAAACATAGTATAGTAAGCAGACAGACTGCACCACCTGTTTTTCAGTTAACAAGTTTTCAGGCAATTGATGTAACACAATNTTTAAAAAATAAAAAAATCTATACATCAAAAGTATTGCCATATGAGATAAAAGCNGAAAANGGCTTAATGATTGATACACAATATGAATTTAAGATAGCTCAATGTTTGGGAGAAACATATTTTCGAAAAATGTTTTCACCGTGATGTCCCTATGGAACATAAAATTCTTTTTTGGATAGATTCTGATTTCTCGTATTTTGGTTTAGCATACTATTTACAAAAGAAAACTAATGCTGATTTTTTTGCAATAATTGATATTACAAATAAAACAAAAAATTTTTTTAAAACCCAAAAATTAGTGAATTTTAAAGAAATCTGGTTTTACTTTGATCATATCACAAAAAAACAAACAAAACCTGACTACAATTATCTTTCTGCCTTTGAAAAGAAATATGATTTGAATCTCTGGGAGTTAGCTACAAATGAAAGAATTTTTNATAGATTCAATGATTTTTATAAATTTTCTACCGAAGAAATTCTATTAATCTTGGAACAAGAATGTAGATTATTTGAAAAAATTCTTGATAATGTTAAACCTAATTTTTTCATTACAAAAGAAACNATTCAACATAAAGATCAAATTCTTTATAAAATGTGTAAAAAAATTGGGGTTAAAATTTTAATGTTAAGTCAACCAGGTGTAGGTTATAAGTGCATTATTTCATCAGAATCTCGAAAATTTGATTCAACAAAAAAATTAGATGATATAAAAAATAATGGACGTTCTTTTGAAGAAATGCAAACTTGGCTTCATTCTTTTAGTGGATATGAACAACTAAATAACCTATCAAGTAGCTTCGCAACATCCAGATACGGAAAACTGAAAGCCGCCATTCAATTTCTTACTTCTAATAATAGTAACTTGAAAACACATTATACGTACTATGGTAGAACTAAGATACGAGTACTAATTCATGAAATGAAATCTTCATTAAAGAAAAAATTTAGGCAGCAATTCATCAACAAAAACTTTTTGACAGAACTAAAGTATGATGAAAAATTTATATATTTTCCGTTAGCTGTTGAGCCAGAACGTAATTTGTTGATTGGTACACCGTATTATACTAACCAACTAGAAAATATTAGACACATTGTAAAATCATTGCCAATAGATTATAAATTGTATGTCAAGGAAACTCCATCTCAGATAACGCGTCATTGGAGACGTATTTCGGAATACAAAGATATGATGTCAATCCCAAATGTTCGTTTACTTCATCCTTCTGTTCTACCCAGTGAAATATACAAAAAAACATCCTTGGTAATAACCATAGTAGGATCTTCTTCACTTGAAGCAGCTTTTTACAAAAAACCTTCTATAGTTTTTACAGAACAAGCTCATTCCATATTGCCTTCAGTTTATACCATCAAATCATTTGATGAACTTCCAAAAGCAATACGTATATCATTAAATAAAAAGGTCAATGAAGAAGATTTGGATAGATATATTTCATTATTCAACGAAAATTCATTTGTATTTGATCAACATGGACTTCATACCAAGGAACATGATTACTTTTTTTTCGGGGGGCATTTAATTGACGTGCATATCAGTGATTCTAAAATGGAACATTTCTTACAAACAAACAAATCAGAATTTGAAGAATTAACTAATGCATTCCTAAAAAAACTGTAATAACAATATTTCCATCTTTTTTTACTATTGAGTATGTTCCTTTATGAAAGGAATAATTTCTGTATAGATTTGTTCGGCAATAATTTCATTGCCTTTATTCCCAACATGCCCAGAATCATAATACATCGTTTCTGAATGAGAGTCAAACACGTTACGTAAATCATGAACTAGAGTACACGTGGAATCTAATTCATTTAATGCATCTGCGTATAATCCATAATACTGATTTCTTCGATTTGAATCATAATGAAGTAGGTTAGTTTGTTCCTCTAAACTTAATGATTTATTTCCAGTTCCAAGCAGAGGTTGTAAAATTATTGCAGTATCAAAATCATATTTCTCCTGTAATTCACATATGTCTCTCCATGAATTTTTCCATAATGAGACTTTTTCCTTAATTTTGGAAGAGTCAAAAGGAATGACATCAATTGTGTCATGTTTATAACTAAAATATAATTTCATGAGTACGTTAAGAGTTACAATATCTGTTTGTCTTATTTTTCTAATCATTTGATCCTGAAAATTGTCACCATCATCTCTTTCATAATTGTCATAATCGGTATCAATATCATTCCAACCACCATAAATTATTAGTAAATCAGGATCATAATCTAATAATTTATCTTTAATCAGATTTTTTTCTGTAAATGAAAATGCCTGTGGAATTCCTGCATTAATTACCTCGATATTGTATTTGTTAAAATCTTCTGATATTTTTTGTTGCAAATATGACGGAATTGTAGCATCATCAGATGTGGCACCTACACCAAAAGCAGTTGAGCCTCCCATCACGAAGATTCTATAGTCTGAATTATTTTGTAATTCATCTCCTCTAAAACCATGAGAATTGATATTTATTGTTGAAAAATGTTGGTTAGGAATTAGATATAATGGATTGTTATTCCAAACTAATTTATCATTATCATTACATATCTGTCGTTTCAATTCAAAAGACATCTCACCAAAAACTTCACTTTCAATGAATTGACAATTTGGAGCATAGTGATCGTATACTCTCATACTAATTTCAATAACTGACAACAGACATAATAATAAAAGAAATCCAAACAATGTTTGTTTCTTATAACTTATCTGAACTGACAATTACTTTCTCACCAAACAATTTTCCATAATTAAACAATCCATGTCAGTATTAACTAACACGTTGTAAGCCTGTTCCGGGGTGTTTACTATTGGTTCACCTTTGACATTCATCGATGTATTAATTTAGCTACATTATATTTTAAAACATTTACTTTTGCAAATTGTCCTTTTGAATCTCTTCTTTTAATGATTGATCTAATTAAATTATATTTTAGAATATTAGACAAGAATACTTTGTCAAGAGGTTTGGATATCAAAAAAGTATAGTAACTTGCATGATATTTTTTCTAACATTGAATATAATAATTTTAATTTTCACACAATTGTTGATTAATGCTAAGAAAGTTATAAACCTTAGAACAACATCAATTTTTAATGAATAATTGTAAAATTAGATTGGTTGAAGAAAGAGATATACCAATTTTATTTGAACACTTAAAAGAATTTCTGGAAACTCCTAATGCAAGTACTACCGGTAACCCACTTCCACTTTTTGAAGATTCAAAAAAATTTGTCTTGAAATATCTTTATGAAAATGAAAACCATGAATATGATAAATGGTATATGGTGATTAACGATGAAGATGAAATTTTGGGAAATGTTTACATTAAGAAAAAAAATATAATTTCTTATCATATTCTAGAAAAATATCAAAAGCAGGGATTTGGTGAAACATCTGTTAAATTAATGATGAAAAAAAATCCTAGAAAGACATACTTTGCAGTAGTAAATATGAATAATAAACCTTCAATTGAATTTATTAAGAAATTTAAATTTAAAGAAAAAGCATTTATTTTTGAAAAAACTAATGATAGTTAAACTGCGTATTATTCAAATCAATATAGAACAAATTGAACAAAATATTTAATTGTGTAACTTTAAGATAATCAATTATTGTGACTACACCATTTATTGAAATTGATGGTAAAAAAATTGGTCCAGGTTATCCGACTTACTTTGTTGCTGAAGGTGGTTTGAATCATAACGGTGATATTAAATTAGCAAAAAAACTTGTTGATGAAGCTAAAGATTCTGGTGCTAGTGCAATCAAATTTCAAACCTACAAGACTGAATCATTTGTAAGAAAATCAAATATGTATTTTCCTAATTTTAAAGGTGCAGAATTAACATATGATGAGTTTGGAGAGCTCAAGGATTATGCGAAGAGTGTGGATCTTACATTTTTTTCTGCCCCATTTGATATTGAAAGTGCAGAACATCTCAAAAAAATTGGCGTTCCCTGTTTCAAGATAGCATCGTCAGACTTGATTAACATGCCTTTAATTCAACACGTTGCAAAAATGAATCTGCCAATGATTATTTCAACAGGATTATCAATTATGAAAGAAGTTGAGGAAGCTGTAAACCATTGCTTATACGAAGGGAATGATAAAATTTCACTGTTACATTGTATTGCGCATTATCCTACTTCGCCTGAAGAAGCAAATTTAGATGCGATGAATATAATGAGAGACAAATTTCAATGTCCAGTTGGGTATTCAGACAATGGTGAATCTACGCTAGTGGATCATGTTGCAGTTAGTTTGGGAGCAAATATAATTGAGAAACACTTTACTCTTGATAAAAAAATGGATGGTCCAGATCAATTTTTCTCAATTGATCCGTCAGGACTTAAAAAACTTATTTCGGAAATACGTCAGATTGAAAAAATAAAAGGAGATGGTAAAAAAATTCCTCGACCGTCAGAAATTGAAGGAAGATATTCTATTAGAACAGCAATTACGGCAAATTCAACTATATTAGAAGGACAAACCTTGACATCTGATGTATTAGGTATTAAAAGACCTGCAGAGGGAATTGAGCCAAAATTTTTGAAGCATATTATAGGTAAAAAAACTAACAAAGAAATTCAAATTGATACCGCAATTCATTGGGCCGATATAATCTAAAATTTTTATCTACTTTGGCGCTTAAAAAAATAATTACTTTCTTTTAATGGGTTTTGATATTGAATAAAAAAAAAATAACTATAATAATTGAAGCTAGAACAGGTTCCAGTAGATTACCAAATAAGGTTATTGCGGAAATTGAAGGTAAACCTATGATTTTTTATGTAATTGATAGAGTTAAACAAATAAAATCTGCTGAACAAATAATACTTGCTACAACACAAGAAAAAAATGATCAGATTCTAACAGAAATTGCACAACAAAATTCTATTATAACCTTTGTAGGAGATTCTATAGATGTTTTGAATAGGGATTATCAGTGTGCATTACAAAATAATGCAGACCCAATTATTAGAATTACAGGCGATTGTCCTCTAATTGATCCTGGCATTGTTGAAGAAATGTTACAATTTTATCTAAAAAATAATTATGATTATGTTTCAAATAGAATCACTCCAAAGTACCCTGATGGCTTAGATGTAGAAATTTTTTCATTTAGAACATTACAAATAGCTGCACAAAATGCCNAATGGAGTTCCGAAAGAGAGTTAGTTACAACATACATTACAAAAAATCCAAAAATTTTTAAAATTTTTAGTTATGAAAACCAAGATNATTTATCACATTATAGATGGACTGTTGATGAACAAAAAGATCTAGAATTTGTTAGAAAAATCTATTCAATAATGAAACCAAAAACAAACTTTTCGATGAACGAGATAATTGAAATACTTTTAAAAAATTCTGAATTACTAAAAATTAATTCTGGAATAATGAGAAATGAAGGGCATTTAAAATTATATGATAATGATAAATTAGTAAAGTGACTTAATTCTAACTATTTAATTTTTTTAGTAGATTTCATTTTCATGGTCCAAATTATTTGAGGAGGTATTCCCTCTAGATGGGCTTGGTAATCATCATCTTTGACTTTGTTTTTGATTTCTTGGCAGGATTGTTCTAATTTTTGTAGAGTATGATTGATATCATCATCAGAATGCGAATATGAGAGAAAGCATTGNCCAGGTGGGAAAAAAATACCCTTTTTGACCATCTCTTGTAAAAATAATGCTTTTAATGATTCAGAAATTTTATCTTGTGAATTTTTACATTCAATTTTCATTCTAATAGGATAGCCAATCATTTTTATGTTTAGATTATTTTCTTCTGTAATTCTATTCCAATTATTAAATAACTTAGTTCCAATTTCCCAGCAATGTGAAATTGTATTTTTCTCTTTCATTTCATTAATAACAGCTTTTGTTCCAGCCATTGACAATGTTTCCGGATTATTAGTAGAGGAAACCCACAAATCATCAAATCTCTTCATAAATTCAGCTGGTCCAGTTATTGCAGATATAGGTAATCCATTTCCCATACCTTTCCCAAAACAAACCAAATCACCTTTTATATCAAAATATTTTTGTGCACCACCAATGTCAAATCTAAAACCAGTAACAATTTCATCTAAAATTAAAATAGTATTATTTTGATCTGCGAGTTTTCTCACTTTCTTGAGGAAATCTTTTTGTGGTTTTTCAAAGATTGTTGGCTCTAAAACAATTGCTGCAATTTGATTTGGATTATTTTCAAAGATTTGTTCTAATCCCTCGATATCATTATAATCAAAAATACTAATCAAATCTCTATTAAATTCTGGTACGCCCCCATCTCTACTAACAACAGTAGCCCACCAGTCATGCCAAACTCCACCACTTCCACAATAAGCAATTTTATTTCTTTTAGTAATGTATCTGGCAGCTCGAACTGCACCNGTCACAGCATTTGAACCAGTTTTTTCAAATTTTACCATTTCAGCATGTGGAATTGTTTGCGATATTAATTCGGACAGTTCAACTTCAAGCGGATGTGGTAAAGAAAACAATATACCATTTTTTAGCTGAGCAATAATTGCATCGTTAACTTTTTGATAATTATAACCTAATGTGATAGGACCAATACCACATAAATAATCTAAATATTTATTTCCATCAACATCTGTAAAATGAGAACCTTCTGCAGATTTTATGTAAACTGGGTATACGCCTTCAACAAAACTATGTGCACTTCTTGTAAAAGTTCCAGTTAAATGCGGTATAACATTTTTTGCTCTTTCCTGTAACTCTTTTGAATTAGTAAGATCTCTTGACATTATACAGTTAATTTAAAAATGATAATTAATAGTTTCTTTTCTTTTCTAATAAACTTCTGTAATGATTGAAAAAACTAAATTAATTGATCAATAGGAAATCATTTAACTGCTAAAAAAATTGCATTAATAGGATAAATGAAAATAAAATGAATGTAAAAAAATTATTTGATCTTTCAAACAGAACTATAATTTTAACAGGCGGAGCTGGACTGTTAGGTTCACAGTATGCAGAAGGGCTAAGCCAAGCTGGAGCAAATTTAATTTTAGCTGATATTAATTATGCAGGTTGTAAAAATATTGCAAAACAATTAGAAAAAAAATATCAAAATTCTATACTGCCNATTAAATTAGATCTAACTGATCAAAAATCAATTAAAAATATGGTTAAAAAAACCGTTAAGAAATTTTCAAAAATTGATGTTTTGATTAATAATGCTGCATTTCAAGGCAAATCTGGTAAAGAACGTCAAATAAAATTTGAAGATTTACCTTCATCACTGTGGGACAAAGCTATTTCAGTTAATCTTACAGGAATTTTTCTCTCTTGTCAAGAAGTAGGAAAAATTATGATTAAACAAAAACGAGGAGTGATAATAAATATAGCATCAATATATGGGATTGTTGCTGCTGATCAACGAATTTATGGAAAAAGTGGTCAAAATTCAGCAGTTTACTATGCTGCCACAAAGAGTGGTATACTAAATCTTACACGATATCTTGCATCATATTGGCAA
>PAVW01000003.1 GCA_002713205.1 Nitrososphaerota archaeon
AGAATTTCATATACAGTGCCCAAGGGTGCATTTTACATATTTCCCAAGATAGAACTTAATGGTAGTAAATGGAATAACGATATCGATTTTGTGATGGATTTATTAAACACCACTGGTGTTTTATCCGTTCACGGTTCGGGATTTGGTAACAAGTATGGACAAGGACATTTCCGAATGGTATTTCTGCCACCATTAGATATGCTTGAGGAAGCTATGAATAGAGTTGAAAAGTTCATGAAGTAATTGATATTGACATTTGTAGTATGAGATTTTAATTTCATTCTTCTAACTGAAATTATTAATGAAATATCAATACCAGAGGTCCAATAGGAGCTTAACCGCAAGAATAATAGCTGGTTTTGTAATACTTACTCTACATTATATTTCTGAATTTCATAATATTTTACTTTGGTCTTAATACATTATCATTAGAAATAATGATTGGGTTAATGATGATAGTCCAGTAGTATTTCTCAGATAGAATTAAACTATTTTCAATCCAGGATGTTTAATCTTGTTAAGTTTTGATGCATTGAGTAACATAGGTGTCATCATTTCAGCTTGATAGGACATCGATAACGATCCCAAGTAAAGTGGTCTAAGACCATTTATCTCCTCTATTAATTTGATGACAATATTAGTCGTATTAACATCATCACCACACACAAACACATCACAGTCTATGATTTCATCTAAATGTTTTAATTTGACTTCAGATATTGTGTGCAATGCTGATACAATCCGGGATCTATGTTGTATTTTGGAAGCAACTCTTTCTGCTGCAGACTTGGTATTCTCTTTCATTGGTATATACTCAAAACCATCATTACTCTTCTTCATAGGAACAATAGGACTAACAATTATACAATTTTCTTTAACAATACTAGAGATCTTTCCACATATATCATCTATATAGTCATAAGGTATAGATAATACTAGTAGATCACAATCTTTTACCATGGCAATATTTTCATTACCGCTTATATCACCTTTCATTGCGGATCCATAGGCTTCAGCGACAACTTTTGAGAATGATATGGAAGAATTAATTGCCCGTTCTGTATCTCTCGAACCAATGACAACATTGTGATTCAAACACCATCTCATTGCTAATCCCTCGCCCATACCACCAGTACCTCCAATAATGCCGATCTTCATGCTTCTTACACGTATGTAATTTATATTAATTGTTCGTTTTCTATGAATAAATTACTCATTCTATATTTATTGTGATTTAATGCAATTCCTATGAACTTAGTTTTTCTCATTCAACCTGATAAACTTACCAGAAGCGAGCTATTCAATACTGAAAAATATAGGGCCGCGATACTATAAATTGGTACAAAAAGCCATATCTACATCCTAAACCTGTATATATTATATTTAATATATACTAGATTAATCTTTCTAGGACTGACGTAGATTAGCATTGTAACCTCTTCCTATACCACCAAAGAAAGTACCTCTAAACTTTGATTCAGTTAAGATTCCTCTACCATCATACACTACTACAGGATCTGTAACATATTTTTCAATTGTTTTCTTGGTTAGTTTTGAATATTTTTTATGGTCTGTTGCAACTATGACTAGGTCAGCATTTGTTAGAGTATAACTAAGATCATTTGTAAGCTTAACTTGTTCAGGTATTTTTTCATCTTCTTTTACATATGGATCATGTACAACTATTCGACAACCTAATGCTAGCAATTCGTTAATAATATCATATGTAGGAGAAAGTCGCGTATCCTCTACTTCGCTTCTAAAAGCTAAACCTAGTATCGCAACATTTGAATTACTGATATCCTTTCCAGCTATACGCATTAATTTTATAGCATTTTCAATACAATATGCTGGCATAGATAAGTTAATCTTGCGAGTAATTTTCACAATGTCGCATTGTTGTTTAAACTTGTTAGCAACTTCAATGAGGAAATGAGGGTAAACAGGAATGCAAGCACCTCCAACACCTATACCAGGTTTATGAATATTACAAAACGGTTGTGAATTTGAGGCTGCCCGAGCCTCCCAACAATCAACTTTCAATTGTTCAGCAACCTTAGCCAATTCATTTGCTAGTGCAATGTTAACGTCTCTATATACACCTTCACAGATTTTGGTAAATTCGGCTACCCTAATACTACTCATTTTTATTACTCCTTTCTTAGCTACGAATGAGTAAAGAGCAGCTCCAGCTCTCAAGCTTCTAGGTCCTATACCTGCAACTATTGAAGGATAATTATCTTCTATATCCTTAATTGCTCTTCCTTCGTAGATTCTTTCCGGTGTATAGATAAGACCGAACTGCTTTTCGCATTGAAGGCCACAATGTTTTTCCAGTATGGGAAGTAAGAATTCTTCCGTAGTACCTGGAGGAACTGTTGCATTTAGTGAAACCACATCAGTATCCTTTAGACCTTTAGCTATACTTTCTGCAACTTCCTTTACTGCAAATAAATCTGTTACGCCGTTGTTAAACCCTACTGGTACAGTTATGATCTTAAAATTCGATTCTCTGGAAGCGTAGACCAAGTCCGTTGTGGCCTCCAATCTGTCTTGGCTAATGGCCTTACTGAAAGTTTCTTCGACTCCTGGTTCCTTTATGTGAGAACGTCCTTTCAAGACGTTCCTGATTACTATATCAGATTTATCTACACCGATTACATGTGCTCCTGCACGCAACCAAACAGCCATGACTGGAGCGCCTACATGGCCCAATCCATATACCGCAACCTTCAACTTTCCTTTTCGCAAAAGTCTTACAGGATTTCCATTAAGTAATCCCATACATGCATTTCATTTACAGGATATATATGAGCTATTATCCACAGCTGAAAAAAAGACTATCCCCCGTTGCTAGGCGTAGTTTTATGTCGCTTCTAAAAGAACAGGAGAGAGAAATTGTAAAGGATATTAGATGAAAAAATAAATGAATCGCCCAATTTAATACAGCAAGAATATACAGTTATTAGGTTCTGGGAAAGTGATTTGTTATTTGATACAGAAACATGCCATCAAAAGATTATCGATACTGTAAGGAATATAGGAATAGATGAGCATGTCTGATAAGGTTCATAGGAATAAGAGTAAAAAACATTCAGAAGAAAGTAAGAAAAAGATGAGTGAGACAATAAGTGATGAAAATAATCCATGGTATGGAAAACATCTTTCAAAAGAAGCTAGGAGAAAGATAAGTGAGACGAAAAAGAGTCAAATCCTTGCAGAAGAACAAAGAAAAAAACAAAGCGAGATGATGAAAAGTGAAAATAATCTATGGTATGGAAAAAAATCACATAGACGAGTTAAGAAAAAGATAACATGAGGTGAAAAGTGCTAGAAAGAAATAGAAGTACATAGAAGAGGATGAACATGGTGTTCAAGGGTAAAAATCATTCAAAAGAAACTATGAGAAAGATAAATGAGGCACAATGGTATTATTCCAAACTCTTCCTTCATAAGAAGGATCAGTCTCTAGCGCCAGTATTCCTTTGATTATCTAAGCTTCAAAATCATACAAATATCACATCGTCTTTTTTCCATACAGGATCAACTATACATAAAGTCTTTAGATCTTTCTATACAGTATTTTCTAAATATTGTAAAGAAAAATATGAAACAAAAATTGATTGATATTCTTCAATTATTATTGGGTAATTATCTATGTACAATACTCCTTGTCATTCTAATACAAAATAGACTCCAGATGTTTTCATTTTAGTCTAGACTAATATCAGAATCTTTCCAGGTATTTACCATTGGAAAAATTCAAAATTCTACACATATAATCTATATCTTGTATTCTTTATTACACTTAACACATCTAACTTTCACATATTCAGAATCAAGACGTTTGAACTTCTTTGAACCACAATTTGTACAAATTGGGCATACACGTGTAGATTTCACAAATTATATTTCTTTAGACCAAATTTGAATGAATTGATTTTACCACTACCAATTATTCTCAGTAGTAGATTCTGGCTTTATGAAAATGCAGATGTAATTTTTCTTACAGATAACTGGTTTTTCTAAAGTTAACTTGACTAGACTAGAATTATCAAAAAATGAATGGGGTATGTAATTTCTATAGTTCAAATTCTTGATTGCATGAATTACACTTGCCTTTCTCTTTGCCAACTTGACCAATAAGAAAGATCCTGCCAAAAGTTTTACATTCTGGACACATGCCAGTAGTCACATTTCTTGGACTCTTGATAATTTTTTGTCTTTTTAGTCTACCCATTATAAAAAATTACACAATTCATAATTTTAAGTTTACTTAAGCATCTTTCACTTTTCGCAATACGGAGGATACTATAGTGTAACACTTAGACTGACGAGGAACTCGNCAAAGAACCAACCAGCCTAAGCGTTACAATAGAAGAAAAGGAATCCAAACAATCTTAAACATTTAGTTTCTAGATTTCTTGTTAGTCAGTTTCTTCTTTTTCTCTTACATTCTTCAGAATATGAAAGAAAGTACTATTATCAAGATGAAATGTTTTGAATTGAAGAGCTTTGTAGAAGTAGATTAATGTGATCTTCAAAATAACCACAGAGAATCACAGAAACTCTCAGACTTTTCTCAGAGATTCTCAGAAAGCGAAAAAACCAGCATAGCGAGAAATAGCGAGAATTATTCTCGCTAGAACGAGAAACGAATTTCTGACATAAAATTATAGACTTAAATACTATTATTACATAATTATTTATACCTACAAAATCATTTGTGTGAAGTTATTCTTTCTTCGTTACACGTTACCTTTGAATCAAAAATGAATCATGTATGCCCAAACCATGTACCTAGCACCACTGTATATATCCGTGATATACATCAGTGAGTCAAATGAAACATGAATCATTTTTGATACAGCTATGCAATTAGCTGTATACTATAGATATAGCTGCATAGATGTGACTCCATTTACCTATAGCCTTCGTTCTCAGTGACAGAAACAAACCATCCCAAAATTGACCTCTATCCATATTCAGATTAATCTCACGTTCTGTTTTTCCGTTTTTAAAAAATGTTTTTTATTCGAAAAAATCTTTTTTCGTATACTTGATCGTTTTTTTGGGCTATTAAGGTTATTTTCTCATTTGTTTATCTTTTCACCGAAACCTTTAGATCTTTGTTTACATATAGATAGATCATGAGAGATGTACATCCACAACCATTTATTGTGATAAATGGATGATAAACAAGATATGAGTCAAGTAAATCATGAAGAGATAGTAAACCTACTCACTTTGAGATATCATCCCATAGCTAATACATTATTACCGCGTAGGAATTGGAAGGATTTCATAGAAAAAGACCATAGTATGAATGAAGCTTTAGTAAAACTAGAAAATATTCTTCTGAAGACCATCGAAAATATCCAAACTAAGAAACTAGGTGTAGCTTTTTCTGGTGGTCTAGATTCTACTACAATTCTTTGGTTAGCCAAACAGTATAAGGCAAATATAATGACATTCTCAATGGTAGAAGATGCTGAAGATAAGTCAATTGAAACTATATCTAATAAATTTGATGTAGAACATCATAACATAGTAGTAACCAACGTATTAGAACGCTTACCAGAACAGATCTATATCCTAGGTAAACCAAGATGGAATCTATATTCATATTATGTTTTTGACTATGCTTCCAAACACTGTGACGTATTGTTCACTGGTGATGGAGGAGATGAGATCTTTGGGGGTTACACATTTCGTTATCAACGTGTTCTTAATGAAGATCCAAAAAATCTACTGGATAAGATAAAGATCTATCTAAATGCCCATGAAAGAGATTGGGTTCCAGATCAGGAATTAATTTTTGGTTCTGCGATAAACTTCAAATGGAATACTATTTATTCTAAATTTAATGAATATTTTGACAACCCACTTCCATTAATAGATCAATTATTTCTTGCGGATTTTAATGGAAAATTACTGTATGATTGGCTTCCAGTTTATTACAAATGGTCAGAAGCTCTCAACATTACAACATACTCGCCATTTCTTGAGAAAATGTTAATAGATTTTGCAACTCATATGCCATATAAATTGAAATACGATCATACTACAAAAAAGGGAAAATTGATTCTAAGGAAATTTCTGTCTATGAAGAATATACCGCAAAACATCACCGAACAGAACAAGTCTGGTTTTGTAGTTGACACGGTAAAATTGTGGAAAAACTATGGAAGAATGGTTTTTGAAGAACTTATGGATAAATCCAGAATTGTTACTGATGGTCTAATAAACAAAGAATGGATTGACAAAACACTACATAGTGAATTTAGATTGAATTCTCCACGCTACATCAATAAGCTGCTAGGAATACTAGCACTTGAAATTTGGTATAGAATATTTGTAATAAATGATATGAAACGGAGTGAGAGATTATGATAAGGATAAACATGTATATTTACATAATTTATTTTATGGTAAAACTTACTGTTAAGGAAGTAGATTGACGACGGATACTTTTCGGCTCAGATGGACTTTTTGGAAACATTATATTAAATCTTTATAATATAATTAATGTTAGACTTACAAGGAAAGAACTGATTATATAATAACGAGAACATTAATGAGTTATTAATCATCTAATTAAATTAATAACATAACACTTTTAGTAGACAAATGGAAAAAAGTGTTATAATTAATGAATAGTTATTATTGTCACTTTTCAGTTAGAAATGGGGCAGAAACAATAAGACCTACACTTGACTCTATACTAAACCAAACAATAAAACCAAAGAAAATAGTAGTTGTTCAAGACGGTTCAATAGATGAAACAGCTAAAATACTTGATGAATATTCAAATTCCAACAAAGGTTTGTTCGAAATTATATCCACAAATAATAAAACTGTTGACTTCTCTAGACTACCTAAATTTTGGAATATGTGTTTAAGAGAAGGCTATGATTACCAATTTATAATTGCAGATGATGTAGTCTTTCCAAATGATTATTGTGAAAGATTAATTCACGAAATGGAACTAGACCCGCAGTTAGTTATAGCATCTGGTAATTATTTTAATAAAATTCCTAACTCAGATATGACTCCATCTGGAGCTGGACGTATGATCAAAGAGTCTTTCTTCAAAAATTTAGGTGGAAGATATTACGAAAAAGTTGGGTATGAATCATGGATATTATTTGAAGCACTAAGAATTGGACATAGGATCAAGAACTTTAAAGATTTAAAGTTCTCACACTTGAAACCGTTAGGAAGAACACATGCGTTTAGTGAATTTGCACCATCAATGAGAGCACTAGGCTATGATCCTTTGATGGTTATTGGTAGATGTATAAGGAATCTCATATATTTCCACGAAATGCCAAGACGATCAACTATAAGGGTTCTAATAGACTATATTAAACCTCTAGGAAATGATGGTTATATTTCCCCTTACCCAGAAGAATTTCGTAAATTTGTGAAACAATATCAAAGAGCAAGAATAAGAAGATTCATTCGAAGATATTTTCTAGGTATGAAAACCTAATAGAACCTTCACTATTACATTGTAGTGTGTCTTTATTGGTATTCGAAATCCTGATATAAGATATTCGTTATGAAAGAAATCAAACACTAGAGTGTTTTAATTAATGAGTAAGTTGTATCACTTTAGAATATTCATTAGATCTAATGAGAACTACCATTATATACTCTTGTGCATATAAGATTTTAATTTGAGTGTAAAAAAATTACCATTCAGAAGTTGGTTCTATTTCAGAACAGGTTATGCTACCTATTTGGTTTTCATATTGGCTGCGTTAAACATGACTGTAGTTGTTTACTATCTAGCTATAAAGAGTGTCCCTGCATTAGAGATAATCTTCCCAAGTTACATCATCTGGGCTTTAACTGTATTTTCAGGTGGTGTACCCTTGGCAATTTTCCTAGGATGGCTACATGTTAAGAGATCACCGGCATTCAGATCTGAACTTGACATCCACGTAGAAGCTAACCAATACTACTACAAATTACCACCAGGTTTCTGGAAAGAAGTTTTTGCACCTACATACCTTGAACTACTTCGATTAAATCTAAAATTACTCAACAAAGAACCATTATCAGAAGAAGAGGAGAAATCTAGTAAAGAATTACAAAAGAAACTTGAAGATCTGATAAAAGGTGGATACATTGGAGAACCTCAAATCAAAGGCTTTGTAGAAAAGTAATACATGTTTAACAATTATTTGTTGAATGGATAGTTCTACAAAATTCTAATAATGTAAATAATATATTTCAAAACATCTTTCTCCGCTTTCTTTCTATTGTCAACAAAGCCTGTCTGAACAATGTAACCATTAACATTGTTTCTTTAGAGGTTAACAAATTCCTTCCCAAAAATCGTTTCAGGGCCATTGCAAGTAAACTGGTCTTGTGTCTCCTATACCCACTTACCTTTGCTAATTTCAATGCATAATCAATCAATAGTACTCTTTCATGAACTGTAGCCAAATTTGTTTTCTTTTGGAAACTATTCTTCTTTATTTCATATAGTAATATTGCAAGTGCGTGAGAAATGTTTAGCGTTCTATATGCTGTGCCAGTATCTATACTAACTACTATATCACATATTGATAATTCGGTATTGTTCAATCCAGTGGATTCCCTTCCTACCAAGAAACAAATACTCTGTTTTGAATCTGCAATAATCTTTACAAGTTGAGAAGGATTTATGGAATCCCTAATTACGTTTGATCTATTGTTCGAATATATGGCTGTTGTACCAATCAATAAATCAAATTTTCGTAGATCTTTGAAATATATTATTTTAGATTTGGTTAGCAAATCTTTTCCATGCACAGCAAATATAGTGGCCTTCTTTGAATCAAATTTTGGGTTAACCAAAAACAATTCATTAACTCCAAAATTCTTCATNACCCTTGCTATATGACCCACATTAACCTCATGTTCTGGCTCGATCAATGCCACACTTAGTTTCATAACTGCGTTTAGGAAGAGGATCAATTTTAAGTTGTAATATGCAGATAAGTTGATTAATCTAATATTATACCTTCCAAATTTCTATGATATTGGATCTTGATCAAAAACATTAGAATCATCAACTCATTAATGTTTTTAAATTGGTCTGAATGCAAGTTGTAATATGCAATTCAAATTCACAAACGTGATGAATAATAAAATTAGATATGCAGAATCTGGGAGTGATAATAAGTGTTTGTTACTCATACATGGTTTGGGTGGATCTGCAGAGAGCTGGATACATAATGTTGATATACTTGCAAAAAATTTCCATGTCTTCGCACCTGACTTGATAGGGTTTGGGAAGAGTGACAAGCCGAAAATAAAATATGATATGAAGATGTTTACGAATTTTATTAATAAATTTATGGATTCTGTAGGAATAAAGAAAACAAATGTTATAGGATCATCGATGGGAGGACAGATTGCTGCAGAGTTTGCTATTTCTCATCCTAAACAAGTTGAACAACTAGTGCTTATAAGCCCTGCGGGCATACCTCCACGAGAGTTCAAAGGTACCACCAAGTTGAAAAAATATATCAAAGTATTGGATGCGAAAAATCTAGATGATATTAGAAGAGCTCTTACTCCGGTAGATGATAACGATTCTTCAATAACAGACGATTATGTTAAAAGTGTTTACGAATATGTTAACATGCCAGGAACTAGATATGCGTTTCTTTCATCACTACAAGAAAGTACAAGAATGTCAAGACTTGCAGGCAGATTAAAGTTAATTAGAGCAAGAACTTTTGTGATCTGGGGAAATGATGACGATCTTATACCAGTAAAATATTGTGAACCATTCATCTCAAAAATGAAAAATTGTAGGTTATTAATAATAGAGAAATGTGGTCATAGACCCCATGCTGAAAAATCATATGTGTTCAATAAGGTTGTAATAGATTTTCTGCAAGAGTTAACGTAATTCTACTTCAATGATGGATCTTTCTCTTACGATCTTGAAATATTCATTCTGCTAATCAAAGCAAAATTATTGTTAACTTAATGGGTTGAAAACTATATGAGAAGAAAAATAAGATATATGTTTCTTAAGTACCAGTTAGTCCTTGAGCCAATTCACTCTGTGTATGCATCTCACTCATCGCACAACCAAATTCAGATTGTGGTTTACCCCTTCTGAGTACTCCTCTGTACAATCCTTCCTCTAATTTCTGTCCATTAGCCTCTTCCCATTCCTCTACTGGTGATCCGTATTTTTTCTGTATTCTATCCCTATACCATTCTGGTATGACATTGAATGCACAAAATGGTATGATCCTCATATCTGGGGTTAAATAATGAATATCACATCTCTGTAATCTTTCCAAATCTTCATTATACTTGTCCTGGAAGTGCATCATGCCAAGGAAAAGGCTTCTACCATGCCATGAACCAACTGAACCGAAATTCCTCTTTACTAGTATACTCGCAAACATCTTCGCAAGGTCAAGACCCTTTGGTTGTTTGCTTCTCTCAATAAATGAATTCAGTTTTCTAACAACTTCAAGCATAGTAAGATATCTGTTTCTTCCAGACTTTATTTCGTCAGATTTTTCTTCAAAGTATTCAAGTAAACCCTTGATATCAACAAATGATGTTAATGGAATAAGTTTCCTTGTATCAGCGTCCTCAAACACATATGTTCCAGCACCACATGCAAAATGTATACTCAACTCGTACTTGGGTTTCTTGCTAAATTGCTCGATTACATTTGTTAGAGGCATACAGCTTGGAACCGGGAACCAGCCATCTTCTGGAATTTCACCATTAGTTTGTTCCTCAATCCTCTTTATACAATCTGGTATTGTAATTCTATATTTCTCACGCTCCTTCTTACCCATCCTTCCAGTCAAGGAAACTGGCTGAAAGTTTACAGCATGAACAACATCAAGATATCTCTGTGCGTATCTTATGATACCACCTAATTCATGATCATTTATTGATTTGATAACTGTTGGAACAAAAACAATATTCATACCGTTCTTCCTTGCATTCTCCAAAGTATATGGAATTTCCCAATGGTTCTTTGGATTTGTTCTTGGTGTGACACCATCAAAACTTAGATATAGATTACTTACACCAGCTTCCCTTATCCGTCGCATTAGATCTGCATCAACTGCCAATCGTATACCATTAGTATTCATCTGTATATGCTCAATGCCTTCCTCCTTCAGGATTTTTATAACATCAAAAATATTTTCTCTTAACATTGGCTCTCCTCCAGTAATTTGTAATGAATTTCCTGGAATGGGTCTTTCAGCCTTCAATGTCTTTGCCATGGCCCTTACCTGTTCTAGTGTTGGTTCATACAGGTAAGCACCTTCAAGACCCTTCTTTACATAGAAGAAACAATACCAACATGTTAAATCACATCTGTTTGTAACAATGATATTAGCCAAGCCAGAATGACTCAAGTGATTTGTACATAAACCACAGTTCATTGGACATGAACACTTATCGATCATAACATTTGGTGCATGAGCACCTTTACCATCCACCCAATAAGTACTAAATTTCTGATACATTTCATAGGAACCGAAGTAAAGCTCCTCACATTCACCATGAGTTGGACATGTCTTGGTCATGAAAACTTTGTCATCACGTTCAAAGACTTCAGCATCCAATATCATATTACAATCTGGGCAAATACTTTGTGTATTTCTTATAGTCTTACGCTTTCCTTCCTGTTTGGGCGCATTGGATGTAATCTGAATTAAGTCCATTTCTACTAATCGTTCCATTAAAGAATAAACATATTTTTAAGCGTTACTTTTTTCGAATAAACATACGGTGAATCGTAGTATTTGTACCTAATTATTATACATGCAGGATTAGATCTATCAAAAATAACCCTTTCCATGGTATGATAGACGCATCACTAGTAGATTACATATATTAATCTCAATAAATGTGATTGGTCATGATCAGAGACAAAGTCGGTAAGGCTATGGAAAATTTAGGTTTGACGCATTATGAAATTAAGGTCTATATTTCTCTACTTAATGAAAATACTATGACAGCACAGGAATTAAGCAAAAAATCTGGCGTGCCTTACAGCAAGATCTACGAGGTTATTGGAAAGCTTGAAGATAAGGGATGGATTGATTCTGATAGTTCAAGGCCTACAAAGTTCTATCCAAAGTCACCATCTACAGCACTCGAGGCAATGCGAATGCGTATTGAAAACCAAGTTAAAGAGAATGAAAGTATTATAATCCAAGAATTGATGTCTGTCTATGAAAAAAGTGGTTCAAAGGAAAAGCCAGAAATTTGGGTTCTTAGAGGGTTATACAATATAATTGCAAAAGTTAAGGAAATAATCCAGAACTGCGAAAAGGAATTACTACTAGCATTACCTCCGGTGGCAGAGAGTATAACAAGCCAGCTACATCAAACACTTAAAATATCATATGAAAATGGTGTAAAGATAACTATACTTGCTTCTGAAAGTGCTACCATGGATACTGTTAAGACCCTATCTAACATAGGAGAAGTAAAGTTCAAGAACAGTATGTTTGGAGGTGGAGTCATAAGTGATAGGAAGCATGTTGTAATACTTTTGGGTACAGAAATGGATAACAACAATAAATATGANCCCTTGGCTCTATGGGCCGAACATANTGGATTAGCTAACTTCTCCAGGGAGTATTTTGAGTATTTATGGAAAGATGCCAAGACACTGTAAATAACGGTAAATTTAATTAATTATACATATAATCCAAAGTGAGATATATGAACTCCAGTGGTGAGACATTATTTGTTGGAACAGCTGAAGCTGAACATATAGAAATGTATCTTAAAGCTCTATGGAGATTCAGAGAACGAACGGAGGGGATCAAGGTTAGTTCGATTGCAAAGATTCTGAATGTAACACAGCCCAGTGTTGTTCAGATGCTGAAGAAACTTGATGATATGAAACTGGTTATGTATAAGAAGAGTGGAGTGTATCTTACAAACGAAGGTGAAAGTATAGGTAAACAAATGATAAGAAATAGCAGATTATTGGAAGTTATGATGAATAATGCATTAAAGCTCGATGTCGACGAAGAAATGGTTTGTGGTATTGAACACCACATGAACAGCAAATTTACAGATGCCTTGTGTACCTTACTAAAACACCCAAGAACATGTCCGCATGGACATAAAATACCTGAGAGTGATTGTTGCAAAGATGCATAAAAAAAACAAATGTAGATTTTTACTCCACAAGTACATTTTTGATGTTCTTAAACCTAATCCATTAAGTTGAAGCTATNTTTTCCAAATAAATAATAGTTATACAGCGCCCTATGCTATGCGTACCTGCTTACACTCAAATGGCGATATATTCATTGTAAGATACTCATCAATTCTAAACTTTATGTCATCTGCAGTAAGGTCGTCCATACTAGGAGAACCTATATTAAAAGTAATCCTATCAGGTTTGATCTCTACGTTGGTAACTACTAAATCTGCATACTGATTAGTAAGTTCATTAATCCAATATCTAGTTTCAGCAACTTTTACATCTGAGACTTGTAGTTGCACAGCTATTGATTTGAATTTAGCTTGACCAGAATAGTCCTTTCCGCTCTCAATGTTATAATCCTGTACGTCTACTCCATGGGATTGTTTTGCATGTGATAATAATTCTTCTTCCTTCCCAAACTTGCTATCACATTGATCACATTTGAACTTGCTTCCGAATAATCCCATTATTATTCTATTATAAGAAAGAAGTATAATAACTATCTGGTTACATCGAACCTGAACACAGTCTTTCCTTATAATATACCGCTGCTCCAGATATTATGATTATTATTCCTATAATAGCAATATACGATGGTATTGCTACAGCAATCATGGGATCTACTGAACCTGAATAAACCTGTCCTCCGAGTGCAACAGCAACCCTGATCACATCCCTTGATGAGAAATTCTCAACGGTCATAATATACAACCCATCATTTTTAACATCAAAACTATCTATGACGAACGGAATATTAGATTCCCTACTGATTATCTGTGTTCCATCTGGATCCCTTATTTCTACATGAACTGAGATATCAGGAGGTTCAAGTATCTCAACAACATAAATACCACTAAAGAACTGACTATTTTCTATTTTTTCNTTTATTTCCATAATTTCCTTAGGTCCCAATGTATATTCATTTCTTCTTATATCTGAAATGGCAGTTTGTGCAACCATCACTAAAATTATGAAGTCTACTACTAGAATTATGCCACCAATAATCATTACCATCAAGCTCTTTTTCATCGTAATTTTAAAATGTAGAATGTTTATACGTTTTTTCAATAATTATATATCAGAAAAATTTCTTCATTTTGATTTTTACCACTAGAAGAATAGATGTAAACGCTAAGGCTAAAAATATCATGGGAGATGGTATTTCAGGAACAACTGTAGTCCCAATTATAGAAACATCATGAGTGCCATTAGGAGTTCCTAAAGTTACCACAGAGGATGAATTGTTTTGTGTGTATCTGTGTTCTGTTAGAGTGCCTTGTAAATTGAAGGGACCGTCAAGTAAGTTTCTTGGAATAGTAATATTAGCAAAGCCCGGAGTAAGATAAGGTGTTTGTATTCTAATCAGGATCTGCTTATCTTCTTGACTAAAATTTAAAATTTCAATATTTGAATTTGATAGAGTGATTATATCATATTGTATCTCTTCATACTGAATAATCTGTTTCTCAGGATCAATGAAAATACTATACTTCAAGACCGCCTCTGATGTACGTAGGTTCTGACAAAGAAAATAATAATCACCTTCAATAGGTGCAATAAATACACCGTCAAAAATATTTGATTCCATGGCAGAGTAATTTGTAACCTGACCGCCTTTATGGGAATGTATGACAAATAAGAGTATCTCGTCTGCATTGAAATCATACTTAATACTAGCTCCTGCTTTCATCTTTATTCCAACCTCAAATATTCCAAGAGGGCTTAATGTTATGCTACCTATTGGCTCTCCTTTGACTATCTGTGCAATTGCAGTATTAGTAGTGATTTGAGTGGTAAATAATAATATTAATAGTGTTAACAAAAAAAACGAGAGTGTTTTAGAATACATCAAAAAACCTCAACTATTCATCTATAAAAATTTAAGTCTTTTAGTATCTTATTGATTCTATAAAATTTACTTGAATAGTAACTTTAAATAATCTTATATATATATATATATATATATATATATATCAATTTACAGATGTATTTTAACTAAGAATTCGATATTATTAATTCCCATTATTTTAAACATCCTCAACAACGTCAAATACACCCTTCCATCCTTTATCTGCAAATTCAGACTGGTGTGCATGGAATAAGAACTTACCAGGGTGATCATAAGAGAATTCCAATATTGCTCTCTCCCCTTGACTCATTGTAACCATGTCAGTTAGTTCATAATCTGTCAGGCTAGTCCCAGTTCGGTATAATTTATAGACATCGCCATGAAGATGGAACGAATTGATTGGGTCAAACTCTAATATATTGATAAGATATATCCTGACAAATTCTCCAACCTTCAATTCGATAGGATTAGCCATGAAATAAAATGATGGGCCATTAACAGTATAGAAATTATTCTCCTCGTCAAAATCTGTATCATATCCATTCATTATCATTACCATTTCATTGGCTGGTGGCCTTGGAGTTTTCGGATCAACTATATATGCTCCATAAAGACCGCGATTGAGATGTTCTGCAATAGGAGATACATGACAATGATATAGGAACAATCCAAAGGGTTCTGCAGTGAATTCGTAAACGATTCTACCTCCTGGACCTACAATTTCGAAAACCCCATCCATATCACCTTGATGTATTCCATGGAAATGCATTGTATGTGGATGCTCAGAATTATTTATGAACATGATTCTTACCAGATCTCCTTCCGTTACTCGTATAGTAGGACCTGGAATAGTTCCATTGTATGTCCATGCATTGAAGAATACTCCAGGCGCAACTTCAACCTCTACATCTTCTCCAAATATCGTAAATTCTCTTAACGTAGTTCCATCAGGCAAAGTAGAAACTCTTCCATAATTGAATTCATGAAGAAAATTATCAGGGTCTACACTTAATTTTTTCATATTATCTCCTTTTGGGGACAATCGCACACCTTCATCATCATTGTATGAGACCGAGGCTGCGATAACAACAGTTGTAGTTATCATTATCGCGGCTATTACTATACCAATTACAANCTTTGTTAAAATTGGTTTAACTATCTGCAATACAAGAATACAATAAGTTAGCACTATTTAAGTTCTTTAGCCGAAGGCAAGATTATTGCAATAGATTAACTTATTTCTTTAGACCAAATAAAGAAGTGTTTTGGTTCATGGAAAAATTATACTCAATAATGTTAATTTATTATAGTGTTTTTTCTATTATTGTAATACTTCCTATTTTTGAATTACTAGGATCAGCATACCAGATATTCCCCTGTTTATCAATAGTTAACCACTGCACTAAGGGCGCTACTGATGGTATTTGAATTAGTTTTGTTAATGCGGTTTCTGGATCCAGAACAGCTATCTTGTCTGTCACATGTTCTGCATACCATATATTTCCATATCTATCTTCAATCATCCCCGAAACCAATGCATATTCACTCTGCACAACATATCTATCAAACGTTAATGCTATCGGATCAAATCTTGTTATATTAGTACCACCATGTTCTCCAATCCATATCTTCCCATTAGATTCTTGTAAGAAAGACGCTGGTGTTACTAATCTTGTATCTATTGGTTGATATTCTACAATTTCGTTTGAAATAGGATCTAAAAGACCTATACTTCCTCTACCAATTTCCGTAAACCACACACGTTCAAATTCATCTATCAGAATTGCTGCAGGGTGAATATCTTCATCTAAGTCAAATATCTTGAAGTTTTCACTCTTGGAATCAAATCTTATAATCTTGCTTTTATTTATTATGGCAATCCATACATTATCATTAGAATCAATTTGTAAATCAATCATGAATCCTTCTATAGGAGGTCTGAAAGTTCTTGTTACATGTTCGTCTGGATCTATATAGCCAAAAGTAATCGTCTTAGTATCAGTGAACCAAACTCTCCCTTTACTATCCATTGCCAATTTCATCGATGATTCCCCATCATGACTAAAGAATTCAAAGTCTTTAGTTTCAAGATTGAATTTCCATATTCCAGGATTAATAATATCACTTATCCATATGACATCTCTTTTTTTATCGTAAAGAGGCACAAGAGGAAGTGATTTTGGATCCAATATTGAATATTCTTTTAAAATAAATTCAAGTTCGTTTAAACTAATCTTTGGAACTTCAATTACGTTCCCTATATGTCCCCTTGCAATCTTATTGCTATTCTTATCAAAAACTAACCATTCATAGGATGAATTTGTCTTACCTATAACTATCACTTGCAAAGACTCACCAGATTTGACAGGTTGATTGTCTGTATGTACAGTTACTGTACTCTGATCAATCCTATCCCTATCCCATCCTCGAGCTTTTATGAATTTGATGTCACCATCTATTATTTTGAGTTTAAATTCGAATATAGGCTGTGCATTGAAATTCTTAATTACTAGTAATGTGAGTTTATTCTTTTGTTTCATTGATATAGAAACATCATCATGACTAACAGACTCTTCAGCTAATACACTAGTGATTCTGATTTGTTGTGAAGGCACTACTAATACTATAAAGAGAACCACAACTAGAAATGTAGTGATAATTACTTTTAGTTTCAATCTACTCTTTTACATACAAGGAGCTAATTAATTGAACCTATTGAATAAATTGATATATTTATAGAGTGTTTAGTTATCTTAATTTCTAATAATATATTTTTAAATTAAACTGATTGAACAACAAACTGCCCCATATGTAATGGATGCCCTTCACCACAGAATATAGTACAGAAATAAGTGAAAATACCTGTTTTGTCCGCCGTGAACTTGATTACAGATTGGGCATTGGGACTGATATGTATACTACCGATTTCTGGATAACCATCTATGGCAAACCCGTGTGGTATATCCAAACTCTCTAACATAATAGTTACTGTCTGACCTTCATATACAGTTATAGAACAATAATCGAACCTCCACTGATATGCATGCATCGTTATTTCTATTGTATCTTTGGATGAATCAGCTTTGAAAACATCCTCGTAACACTCGTTAGCATTTTGTAATCGTGTACCAAGAATTTCATCAGATTCATCTATTCGCTGCTGCATAGATATAAAAACCATGAATATAGCAACAGTGATTATACCACCTGTCACACCTGCCATTATCATTCTATTCATAATTAAATTTCCTTCATTCTATAATTTGTGTGTTATTTATTCAATAGAAAGAAAATTACCATATAATTCTCCATATGTCTTTACGTAAAAATCCTTCATATGTAATAATTAGATACAAATACAACTATTCACCGTATGTTTATTAGAAAAGTTAATTAAGTTAAATGTTAAGATGAACATTATGAAAAATATAGTGTTAGGAATAGCTGTAACAGCAGTATTTGCCACAATAATAGCAATATCATTGACGTCGGTAGTAGATAGTACAGAACCAGAAATTGGTACTGACGCTGTCACTTTATTGCTCAATTACAAAAGAATACCAGCAGGAGACTTCATACACGTATATGATTCTACACCATTCCCTATAGCACAAGGACATATTGCAGTAAAAGTAGATTGTAATGAAGCTGGACACGGTATTGCATCACTTGCAATAGGTGTTGCACCAGAATTAGAAGTGAAAAAGCTGACAATGGATAATATGGTTCATGAATTATCTTCCCATGGAGATATGTGTCTTTACCATATAGATTTACCACCAGAACATGGTTCGATGGTAACGGATGTAGCACTAATGAATACTAGTAGCAAATCAATAAGGCTTGGACCAACTGCCACAGTAGTTATGCATGTACAAAGCTTCGGTGACGAAATGGAACACAAAGAAAGTACAGACATGAAGCACGGAGATATGGGAAAAGAAGGTATGAAAATGGATAAATAAATACCTATGACTTTTTTTAAATGTAAGAGTTATATTATAAAATATTATCAGAAATAATCATTATGATGTATAGAATGTATTATTTTTCATCATTTATTATTCTTACAGTGATAATATTAACAGGAGTTAATGTGGTATTTGCTCAGGAAACAGTAGAAGATGAAAACAAACCGATGATAGCGCCTACAGATAAGGGTTCCATTGATGTCGAACTCTCATGGTCGCCTATCCCGTTAGAACCAGAGCAGACAACGCAATTGCATATACGTTTCCTTCAGAAAGATAAAGTGACACTACAACAACATATAGATTATAAAATATTTGTAGAGAATGATGGAATAGAAGTCTTCAGAATACCTCTCACACATACGAACCCTGGTGAAGTTACCATACCATACGCTTTTACATCAACAGGTAGCTTCTTGATAGGTGTTGACGTTGAAGGTATACTCTTTCAACCCATATCGAAAGAAACCGCTACATTTTCAGTGGTAGTAGTACCAGAATTCCCAATTAGTGTGATGTTTATAATGACCATTGTTATAGCTGCTACTATAATTTCGATAAGAATGAAGCCTTACGCAAAATCTATATATAAAAATTAATTGTTTAGAAAATGATGAAAAATAATGTATTACTATACATGTTTATAACATCTGCATTTATTGTTTCAATGATAAATTTTATACCTGTATTTGGTCATGGTCTGGCGGGTGATATGCCTCCACCAATTGATCTAAGTGGTAAAAATGTAACTGTTTTCGTTAAAATGAACCCTGCTACGTTATCTGCTGCTGCTCCTGAAGATGCAACTATAGGAATAAGATTTTTTGATGTCACAACGGATGAGAACTTACAACAGGTAACATACAGGATAGCGATTAAGAAAGATGGTAATTTGTTAATGAATGACTGGTTCTATCATCCTAATGGTGATCTGACGATTAAGATAAAACCCAAAGATACTGAAAAAGTAAGAATCTATGGCGATAAAGAACCACAACTCGGAGGATGGTATGGTAGGGGTGGACCACCAGTTGTTGAAGCGCCTATATTCCTTGAAGGTGGTCTATACAATATCTATGTAGAAATATTCACTGTAGGTACAACAAGGCAAATACTTGATCCACCATTACAATTTGATGCTTGGGTTAGTGTGGCGGAAGATAATTCATTCACTGTAGTTAATAATGATAATGTATATCCAGTAATAATCAGAAGTTACTTCGATACGATCAATAAGCTTGAGTTCGAAGATGATAGTAATATGTTAAGATTTAGCATGCCGTTTAATTGGGAACCAGAATTTGTAGAATTTGTATCTATGATACATGAAGAAATTATAATTCCAAAAGATTTTAAATCATTAGTTGAGTCTGATACTTTCCAAGCATATGTGAATGATATTCCAGTAAGAGATAGAACGTTGCTTGTTGATCCTTATTCTTTTGAAGATAAATTAGTAATACATTACTTGATAGCAACTCAGGAACTTATCAATATAAGTGAACAAATTTTAACAGATTCAACATATCCAGAAGAGATGATATTCACACTTAAGCCAATTGAAGGAACACAAACTAGAGAAGACACTAACATGAATTTGATTACTGATAATGGAAAAGTAAGAATACTAGTATCGTGGGATCAAAAAATGATCGAACCTGATAAACCTGTGAATTTTGATATTGTGTTTTTCGATGAGAATAAAAATAGTATACTCCGGGATGTTAATTATAATTTTAAGATATTCGATGATAGAGGTAATGAGATCTTCGTTAAAAACAATATTCTTAGTAATGAAGGTATAGATAGACTAACATACACGTTTGAAAATGAAGGTACTATAACATTACAGGTATATGTTATGGGTACAGGTTCGTTTCCATCTCAAATGGACACCTCCTTCATGGGAATTGTTGAAGGTTCGATAAGTGTTGTGCCAGAATTTCCTATAGGAGTAATTATAGCTATGGTAGGAGCCATTTCGGCTGTACTATTGTTCACACATAACAGATTAATGCCTAATCATTTGAAAGTTTAGTTAACGATGGTCTAATTCTTATGATTACTACTGCAGATACTAATGTGATCATCGTGAATAATGGACCAAATGGAAATTCTGGTATTACAGTAAATAGTAACGGTGCAGCCTCTCCAGTATTATTTATATTTTCAATCAGTAACAGTATAGTACCTGTCTGTTCTTTTGTAAAAGTATAATCTTGTACTATAGCCCCTATTGGAGCTTTATGGTGTTTTCTAAAGATCTCTGTTCCATCTTTTAGGAGTACAAAGTCAGCAGTAGAATGTCTTAATGTATCAAATGTTTTTGGATCTCTCAATGTAATTATGAATTTTGTATTCGTATCGGGTTCTATAAGAGCAGGACTCCATGAAATTTGTAACAGGAAATTTTCTTTTCCAGACATAATTTGCACCGGGAACTTTGGAACTTCCCTTGGAATAAGAGAAAAGACAGCAGTATTCTGCTCGGATTTTTCCTTTTGTGCTATTCTTATTAACTTGTCCTTTGATATCACGAAATGAACTATTCGTGTATTCTCATATGAATAATCATCAATCAATATTTCTCTATTAGAAAGTTCAACACCATTTATTGTACCTACATAACTATTAGACATTAACTCTGTCAAATCATGAGGAATATGTACCTCTTCATGCACCAATGGAACCTGGCTAAGGTAGTTTACATTCCAGTATAATGGCATTGAAAAAGTTATCATTCGTAAAGATTCATCATAATAAATATTGCTTATTTGATCGTAGTAAGTTTTGATAAAAATATCATGTTGCTTACCGATATCATCCAATACCTGATGACGTGTGGTTTTACCTATACTTGCATATAGATCGAAGTTTAATGGTTCTGCAAGTTTATTCTCATACTGTCCCAAGGATAAAACACTAATATTGTAATGATAAAGACCTCCGTCAAGTACTGGGCCTTTTACCACTGCAGGAATTTCCCGATTAGTGACTACTGCGTTGTAAAGAGATTCTCTATTGCCGATCACTTCGTTTTTTTCGGTATCAGTATGTTCAAATCTAATCGCCACTATACCATCACTACTATGGAACTGATCGTCAAGTAGAAGTTCATTAGTGCGCATCATCTTTACACGCAAAGTTATATGGGGAATAGTAGTGTCTGTATTAACTTCACGAATACTTATGAAAGCAGTACCAACTCTATCATCTTCTTCAAGAAATACTGGTTTCATATCTAGTGTGACGTAAATCCTTACACCATCAACCAAAATCTGTCTTGATTCATCAAAACCCAATCCTTGCCCGAACGAGGGTAATTGCATGGTGCTGAATAGCAATACCCCTGATACAATTAACATAAAAATTGGAATGGATGAATTCATTTAAAAAAAAGTATAGTTTCTCCGATAAAAATATTTAAGCGATACTAGAAATCTTCATTTCTTCTTTTACGAGTCAACGAAACTATTGCTATGATTACACCAGCAGCACCAAGTCCCATCCCTAACATGCCAAAATTATAAGCATTTTCTGTATCGTAACGAAAATCAGTAACTATTCCGATACTCTGTTCTGTCTTACTCTCCACATTCCTGATCTTGTCCGACATCTGATCAACTGTAGCTTGTAATTGATTCACAGAAGACTGTATCTGCGATGTAAGGTTCTTCAATTCTGTAGATTCTACAGAGATATCGGGAAATGATATCTTCTTTTTATCCTCAACATCTTCCACAGGAATCTCTGCGTCAACATCATTGTTGCTAACAATACCTTGTATCACGATCATGTAACTACCAAGCCTAGTAGGTATTATTGGAGAAGTATAGAGACCTAACTCTTGAGTAGGTTCGATATCTAGTATTTTTGTAACACCGCCATACTTTATTTCCGCCTCTAGACTTTTGGGATCGATAATAAGCGGTTTAGATTCTTTTTTAAATTCTAACACTATAGCATTGAGCTCCCCCACAAGTGGTGGTTCGTTAATCCATCCAGTTTTTATAGTAATATCTCCAACATGAATCTCCGTATGAGCATAAGCAGAATTAAGAACAGAGATAGAAAGCATAAATGTTAAAAATACAATTATTGAACATCTAACTATATACATAGAAATGATATTTTTATTTCCACATATTACTTTAACGAAAATTCCATAATTCTTATCAATTGATTTGTACAACCCTATATATCTCTGTAAACTTGATATTTAACAACTCACTATTCATGAACTACACCTCAATATTGATATATGGCTATAAAGGCTATATTTCGAAATATATGCAAAGGTTTATGGATAATCACAAGGAATTATTGAATAACTAATAAAATTGGTGTATGATATGAAATGGAAGACATTAGAACATAATGGTGTTGTATTCCCTCCTGAATACAAGCCTAAAGGCTTTAAGATAAAGATCAAAGAAAAAACTATAGAGCTCAATATACAGCAAGAAGAGATGGCTGTTGCATGGGCTAAGAAGAAGGATACTCCATACGTACAGGATCAAGTTTTTGTGGAAAATTTCGTTAAAGATTTTCTTAGATTGTTTTCTCCAGAGTTCAGAGATGCTACTATAAATGATATTAGCTTTAGCGAGATCTATGAGTGGATGAATAAAGAAAGTGAAGTTGTTATAGACAAGGAAACCAAGAAGAAACTAACAGTCGAAAGGAAGAGAATAAGAGAGGAACTAAAGGGTAAATATGGTATAGCCAATGTTGATGGTCAGACCTTCGACATATCCAACTGGATGGTAGAACCTCCAGGTATATTCATGGGTAGAGGTAAACATCCATTACGAGGTAAATGGAAACCCAGAATTAACCGTGAAGATGTAACTCTAAACCTTGGAGAAGATGTAAAAGTGTCTCCAGGAGACTGGGGTCAGATCGTACACGATCATGATTCCATGTGGCTTGCAAGATGGATTGATAAATTAGTTGGTAAAGAGAAATATGTATGGCTTTCAGATGCTGCCACTTTAAGACAAGAACGAGATAAGGATAAGTATGATAAAGCAAGTAAGCTTAGTCAACAGATAGAGAAAGTTATCAATAAGACCTACAAAGCAATGAAATCGAATAACATCAAAGAATGTAAGATAGCTACCGTATGCTATCTAATATACAAACTCGCAATGAGGGTAGGTGATGAAAAAGATCCAGATGAGACAGACACGGTTGGTGCTACAACATTAAGGGTGGAGCATATGAAATTAACCGATAGAATTATAGAATTTGATTTTCTGGGAAAAGATAGTGTTAGATGGCAGAAAAGCATAGAGTTTGACGGTAGGAATAATGTAATTTATGAAAATATGAGGAAATTTATTAAGGGAAAGAAAGATGATGAATTGATATTTTCGGGTATAACTTCAAGACATGTAAACAATTTCTTTAATAATATAGTTCTAGGGTTAAGTGCAAAAGTTTTTAGAACTCATCTTGCTACAGAAATTGTTAGGCATTATCTGTCAAGTGTTGATAGTAAGATTACAAAAAGTTCTGAATTTGTAAAGATATATCATGTAAGAGTGGCTAACCTTGAAGCTGCAATAACATGTAACCATAAAAAGGCTCCAACAAAGAATTTTGAACAGATATTAGATAAGAAGCGTGAGAAGATTAAGAATATGGAAGAGGCTAAACCAAATACCAATAAACAGAAGGAAAAACTCAAGGAGCGAAAGGAGAAGGCAGAACTTCAGTTGAAATTGGCTGAAAGTACTAAGGATTACAACCTTGGAACATCTCTTCGTAATTACATAGATCCTAGAGTGGTCAAGGCATGGGCAGATCATGTAGATTTAGAGTGGAAGAAGATCTATACGAGTGCGTTACAAAGGAAGTTCTTGTGGGTAGAGAAGGAAACGCCAAGATGGCAAAAGATAGTAATTAAATCACATTAGTTACACCATGTATATAATTTATGAATTTAAGCTGATATTACCAGTAATTTCTACTTGCACTTTATGGTATATTTTTATATTGAAAAGCAAATACAACTAAAATAACACTAGTTATATTTTATACCTATTATAGAATATTTAATTGATTACAGCCTTCAGAATCCTATGTACTTTACATATAACTACTATTATTCTTACCGTGAAACTTAATTCTACTTGAATGACGACTAGAACATGTCAATAAAGTCATATTGTACAATATTCTATGTTAATTCGTAACTTGTTGGGCTATAAGATAAAAAATAAAGAATGCATATATTGTTTTTTCGTATTCATTACAATCATATCGTATTTCAATCTAGCTTACGCGCAGGACTATACATCAGAATCACTACTTATGACAGTCTTTACCAATGGAAAAACCCTAGTTGAATACAGATTAAGTACTAATGCTACAGTTCCTATATCAACAGTGCCGTTGTTTGGTAATGTATTTGAGCAATTGATAACTATTAATGAAGATAACCTACCTATTGATAATAGAATGCAAAATGGTTCATTGGTTATGGATACATTTGGTGTTTCTACTATATTCGTAATATATACAACTCCAGATCTTGTAAACGGAAAAGACAAGATCTGGACCTTTACTGTAGACTCACCTATAGATACTTCTATAAGATTACCCGAAGAAAGCATCATAATCGGCTTAAACCAGATGCCGAATTCGATCAAGTTATACAAAAACCAATACGTGTTGATTATGCCAGAAGGTCATAACGAGATTAGTTATATTATAAGTACTCTATACACAAAAGAGCAAACCATAGTAGCTTTAAGCGAGGCAGAGAAAATTATAGAAGACCACAAGAATAAGGGTGTAGTTGTTAGTAGTGCTGAAAGTAAATTGAATGAAGCAAAGAATGCTTTTGATAATGCTAAGTATACATATGCAGAAATTCTTGCCAATGATGTAAAGACTATTACCAATAATACTAGTTATATCGCAATACTTGCAAGCAATGCATTAAGTGAAGCCAAGACAACTATAAATGAGAACAACAAACAGGGTTTTGATATTTTCAATGCGAACCAGCTTTTTGGTCAAGCAGACCAAGAATACATAAACGGAAATTACGATGAAGCATTAAACTTAGCAAAACAAGCAAAGACTATTGCGTTAGATACAAGAAATGATTCAGTGATTTCTTTTGATCTATTATATTTAATTACTGGTATTATTACGATGTCTGCTGTAGCTGGTACTGTTGTGTATATACACTTCAGAAAGAAAACTGTGATAGGAAAAACTTCGTCTAGAATAATCAATGGGCTTGTAGTTAAGAAAAGGAGAATCATAAATCTAACTAAGATATTAACTGAAAAACCTTATCTGCGAGAAGATGATAAAGATGTTCTAAACTTCATTGTAGAAAACGGTGGAGAGGTGTTTGAAAATGAAATCAGAGACAGATTTGATCTCCCAAAGACTACTGTATGGAGATTGGTTAAGCGTCTGAAACGTGAAGATCTCGTTGATATAGAGAAAGTTGATAGACAGAATCTAATAAGAATTAGGGAACAATTTACCAAAACTGACTAAAATGCTATAAAGTAAAGATAAATTAATGCTGGTAAAATAGCGATATTCGTGCCGGGTGGCAGGGGGCCGGGGTAGCTCAGCCTGGTTAGAGCGCCAGTCCTCCATACAAAGGGGCTAAACTCATAATCTGGAGGTCGCGGGATCGAATCCCGTCCCCGGCATACAATTCAATGATCTATTTCCTACAATTCAGAATAATCTAAACACGATTGAAATATAAATAACGTTCATACTGTTGTTTCCGTGAAGTTTTTTACCAGTATAGGAATATCTATATTTTTATCTCTACTGATTCTTAACCCAACTACAAGCTCTAACGCCCATCAATTGTTTAATTCTGAAGAAAGAAGAATTGGTGGTTATATTATGCAGATCGGTACAGAGCCAGAAATACCAGCAGTTGGAAAACAGATCAAAATACTATTCAGAGCAAGTGACCGTGATTATAATGATTTAATTGATGTAAAAATTGGTATGCGAATATACAAAGATGATGTGTTATTAGAAGAATTACAACCGAGAATTTTAAGTGATGGACATTTCGATAAGGAATATACATTTACTGATGCTGGTATTCATATAGTTGAAGTAGATCTGTATACATGGAAAGGTAACGTGATAACAGAAAAGTTTAACATAAGTACTCTAAATCCGTTTGGATATATATTCTATTCAATGGTAATTATCGGGGTATTATTTCCGGCATCTTTATTTGTATTTCTGTTATTCCATAAAAAAATTAAAGGAAAAAATTTCACAGTGTAACATTATTAATAACGTAAAAACAAAAAATATATTGTTTATTAATTACTATACCATACCAGAAGTGTATGAGTCTAAATAATACCTGTATGGATAAAAGTAAAAAAAATATTCCGATTAAATTGATGTGTTGTATAAAGAGATATTAAGTTAACATTGAATCAACTTTTTCGATAAACTCATTAAACTTCTGTTTTGGAATCAAGGCACCACAAGCCCTCTGATGTCCTCCACCAGAACCACCCATTTCCACTGAAAGTTTGTTCACGATTCTTCCTAAATGATGATTAGAAGAATCTGAACCACGTAATGATAAAACATAATTGTCATTCTTCTCCTTGTATGCAACCGCAGCCTGAACGTTTTGTTCTAATGCTAGTAGCATATTTGCAACTATACTTGTAGATAGACTGTGCGTTTGTACATAAACCAAATTATTCATCATTTTTGATTCTCTTTCGATAACAGCAAGATTGATATGCACTTTTTGCGCATAATTCTTTGCAGAATCTAGGATACCAGTTATTTCATGTGGTATTGTTGTAATAAGTTCATTAACTAAAGAAAGTAGAAAATCGGTATTGTGTTGGTTGTCGTAAATAGCATATGAGAATGATGTAGCTTCGAAAAATACAAACTGTTTATCATACATCTTGTATAGTTTATTTGCTATAGGTTTATTCTTCATATCATCAGCTATTGCAGCACATGCAGCCAACAATGCAAATCTCTTTGTCAATTTATCACTAAATCTATTATAGATCTGCACCGAAGTACATTCATCTATTGTATGTATAAGAATAATTTGATCATTATTTAATGTGTTTTTTATTTCATCAGCCAAATCATGATGATCTATGTAAGTAATATCAATGCCCTTCTTTCGTAAATCATGTAAAATTTCAATGAATTTTTTTTCATTTGCCTTGCTAAGACCTAGATCGCAAATGAAAAGACGATCAATATCCTGCATTTTTGAAACGTGTTCCAATATGGGTATGAAATCAGTATAATCTGTTAAGAATTGATAGGCATTAAAAATAGATTTTATCATTGTAGCAGAGACTATACCATCAACATCTTCCTTATGTGAAATACATACAGTCACCATAAATTTTACAGTTATCTATAACATATATAATGTATATCATGAAAATATAATAGCGTTAAATTGAATTATATTATATTAATAGATAGTTAAGTTGATTCATTTCTAATATGTTATTATTGTCAATTCCATATTTTTTAGATTTCAAAATACTAAATCTTCATATATAAGAGATAAAAATATTTCAACTCCGCACATATATAACAAAGAAACCAAGTGAAAAATGTTCAATATAGTATATGTTATAGGTTTTATATCAACATTGACGATGATCGATATTAGTTTAATTGGTGAGACTTTCATTGCCTATATAGGAATTGTTTTATTCAATAATAGGAAATGTATTGGTACTAGCGAGAATGACATGATAATGATAATTTTCTGTCCTCATCTTGTGACATATACTATTGGGTAAGTAATTTCATACAGTCGATAAAAGTAAAAGTAAAAGTAAAAGTAAAAGTAAAAGTAAAAGTAAAAGTAAAAGTAAAAGT
>PAVW01000004.1 GCA_002713205.1 Nitrososphaerota archaeon
CACGAGTCCATACCATTTCACCGGTTCCAACATCTATTGCAACTATAGTTTTTCGATTGAAAATACTGAACATCACTCCATCTACTATAAGTGGAGGAGCCATTGCACCTTCTGTACAAGTACCCATGTCTTCAATATCTGCACCGCCTAATTGATTACATGCAGGAAGTGGATACATCCATTTCATTGTTAAATGTTCAACATTATCCGTATTGATTATGGTTTGTGGATTAAAATTCTTGCCGCTCGGATCATGATTGATGAATTCCCAATTTCTTTCCCATCTAGGTAACTGTTGAGCCTCTGCAACAGGAATTGCAGGAGAATTCACAGTAAAGATGGATGATAGCAATATTCCCCCAAGAATAGCTACCAAAATAATTCCCCAAGATTTTTGGTTCATAAATTTTATAAGCATTTTATTTATAAAAAGATATAGGATAAAATAAATTAATAATAATTTAGAAATAATTAATAAAAAAATAATATTTGAAATTAATTTTAATAGAAAAAAAGAAAACCGCCCCATGTGGGGCAGTTAACCTGTTAAAGGGTTATTATTTTACTGTTTGTTGCGTTGATAAAGCACACCGGAGACGACAATTAGAATTACACCGAGTCCAATTATGACATATGAAAGTGGACTAATTGTTTCTACTTCTACTTCGACGGGTACTTCTTTCTCGACTTCAACGATTCTCTCTACTTCGACTTCAACGACTTTTTCAACTTCAACGACTTTTTCGACTTCGACTCTTTCGATGATGATTTCTGGTTCAGGCATGATATCAGGAAGACCATATACCATTATTGATCCTGAAGCAGCAGCACCAAGTCCGCCAAGCCCGCCACCAGTAAATCCTACTCCATTTGATTGAATTAAAACAGCTCGGCCAGACGAAGTAGTTCCCATAGTTGGTTGAGCGCCAAGAGATACTCCAACATTAAGTTTGTCGATTAAAGTGCCAGTATCCGCATTTAATACGTATACAAATCCATCAGCAGCTGGAGCAAAGACAACACCATTGCTAACAATTACACCACCTCGAAAAGCAACTTTGTCAATGAAGAAGCTCCATTTCGTATCGCCCGTCGATGCATCAATTCCGAAAATTGTAGTATTCATTGCAGTAGATGCATAATCACCAGCGACTCTCGCTGGACAGCCAATACCACAGAATGGTCCTACTGCATTTTTACTTCCCCAACCGTCAGAAATTGCAGAAATTACGAGATTTCGTTCGGGATCAAACGCCACATCACTTTCACCAGCCCGTACCGGCATCCAGCAAAAGAATTCAGTTGAAGGGTCGTTTAACCAAGATTTACCTTGCATGTCCCAATGATCCATTGGATCGTTCCAATAACCATCTTGTGTTCTTGGTTCACCACCAATTTCAGGAACACAACCAGTTCTTCCTCGTCGTACTCCATCGGGATCAATTCTACTTTTTAGGTGAGGAGCTTCAAAAACCCAAAGAGCTTCACCTGTAGCAGCGTCATGCATCCAAATAATTCCAGTTGTGCTTAATTTAATAAGGACTTTTGTTTGTACTCCATTCCAAGGGATCTCAGCCATAACAGTATTCCATGAAGAATCACCTTCGACCATATCACGAACTACATGTTGATACCACCAAACCATTTCACCGGTTTTTGCATCAAGTGCTACTATAGATCCTGCATACAAATTAGGACCTGGTATCCATGTTTGGTTTGCCCAACCACCTTGATTACCAGTACCGAAATAAACGATACCTAATTCTTCATCAATTGCTTGTTGGCCCCATTGTGCTGAAACGGCAGAGCTCCAATGTTTAGGAACACCCCAATCATTTATCAAGTTCTCTTCTGGAACTTCAGAGCATGGGATTCCCGTCCTGCCTTCTTCTACAAATGCAGGATATGAAAAGAACCAACCCTTAGCACAATTCCTTAAAGCCCAATCAGGATCTCCCTCTGCTGGTGGTTGCATAAATGTTGTCCAAAGTTCTTTTGGGGGATTATAATCCATGTCATAACCTCTCATGAACATTCTTCCACCCCAATTTAGATCTGCTCCACAAAAGCCTTGTATCATAATATTTTCTTTTCTATAAACCGAACCAGGATGAGATGCAATATTGCATTTGCCTACACCGCTATAACCACCGCTATGACCCCAATTATATCCAGAATTTCCTGGTATATCCAGACATTGGTCTTCGGTCATAAATCTAGTTTCGCCAGTTTTTGCATCTACAGCACGTACTGTACAGTATAAATTACTTGTCCACAATAGACCATTATCATAATTTAATCCGTGAATATGGCCAAGTGTTAACCCTCCAAAAGCAGGATTTTTTGCCTGGGCGGAATCTACATCATAAGTGAATTCATTTATCCACAAAAGATCACCTGTCTCTAAATCAAAGGCATAAATATCCCTCCAATTTGTTGCAACGTACATTGTACCATCTACAACCAATGGAGGAGCTATTGAACCTTCTTGTGCTCCTGCGCCGATTAGACGGTCTCCAGCTACAGATGAATGTGGAAATGGAAATAGCCAGTTAAGCTCTAATAAATGAGCATTACTTGGACTAATTTCTGTTTGAGGACTCCAATTTTGGGCCCAATGGTTTCCGTTTACATGATCCCAATTAGCTTTAGAACTTTGTGCCTCAGCAATAGAAAAAACATCGGACTGAGATGTAAATGACGATGCCAAAAGGGTCACAGATAACACTATAGTCAAAACTATAGCCAAATACCTATGATTCATAATAATAATATATTATAACTTGTATTTGAATCAAACAATATTATAATAAACAAACGTGCATTATAATGAATAAATATGAATAAATGTTTAGTTGATTTTTTTTCTAAATAATAAAAAAAAGATAAAAGAGAACGAGTTTTACTCGCCCTCTTTCAAATATTAAGCTATTTAGCTAGCTACTTTTGCCNCGTTGATAGAGAACNCCGCTAATTACGANCAGGACTACGCCCAATCCAATTGCNATGTATGATACTGGGCTTACAACTTCCTCAGTAACAATAACTTCCTTCTCTACTTCAACTTCTACGACTACTTCTTTTTCTACTTCAACGACTTTTTCGACTTCAACGATTTTCTCGACTTCAACTTCTTGTATCACTGGTGCTGGTAGATTGTCAGGTAAGCCAAANGCATTGAGAGCTCCTGGTACACGATTTCTCAAACCAAGAGAGGTAACACTTCGACCACCATATGATTGCAGTAATNTAATTTCACCATTGGAATCTGCACCAATTGTGGGCATTACATCCAATGCAGTTCCTAGATTGAACTCATTGAGTATTTCACCAGTTGCTGAATCAACAGCACGTAGTCTTCCATCGTAACCATTCCAATAGACGACACCTCCACTTGAAATTATACCACCTCTATGGGGTACAATGTCAACGAAGAAAGTCCATTCAATTGCGCCGGTTTTTGCATTCATTGCAGTAACTGTATGATTTCTATCTGGATCAAATGGCATTTCTGGTCTTTGACTACCTGGAAGCATACCATAGCCTCCTCGTGCTTCAACTGGACCAATAGCATACCATCCTGGTTCATTCTTACAAGNTGAAAAGACCCTTTCGCCATCCCATGCCATATCAGCTTCTATACAACCAGAGCCAGCTGGATTCTGCCAGAAACCACCTTGACCGATGTTTGTATGTTGATGTTGCCAATCTTTCTCCATGTCTGCTGCATTTCTTGGATCTAACAAGAACCAATCGTTATTTGCATTTAGTCCATCAATTCCTAGAGCTGGTGAATGAAGTACACCACGACCGTGGAGTCCATTATTTGGACCTGATCCGTTAGTACATGGATCATTACACCAAAATCCTGATAATCTGAGACCGGTTACTTCAGTAATCCAAAGAGGATCGCCTGAAGCTGCGTCAAAGGCATGTACGTGTCCGTTTTTACATCCCTTAAAGACGGTTTTCTTGCCATCAATGTCTCCCAACAAAGTATTCCATGAACAGTCCATGTCCCACAAGTCTCTTGTAGTACTTTGGAAGTACCATTGGAGGCCGCCTGAATCAGCGTCAACAGCCATTACAGCTGAACCAAATAATCGCGGTCCGCTAGTATAGGTTGCATTCCAGTCAGGGCCAGGTTGAGCAGTTCCGAAGTAAACGCTTCTGCTTTCTTCATCAACTACAATTTCTCCCCAGACGTTACTAATACCTGTATTGAATGGTATGCCGCCATTTTCGCCATTCCAATCCTGTCTAAGGATTTCTTCTGGAACATCACAAGCGGATATGCCTTCAAGCCATCCTACACTACAAGTGTCAACTAACATATNACCCCATGCTTTGTATTCAGCAGGGAATAATAATTCATTAGGAGGTTGGAAGAAGTATCTCCAATTGACATTGCTCTGATCAGCACCGTCAATTTCACANGGNAAACTACTACATGAACTAAGATCATATGCTGCTACAAATCCTCGTCCACCCCATGTTCCTTCAAGGTGACCGCCAATTGCAAGTATAAGTTGATCGCCTGCGGCATCAACTACTGGTGCATGTGATCCTTGACCATTATATACTCCCGCATTTGTTGGAACGTTCGCACAAAATTCTGTAAGAGTGAAAANATCTTCGCCTGTTTTTNCNTCAATACCTTTAATGGTACAACCAAAGGCATTTAGCCAAANTATTCCTGTACCATGTAATTCTTGATAATACACTGAGTGTGTATGTGCGTTTGCATTGTATATTGGAAGGCAGTTTGGTAATAAGTCACGGCTGTCTTTGACATCCGCNCCACATACATTTGCNCTTTCCAAATCATATTCTGCTGTTCGTGTCCAAATTGTCGAACCATCTGTCATATCAACTGCAAAAACAGTTTGATAATTCATCACCATGAATGCTACACCATCCACAATTAGAGGAGGTGCAATAGTACCTGGTGTTGCTGTAAATCCGATTAATCCTTCGCCACCGACTGCGTCGGGTGCTGGAACCGGAAAGATCCATTTGAGTTCTGCATGCTGTACATTCTCATTGTTGAGAATTGTTTGGGGATTATGATTTGTACCATGTTCGTTATGGTTAATCATTTCCCAATTTCGTTCTGCTCTGCTAAGACTTTGTGCTTCAGCTTGTTGAAATGACGGATTACTAACTACTAGTGAGGATGATAATAATATCCCACCAGCAATGATTGATAACAATGTTATCATTGTTTTGTAATCGAGTTTCATAACCAGTAAAATCAGCAGTATATTATTAAATATTTATAACCGGTACAATATTCATCTAAAAAATAGTTGAAATTCAATACAATTTAGTAATAAAAATCAATATTAAAGAAAAAAAGGCATTTTTACATTATAAAAAAAATAACAAAAATCAATAATGGATGAAATTATCATAATTTTGATCAAGTGCTTTTTTATAAACCAATTCAGAAATTGCAGCATCTTGTAATGCAAGTCCTGTAGAATCAAATATTGTAATTTGAGAATTAGATCTGCCTTCAATTTTACTATGAAGAAGATCGGATAATTCTCCATGGATGAAATCAGGTTTAATAATACCTGTGTTAATTGGAACATTTACCTCACCNCCATGTAATGACTGTTGCATATCATCAACNATAATTTTTGAATTCAAAATAATATCATGATCGAGTTCTTGTTTACCCGGTGCGTCTGCGCCAATTGCATTAATATGAATATCTTTATTTAACCATTTTTTTTGAATGATTGGATATTTTACAGGAGTTAAAGTAACTAACACGTCAGAAAAAGAAACACACTCTTCAACTGATAATGCAGAGATATCAATATCTTGTAATAAATTGTTATTAATTTGTAAAAAATTCTGAGATTCTTTAATTGAAATACTTGAAACATATGTTTGTTTGAAATTTAGTAAAGAATTTAGTATTTGGATATGTGGCATACATTGTGCGCCAACTCCAACAATGCCTAAAACTTTAGAATTGACAGGCTTAAGAATGTCAGTTGCAATTGCCGTTGTTATTGCAGTTCTTAGAGAAGTAATAAAAGTCCCATCCATTAAACAAACAGGCGAACCAGTTGAAGCGTCAAAGACCAATATGTTGGCAATAACAGAAGGAATACCTTTCATAGGATTAAATGGATGAGAATTAACAATCTTCACAATAGCAAAATCAGATCCCTCAAAATAAGCAGGCATTATTCGTAAATCTCCATTAAATTTTTTAAAATGTAAATAAGGTTTTGGAGGCATTTGAAGTAAATTTTTACCTTTCTTATCAAAAGCATCTTTAATTACTTTGGCAGCATCATCATAAGAAATTAAATTTTTAATATCAGATGATTTGAGGAGTAATAAATCCAACATTATTATTTAGATAGCAAATATTGTAAATGTTCTGATATTATAGGAAATAAATTGGTAAAATAAGGGTAAAATGCTAATATTTACCAAATGTCTTTCGGTAAAAACTTCCTGCCCAAAACCAATATGCAATATATCCTATTACACGAATCCATTCTGGATTACCATCGTAACCAACAAGAGCTTTTAACCAAACACCAATTGATCCATTTTCATGAAGAGGGTGTTCTTTTGATTCAGGATTAATATCCCAGGCTTTTTTAAATAATGGATTTTCAATTTCCATTATTTCTGCCGCTTCAACCATTTCATGAATCCCATATCCAAAAAGACCTGCTGCGAATACAATCAATATCAGACTTGTGTATTTGAAGAATTTGCTGATATCCAAAGCGTAAATTTGTCTTTTAGCAGCCAATGACAGTACTAAAGCCACAACAACGGCCAGAATAGAACCAAGAATAGTCGAACCAAGATCAATTGATAACAATGGGGTAAGAAATAGAACGGTCTCGAGGCCCTCTCTTGCAACAGCGACAAAAGCAAGAATAAAAATTGTTTGTACAGAAGTTTTACTGAGATATGATTTGGTTATTCCATAAGCGAGCTGTCCCTCAATTTCACTCTTTATAGTACGAGCNTGTTTACTCATCCAAATTATAACATAAGATAATACAAATGTAGCAGATATAGAAGCAACGCCCTCAAACATTTTTTCCCAAAATCCTGCTAATTCACCTAAAAGCATGACAACTCCTCCACCTAAAATCAAACTAAGTACTATTGCACTAATAGTACCATACACCAAATATTTTTGATATTCTTTATTATTAGTTTTGTCCAAATAAGCCCACATTATACCAACGATCAGTGCAGCCTCTATTGATTCTCGAAGTACAACTAGGAAGGGTGCAATTATTCCAGATGATATTAAGCCTGCTTCCNTCATAAATTAAGAGTATAACGGGCGTTATATATACTTCACGATGTAAAGAATAATATATTAACACTGTAAATTAACAATAGTAAAGTATATGAAAAAACCAAAGAACATAGAACAAATATTACCAGGAATTAGATCTTTGTTAGCCAAGGAACTTATCAATATACATAAAGTCAGTAAAGCAGATGTCTCCAAAATATTAGGAGTATCTCCTGCTGCAGTAACTCAATATACAAATAACAAGAGAGGAAGCTTCGCGGAAGATCTTGGTAAAAACAAACAAATAACTCCAATAATAGCAATACTTGCAGAACATTTTGTTAACAAAACGAAGAAAGAAGGAGAATTCAGAAGAAACATGACAATAATTGAAACATCTGAAAATATATTATCAATATTAAAGAACCAAAATAATGATAAAAATGAAATAAAAAACACAGATCCAAATACAAAATTATTACAAGATAGAGTAGATACTGAACTTCACGAAGCAAAAATAAGTCTAGAAATGGCAAATAAAATAGAAGATGAATTTGGAAAACTATTATTCAGAGGAATTGCAACAGATAGCATACGACATGCAGAAATAGTTTCTCAAATTATTAGAAGTGGAAACACAATCAATAAATTCCAATTAGATAAAAAATTAAAAAAAATTCTAAAACAAATGATAGAAGAGGAAGAAGATGCAAGTGAACAATCATTAATAAAAATTGTAAAAACAAAACATCCNGCAGTTCGTACATTATTACAATCAGTAGACCAAGATGAAATAAAGCATAAAAAAATGTTAAAATCTCTTAGTAGACATCTAAATGATTAATTTCTTGNAATCCCCAAGATCGATTATCTCAGAAATCCCCATATCTTTGAATATCAACCTAATTTTGGTTGATGGTAAAAGAATTCCAGCCTTTTTTCTTAATTAATTTATTTTTATAGGAAACTTTTGGCTTGCCAGAAGAAACAATTCCAATATTTGTATAATTAATATTAAATTTATTTAAAATGCTTTCAACTAAGCTGGATTTGTTATTGGGACAAGTAAAAATAGTTTCATACTCCTCACCTGAATATAAAATTAAATCATTAATACATTTATTATATTTACTTGCGAATATATNTAATCCATCAGCAACAGGCATTTTATTTAATAAAATTGAAACATTGGATTCTTCAGCTAAATGATATAATGATAAAGCCAATCCATCACTTGAATCAATACTAGAATTAATTAAATTTTTTTTCGTAAGCTCATAACATATTTTTAAATTAATACGAGGTTCAAGAATAGACTTAATGGCAGATTTTTCAAAGTAAGTTTTAGGCCTGTAGTTATTTAATAATAAAAATAAACCAGCACCTGTTAAACCAAAAGGTCCAGTTACATAAATTAAATCACCAGGTCGTGCTTTTTGGCGTGTAGGAATTCTATGAGTATAAAAACCAATCATAGTACAATTAATAATCAATTCTAAACTTGAATTGGTATCTCCTCCTAATAATGAAACATTCAATTCTGATGATGCGTCATAAATTCCCCGAGATAGAGATTTTATTTGATTTCGTGAAAATATATTTGGAATGCCTAACGATAAAAGGAAATATTTAGGAAAGATTCCTTTGCAAGCAAAATCACTTGCAGTCATAATAATTGATTTTCGTGCTGTTTGACGAATGGTCATTTGTGAAGGAACATCAGTAGATTCAACCAACATATCTGAATTTATTGCAATTTTACCATTATGTCTTCCAATAACAGATACGTCGTCACTAATCAAACTTGAACCATTATTCATAGTTTGGCGTAATATTCGAATTATTTGATCTTCGGTAATTTTAGAAATCATTCTATATTTACTATAATAATGTAATTATTGAAAAATATTTTTTAATGAATGATTTTCTATTAATATTAACTATCATGATGTCATATAGAGGCCCTAAAGAACAACATTCTAGAATGGAGCGTAAATACTTCATGCAAATAATTTTGGGTATATTTTTGATATTATTAGCAATACCCTTAGAGACATATAGAACAGGATTAGGTGATGTAGAAATTCGACAGCCTTTGCCACCTGGTGGAGAAGATAGACCTGAACCTGTAAGAATTCAGACAAACACTAGTTCAGCATTATCATATTTAGTTATAATTGGAGGGTCGATAGTGAATCTTCATGCTATGAAAAAATATCATTCAGCATATTCTGAGATTAAAGAAAAAGAAGAACGTCCAGCAAATATATTCATAGGACTAGGAATTCTTTGTACGGCAATAGCAATTGGTTATTGCCTTATGATTATAACATAAACAACCATGACAAGTTTGATTGTCCATTATCCTCAAAAAAATCCCAAACCGCAGTAATCATACCATCTCCATATAACCCACTTGGCAAATAATCATTAAGTTGACCATGTCCAGCATAATGAAAAAGATATACTACAATTTCTCTAGAATTTTTACAATTTTGATAATTGAGAAGAATAAAGTCAGAATAATCAATTTTATCTGGTTCAGAATTGCATTGATTATGATCAATCCATATATTTATCGTATCGTAAACAGACTTTATATAAACTGCAGAAGTATTTCGTGAACTATATTGCCCAATAGGCCCACCTTCAAGAGGAACTGAGTTATCCATAATTCCATGCATATGTAAAATTGAGACAGGTCTGTCATGAGTTATAAGAGGACGATTTTCCAAACAGCGTGTTATAGGAATTTTAGATAATTCACAATCATAATGGGATGCCATTAACAATGCAAAGGCTGAAAATTCATTCGGTTGAGATGCAACTTGTTCATATAAAAAGAAAGCACCTGCAGAAATTCCAAAAGCGTATAATTTATTTTTATTAATTCGTGTATGAATCTCAAGCCAATCAATAATTTCTAATACAAAATCATAATCATTTGCCACACTACGAAATTGAGAACCCGATAAAATACCTGTATTCCATGTTTGATTAACGCCATCAGGATATACACCAATAAAATTTTCATTATTCACCATTGACGACATACTTGTTGTACCTCCACTGCCCCCATAATATTGAAAATACATTAACACAGGATAATTATGATTAGGCGAGTAAGAATCAGGAGTTTCAACCCAAAATGTACGATTAATACCGTTATGTTCAATAGAAATACGATTCAATCCTGGATTCAATACATTATCAAATGATGGGCCAAAATACAATAATGAAGAATCCCTTTGCGAGTAAAGTGAAATAGAAATAATAAAGAGCATTATAAGTATAATAATTTTTGACATTATAATATACTAAAATAATCTTATTCAAAGTTATAATGTTTTTTTACATTCTTAGTTATTTTCCAAGTACATGTCAGTCCTTTAGGAAAAATAACTAAATCGTATTTTGACAATTTAACAGCATCGCCATCATTTGGAGTAATAATAGCTTCACCTTCAAGAAAATAACAAGTTTCAGTAACATCGTATTCCCATGGAAATTCTGAAACTTCCTTTGTCCAAATTGGCCAATTATAAATTCCTAATTTTTTTATTTTTTCTTCTACAGGTGAATGTTCAACTATAATTTCCATAATTAAAGATTAATTCTCTAATAAATAATTATTTTGAAATTTAAATAAGCGAATTAATATATAAAAAGTGATTCGTTTGACTAATCGTACAACGCAAATTTCATATTTATCATTAATAATTAGCTTTATAACATTAATTTTATTATTATATGTCATTTTTCTCAATCCAGCAATATTTCAAGGATCTTCAGAAACAGTAGGTATTGAAGGTAAACCAGGAGTAGCAGGTATTGAAGGTAAACCAGGACCGGCAGGAGTACAAGGCGTTGAAGGTAAACCAGGACCGGCAGGAGTACAAGGCGTTGAAGGTAAACCAGGACCAGCAAGCTATTATGCACAAGAAGTATATGAAAAAACAAAATCAGGAGTAGTTTTCATTAAAGTCTATGCAAATGGCAATGATGACAACACCTGCTCAGTTGGATCAGGATTCATTTATGATAAAAATGGTCATATTGTAACTAACGAACATGTTGTACAATGCGGAAGTGATTTTGTAATTGTTTTCTTTGATGGATCAATGAGCAGAGCAGAAATCACAGGAATTGATACTTTAGGAGATTTAGCAGTGTTACGTGCAAATTTACCAAATTCTGTAAAAGAATTAGAACTAGAATCAAAGATTTCTGTCGGAGAACACGTATTTGCACTAGGCAGCCCAGCAGGGTTTGTGGGATCAATAACAGCAGGAGTAATTAGTCAAACAAATAGAACAGGTCTAACAATATTGCCAATGATACAAACGGATGCGCCGCTAAATCCTGGGAATTCTGGTGGACCATTAATAAATTCTAATGGTAAAGTTATTGGGATTAATGCAATGGGATTTAGAGATGGAAGACAATATGAAGCATTAGGATTTGCAATACCTGCGAGTATTGCGAAAATAATTATTCCTGATTTAATCGAAAAAGGATTTCATGATCATCCATATATAGGAATATATACAACATTTTTAGATTTATTTCAAATTGAAAAACGAGGATTATCTGATCAAGTAATTGGAGGAAGAATTATTCAAGAAATAGTTCAAGATTCTCCTGCAGATAAATCAGAATTGCAAGCCGGAGATGTAATTCTAACAATAGGAGGACATCCACTAATAGCGCAACACGATATTGCATATATTCTTCAACATTTCTTTGCTCCAGGAGACAATATTCCAATAGAGGTACTTAGAAATGGAGATATTATTACCGTGGAATTAACCTTAGGAAAAAGACAATAAGATAATAATTTAAAAAAAACTCAAAAGTTAATTCATACGATTACAGTAATTTTATTGATAAAATTGTCTGAATTAAGTGGTTACAAAGATAAATCATTAGAACTATTATCAAGTGCTGGAATTAAAATTGGGGATTTTATTAAAATTAACACTAAAACAACAGAATATTTAGGAAATCTTCTTCCAAGATATGAATATTCAAATGAAAACTATATTGTGATAAAATTGACTAATGGGTACAATATAGGAATAGATTCGAAAAAAATAACAGATATAGGTAAAATAAAAAGCGGCGAAGAACCAAAATTTAAACCGCCATCAAAGCCCAATGTAAAGGATTCACTTCCAAAGATAGCAATTTTGGGAACTGGAGGAACAATAGCCTCAAGAATTGATTATAAGACAGGTGCAGTTAACCCTGCATTCTCAGCTGAAGAATTATATTCAATAATACCTGAATTAGCATCTTATGCAAACATTAACACAGAATTAATTTCCAACATTGCAAGTGAACAAATGAACCCCGAGGACTGGAAAAACATTGCAAATAAAGTAATAGAGAAAATTAAGGAAGAGAATCAAGGAATAATTATCGGTCATGGAACAGATACAATGGCTTATACTTCTGCAGCATTGAGTTTTGCATTAACAAATTGTCCAATACCAGTAATACTTACGGGGGCACAAAGATCAACAGATAGACCTTCATCTGATGCGTCACTGAATATGATTTCATCAGTTATTGTGGCTTCACAAGAGAGCATAAATGGAATATATTTAGCTATGCATTCAAGTATTGGAGATAATGAAATTTCTATTCATTCAGGTACAAGAGTAAGAAAAAACCATACTTCAAAACGCGATGCATTTGAATCAATAGGAATAGATCCAATAGCAGTTGTAAACCAGGGTAAAGTAATAATCAAATCAGAAACATCAAAAAATGATAAAAAATTTGAACCAAAAATTAATTTTAATGAAAACGTTGCATTAGTAAAATTTCATCCAGGATTTAAGTCCGAAATAATAGATGCAATTATAGATTCAAATTCAAAAGGCATAATAATAGAAGGTACAGGATTAGGGCATGTTAATTCACAATGTAATAAATCAATTAAAAAGGCAATAGACAATGGAATGTTTGTTGGAATGACTTCACAATGTTTACGTGGAAGAGTAAAAATGACAGTCTATTCAGCAGGAAGAGATTTATTAGATATAGGAGTCACACCGCTCGAAGATATGCTTCCAGAAACTGCTTTAGTAAAACTAATGTGGGCATATGGAAATTATCCAAATAATGATATAAAAAATATAATGTTAAAAAATATTGCCGGAGAATATACTGAAAGATCAACATTGGGCAGATAAACAACAATGGAAGATAATAATAATGAACTAAAAGTAGGATTGGAAATACATCAACAACTTTCAAGTTCGACAAAATTATTTTGTAAATGTAATGGATTTAATCAGTTAGAAAATGAAATATATTTTAAAAGAATTTTACGGCCTACTCAGAGTGAATTAGGCGAAACTGACCCAGCTGCATTATTTGAATCAAAAAAATCAAAACTAATGAACTACAAAGCAAATATAAATACAAGTTGTCTTGTTGAGGCAGATGAAGAACCGCCTCATGAAATGAGTGAAGAGGCGTTAGACATAGCACTAACAATATCATATTTGTTAAAATCTGAACCTGTAGACGAAATACATGTAATGAGAAAATTAGTCATAGATGGTTCAAATACGACAGGATTTCAGAGAACAGTAATTATAGCCACAGGAGGGGAATTACAAGTAAATAACCTAAAGATACCTGTACTTTCAATAAGTCTTGAAGAAGATGCATCACGAATAATTAGTAAGAATAGAGATCAATCAACTTATTCATTAGATAGATTGTCAATTCCATTAATAGAAATTACACTTGCACCTGTAAAATTCAAAAAAGAAGAAACAGAAAAAATTGCATTGGCATTAGGAAGGTTAATGAGAACAACAGGAAAAGTAGCAAGGGGCATAGGAACAATTAGACAAGACGTAAACATATCAATTGACGGAAAAAATATAATTGAAGTAAAAGGCGTACAACAATTAGATATGCTAACAAATATTATTGAATTTGAAAATCAAAGACAAATAAACCTACTCAAAATTAAAAAAATACTATTAGGTAGAGGAATGACTGAAAATAATTTTAAAGCAGAAACCGCTGACATATCAAATATTTTTAACAATACGGATTGTAAGTTAATAAAAACAGTACTATCCAACAAAGGCAAAGTAATGGCAATAAAAGCGCAAAAATTCAGAGGATTAATTAAAAAAGAAGATTATGAAGGAACAAGACTAGGTCGTGATATATCTTCTCTAGTGAAATTTTTTGGATATGGAGGAATATTTCATTCAGACGAATTACCCAATTATGGAATAACAGAAAATGAAATAAATAAAATATCCATTAAAATTAAAAATGAATCCGATGATGGATTCATAATTCTTGCCGGTAACAAGGAGAACATGAATATTACAGTAAAAAGCATTCAAAATAGATTATGTCAATGCATAATAGGCATACCAGCAGAAACAAGAACTCCTACAGAAGATGGAAAAACAAACTATATGAGGCCAAGACCTGGATCAGCAAGAATGTATCCAGAAACGGATATAATTCCAGTTAAAATAACTGATGATAAAAAATTAAAAATTAAAAAAATACTGCCGCAAACCTATGAAGAGCAAATAAATAATTACAAAAATAATATCGGATTAAATGATAAATTATCAATTCAAATATTTGATTCAAAATACAAAACGCTATTTGAAAAGTTAATTAAAAATATAGACCTACCTGCAAATTTCATTGCAGCGCAATTAACAGAGACATTAATCAATTTAAGCAGAAACAATGTCAATATAAATAAAATTACAAATAATGAATTAGAGGAAATATTTAGAGAAATAGAAAAAGGAGTAATTGCTAAAGAATCTTTTGAAAAAATAGTTGAAGATATATGTGAAAGTGATCATGACATTAATAATATAATTAATGAAATGAAATCAAGTAAATTAAGTGAAAAAGATATCGAAAAAATAATATTAGAAATAATAGATGCAAAAAAAGAAATAATTAATGAAAAAGGAGAGAAGTCTTTCAGTATATTAATGGGAGAAGCAATGAAACAATTACGCGGAAAAGTTGATGGAAAAATAGTAAGCGATAAAATAAAGAAATTATTGAAAAAGTAACTATTTACTGCGGTTCAATAGTAGATGGTGGTTTACTAGATATTGCATAAGTAACCCAACTTACATTATCAATTTCATTAGTGATTCTTGTACTAATATTATCTAAAATATCATAAGGAAGCTTCACCCAATCAGCAGTCATTGCATCAGTTGATTCTACAATTCGAACGGTTACTATATAACCCATTTTACGACCATCGCCAAGAACTCCAACAGCTTGATCGTCACCAACAAAAGCAAATGCTTGCCAAACACTGTCATAAAAATTTGCTTTTTTAAGTTCTTCCTCGATTATATGACTAGCGTCTTTACAAATAGATAGTTTTTCATTGGTAAATTTACCAATAATACGAACTGCCAACCCAGGACCTGGAAATGGATGTCTTTTGATAATACTTACAGGTAAGTCAATTAATTTAGCAACGTCACGTACTTCATCTTTATACAACTCCCTAAGCGGTTCAATTAATTGAAAATCAAGATTTTCTGGAAGGCCTCCAACATTATGATGAGTCTTAATTGTTGCAGTAGGTCCTTCAGCCATAGCGCTTTCAATGATATCAGGGTACAAAGTGCCTTGTGCCAACCATTTAAATGATCCATTTTGTTTACTAATTTCTTCAAATACTTTAATAAATTCTTGACCAATAAGTTTTCGACGTATCTCAGGATCAATAACATCTGTGAGTAAATTGAGAAATCTATCGGATTCATTATGAAAAATGATTTTAATGTTTAATTTATCAAATATAGCCAAAACCTCATTAGCTTCATTTTTACGCAATAATCCGTGATCTACAAATACACAAGTTAATTTGTCTCCTATAGCTTTATGAAGTAATAATGCAACTGTTGATGAATCTACACCACCACTTAATGCGCAAAGAACAGAATCATTTTGAACTTGTAATTTTATTTGACTGATAGAAGAATCAACAAATGAATCCATAGTCCATAAACCTTTACAATCACAAATTTTATAAAGAAAATTCTTCAAAATTTTTATTCCGTCAGGAGTGTGCGTAACTTCAGGATGAAATTGTACACCGTATATATTATTTGAGCAAATAGCTGCATAAGGAGAATTTTCAGTAGCGGCAATTGATTTGAAATTATCTGGAAGTATTTCAGTGGCATCTCCATGGCTCATCCAGACATCAGTTTTTGATCCAATGCCATAAAATAATTTTTCTTCAGATGGTATAGATAAAGTTGCTTTACCATATTCTCTTTTATCAGTTCGTGTAATAGAACCGCCCAGATTATCAACAATTATTTGAAGGCCATAACAAATGCCGAGAATTGGTATATTTAAATCAAATATTCTAGAATCAGGTTTAGGAGAATTATCATCATAAACACTACTAGGACCACCCGTAAGAATAATACCAGATGGATTTAACGATTCAATTTCTTTAGCAGATTTAGAATATGGTAATAATTCAGCATAAACGGACAAATCCCGAATTCGTCTTGTGATTAAATGCGAATATTGGCCACCAAAATCCAACACAATAATATTTTCTTTAGTCATGAGTATCACAATTATGACGAATATCACTTCCAACAGTGTATGCCCCCCATTTTCCATTTATTTGACGCATTTCAATCTCAACATTGCATTTATTACATAATTTTTTATAGATCGTTCTCGAAGATGGGTTTTTTATATCAGATATGGATCGTTTAATGAACTTTGCAGATTGAAAACTAGAATTTTTTAAAATACTATCAACAATTCCAAGTGTATCTTTTAAATTAGATAATTCAATTTCAGTTTCATAAATTTTTTTTTCTAGCCATTGTTTCATGTCAGCAGTTTTTTTTAGATCATTATCATAACTCATATAATATAATAAAATTAAAAGCAACGTATAAGCATTATCTGAATAATTTTTAATTAAATAATTAAAGATGTTTAATTATTTCTGAAGTCATTTCGGATGTTTTAGCAGTACCACCTAAATCATATGTAACGTATTTATTATCAGCAATTACTTTCTCGGTTGAATTAAATATAGCATTAGCAGAAATAGAATCGCCTAGATATCGCAACATCCAAGCAGCAGATAATATAGTTGCGGTAGGATTAACTTTATCCATGCCTTTATATTTAGGAGAACTCCCATGAGCAGGTTCAAACATAGCGTAATCAGTTCCAAAATTTGCGGAATAAACATTTCCAATACTACCAACTAATGCAGATGCTTCTTCAGAAATTATATCCATGAAGAGATTTGTGCTAACTAAAACTTTTTGATTAAATCGTTCTGGATTTTTATACAATTGTTGTGCAAAATTATCAATAAGATAATCTTCAACGATAATTTTCGGATAGTTTTTAGAAACTGAGTTTATTTCATGAAGAAAAAGATCATCAGTTTCTCTTAAAATATTTGCTTTATGAATAGCTATTACACTATTCCATTTACGTTCAGTAGCTGATTCAAAAGCAAATTTTGCAATTCGATTACATGATGAACGTGTTATTTTTCGAATTGTAACAGCAGTGTCATTATCAATTTTATAACCGATTCCACTGTACATGCCTTCGGTAGCTTCTCGAACACATAATAAATCAATTAATGGCGAAGTAGAAGAAACAGATTTAATAGGTCGAACATTAGCATATAAATCAAATTTTTGTCGCAGAGTCACAGCAACACTTCGAGGAGAATCAGGAATTATAGAAGTAATAGTTGGACCTTTTAAACATGCGTCGGAATTTTCTAAATTGTCAAGCGTATCAGAAGGAATTAAACTCGGACCTTTATTTTTTTCCCACCATTCATTTCCAGCATCACAGACAATAAATTCTATATTAGATGGATTTACAGAATTGAGAATTTGTAATGTACAATCAATAAGTTCAGGTCCAGTTCCATCACCTCGAATTATTACTGCTTTTTTTGTCATGTTAATCAAATAAGTATCTAATTAAAGAAAATTTAATAATTTCGTGTTTTCAGAGATAAATCCGATAAATCAACGGATTTTGTAGATAAATTAAAGCCAGAATCAGTTTTTTTTATCAAAATATGGTTAAGCCATTCTTTATCATTACGAATAGGATAGTCAAGTCGAAAATGTGAACCACGACTTTCTTTTCGTTCAAGGGATGACTCGATAATAATTTCTGATAAATCTAACATATTATGCAGTTCAAAATACGAACATAGTTCAATATTTGAATAAGTGTCGGAATTATTGATACGAATATCATTCATCAATATTTGTAATTTAGATAATTGTTCTTTGGCATGCTGTAATGATTTTTTATTTCGAGAAATGCTTGCATGAGAAGTCATTATAATTTTCATTTCTTTAAGTATATGAGAAATATTCAAATTTTCTGATGAATTCAATATAGAATTTATTGTTTTTTTAAATTTAGATTCTTGCTTTAACACGAGTTGATTAGCAATATCATAATCAAAATTAGATATGCTTTGAGAATATATTGAAGCCGATTTACCAGATATTCTACCAAATACAAGACATTCCATTAGTGAGTTGCCGCCAAGACGATTTGCGCCATGAACGCTCAAGCAAGCACATTCACCTGCGGCGTAAAGGCCATTTACATCAGTGTTACAATTTAGGTCAACATCAATACCACCCATCATGTAATGCTGAGCAGGAATAACTTTCAAAGGCTCGGTTATAATATCTGTTTTTGTGAAATGTAACCCAATATCACGAATATCTTTTAAACTCTGAAGAATAATATCTTCAGGCAAATGTGTAAATGATAACTCCATATAAGACCCATACTCAGCATCTTCAAAAGCTAAACCTAATTCAATTTCTTTGATTATAGCCCTAGAAATAATATCACGAGGAGCTAATTCCATGCTTTTTGGAGCATATTTTTTCAAAAATCTTTCACCTTTGTTATTAAGCAAATAAGCTCCTTTTGCTCTAGCGCGTTCAGTAATAAGAATATTAGAACCAATTAATGAGGTTGGATGAAATTGAACAAATTCCATATCTTTTAAAGACGCTCCTGCTCTGTAGGCAATTGCAAGGCCATCACCAGTGCAAATAACTGAATTTGTCGTATTATTAAATAAATATCCATAAGGACCTGTAGCCAAAATAGTAGTTTTTGAAAAAAAGGGAGTCAATTGAGAATTTTTCATATCAAGAGCCATTATCCCAAAACACGTATTATTTTGAACTAGTAAATCAATAACATGGAAACCTTCGAATAATGAGATGTTAGAATTCTTAATTGAATCAAATAATGAATCCATAATAGATAATCCTGTTTTAAAAGAGGAATTTAGCGTTCTAGCAAACTTTGCTCCTCCAAATTTATTAGGTAATATTTTATCTCCAATCTTATCAAATTTTACTCCTAATTCTTCTAAAAAAGATATTTCAAAAGGTGCATTTTTTACTAAAATCTTTACAGCGTTTTGGTCTGCTAAATAATCAGAACCCTGAACTGTATCAACAAAATGATCATCAATAGAATCTTCATATCCAGAAACTGAATTAATACCACCCCCAGCAGCTACAGAATGAGATCTCATAACAGAAACTTTTGATAAAATTGTTACATGATTCGAATATTTAGAGGCGGCCAGAGCAGAACTTTGTCCTGCTAAACCCGATCCTATTACTAAAACATCGCTAAAATGAATGTTAGAATCAAGCATAAATTAATTTCTATAGTACGGTAGATAAGTTTATTCGATTGTTCAATGTTGAATTTATTAATGCCGGCAAATAATTTATTGGAAATTCAGGATTATGGATGGAAATTAAGAATTCAATTGTTTGAAGAAAAAATTAAACTAACTTTAATTGATGAATCTGAAAATAAAATAGAAAAAATAATCAAACACTCTGAATTTATAATTGAAAATGCACATAACATAGGTAGAGAATTAGAAAATCAATTTAATAAATCAAATAACATAATATTAGAACCGTATAATATTAGCAGAATAATCGGATTAGTAGATCGAGCTATTAAATCAGTGAAAAGCCAAATACAACTGAAAAGTGAATAATTATTTGACATATAAAATTTCAGTAATCCCTGGAGATGGAATAGGTCCGGAAATCACAGAATGTGCAGTAAATTCATTAAAGAGTGTAAGTGAAAGATTTAAAATTGATTTCAAAATGATTGAGGTAAAAGCAGGAGATATAGCATTAAAAGAATTTGGAAAAGCATTACCAGATAGTACTTTAAATCAAATAAAATCATCAGATGTTTGCATCAAAGGACCCGTAGGAGAATCAGCCATGGAAGTAATTGTAAAAATGAGGCAATTATTTGACTTGTATGTAAATCTACGTCCCGCAATGTCATTACCAAATATAGATTCTCTAAAAGAAAATATAGATTTGGTTATAGTAAGAGAAAATACTGAAGATCTATATCGCGGTCTTGAATTTAATGCAGGTGAAAGTGCGGTAGCGCTTCGTACAATTAGTAAAAAAGCAAGTAAAAGAATTGCCGAATATGCATTTAAAATGGCAATGAAAAGAAGGAAAAAAGTAACAGTAGTTCATAAAGCCAATGTGTTAAAAATTACTGACGGCCTATTTGTAGAATCAGTAAAAGAAATATCAAAACAATTTAAAGAAGTTGAATTATCAGAATTATATGTAGATGCTTGTGCAATGAACTTAATTAGAAATCCAGAAGATTTTGATGTAATTGTAACTACAAATATGTTTGGAGATATTTTATCAGATGAGGCAGCTCAAGTTGCAGGCGGTTTAGGATTAGCACCATCTGCAAACATAGGAGAAAATTTTGCATTATTTGAACCAGTACATGGTGCAGCTCCAGACATAGCAGGAAATGGAACTGCAAATCCAATTGCAATGATATTATCAATTAAACTGATGTTAGAATGGTTATCAAATAACAAAAAAGATGAAAAGTGTCTAAATGCAGCAAAAGCAGTGGAAAAAGCAGTGTATGATAGCTTAAAAAACAATATAAAAACAAAAGAAATTGGAGGAACTAAAAAAACAAAAGAAATTGGAAATATTATTGCTTCATCTATTTTAAATTATAAATCATAAATTACTTTTTTCCCTTGTTTTTTTGGAACAATTTTTAATCGAGCTTTATCAAACTGAATACTTAATTGTTTACCAGAGAATATTCTATCCAAAATAATAGCCAATGCAGCGACTTCAGAATGTGGTTGATTACTAATTGCGACATTTAAAGTAGATAAATGTAATAAATCGGATGGTATTTTTTCAGAACCAATAACTATTATAATATTAGAATTATTTTTGATACTTTTAATTTCTTGTTCAACATCGGGAAGGTTTTCCCCATACATAGTACATAAAATTATAAATGAACCATCGAGTTTAGATTGTTTAAGAAATGATCTCCAATTTTTTAAATACTGAACTTCAAAATTTCCACCCCAAGAATCATTTACTTTGTGGAGATTAAGGGTTATTTTGTCATCTTCAAATCCTGAATAATACATTTTTGTTGCACCAAATGCTCTAGCAACTAATCCACAATGAGTAGTAATTCGATAATCTCGATGTAATCTATGACCTAAACGTAAAATTTCAATTGACAATTATTTATGATAATTCAAGACATAGGATAATTTAAATGATATTACTATTGAATCTAAAAAATAAGCCCAAATTGGAATATTAAGTGATAATTTTGCCAGATGATATAATAATAAATAAAATTCTAGATACAATAAATTATTTATTTAGTATAAACGTAAAAAATAAAATCGACAAAAAATCTGTAAAATACCAGATATCAGCAAAAACTAAACGATTAAAATATATATATATTAATGAAGAATTATTTGCCACAGTTAAAACGAATGGAAATTATGCATTAACAATACATGGAAGTCAAATAATATTGAATCATGATAAAATGAAAAAAAATTGTGTAATAATAAATAACGATATACGAGAATATATTGAAAAAAGTGGATCAGTTTTTGCAAAACATGTACTAAATGTAGGTAAGAATATTTATCCTGAATCTGAAGCAATAATCATAGATGAAAAACAAAATTTAATAGCAATCGGTAAATCAATATTATCGCAAGAAATGATGAAAAAAATGAACAATGGTGTAGCAGTGAAAATAAGACACAGAATTAATAAATAACCGTATGATAAAGATGAGCTAAGATAAATTAATGAATTTTAAAATGGATAATCGTCAAACCCGTAGAATGCTCGAAAAAATGGGCATGAATCTAGAAGAATTACCAAACGTTGAAGAAGTTATAATAAAAACAAAAGAAAGAGATTTAATAATAAAAGAACCACAAGTATCACAAATAAAAAGCAAAGCAATGAACATGTTTCAAATAATTGGAAATGATACTGAAGAAATAGAAAAAGAAATCCCATCATATAAAGAAGAAGATATATTACTAGTGTCACAACAAGCTAATGTATCTCCGGAGGAAGCACAAAAAGCATTAGAAGAAACAAATGGAGATCTTGCTCAAGCTATTTTAAAACTCAAATAATAGAAATAAATACAATATATAGGAGTAATTATAATCAATGTCAAATAAACAATCTGAAATTAAAAACATAATTAATTCATTATCAGATTTTGAAAAAGAACTTGAGAATATAAAAAATCAAGCAATTGTAAAAAAATCTGAATTAATTAAAATTACAAAAACAAACTCTGAAAAAATAAAAAATGAAATAATTCAAGAAACAAATACAACAAAAAATGACAATATTAAAAAAATTGTTAAAGAAAATAAAAGTAAAGCGAATGATATTATCAAAACTGGAGATAATGAAAGCAAAAAACTACAAACCAAAATTGATTCAAAATTTGATACTGTTGTGAAACTAGTAATTAAAAGAATACTAGAGGTGTAATTTTTTTTAATGAATAGTATTCTAGAAGATAGAACTTATGCTTCTGTAAAAGCATATGCATTAAAAGGAACATTGATAGACCAAGCAACTTATACATCATTAGCCGAATCGAAATCAATTGATGAATTAATAATAAAATTGAAAACAACTGCTTATAATGAATTTGTTTCAAAAGTAGATGAACCATATACAAGTAAAAAAATTGAACATGCAGTAAAAGAACATGTATCAAAATTACATTTTGACTTGATGAAAGTATCACCAGCAAATAAAATTTTGTCTAATTATTTCTTGAAATATATCATTGCAAATCTAAAAATAGTATTAAAAGGTAAAGCACTGAATAAATCATATGAGGAACTTAAAGATTATTTAGATTTATATTCAGAAGAACTAATTGGACGACGAGATTTAATCACCAGAGCACTCACAGCAGATAATATTGAAGATTCTATAAATACACTAAACGGAACAGAATTTTTTAAAGATATAGAAAGAGCAATGCAAATTTATAAAGAAAATCCTAAAATTGATATTTTTGATATTTATTTAGATAGATCATTTTATTCGGCATTATCAAAAACCTATGCGGAACTAAATACAAGTTTAATGCCTATTGGTTCTACGCCTAAAGTAAGAAAGTTTCGTCAAATAATTGCATACTATGTAGATTCATATAATATTTTATCAGTACTTCGTGCCAAATTATGGAAATTAGAAAATGAAGAAATCAAGAAAATATTAATTGAACCGACATTTGACATATCTGTAACAACATTAAAAAAAATCATAGCATCAGATAGTATTGAAGAAGGAATAAAAATATTAGAAAACACATCCTATAATAAATTAATACCAACATCATTTACAAATGAGGGAGAAGTCATCTCACAATTAGAAAACAATATCAAGAAACATGAATTTATAAAATTTAAGAAAACATTCTATTGGAATTCTTTTGGCGAAATAGTATCTCTTTCAATAATTAAACTTAAAGAATTTGAAGCGAATAATGTAGCTTCAATAGCTTTTGGAATTGAAAATAAAATTGAACCAAAAGTGTTAATGTCAAATATTATAGTGTAAAAATATTAATCTTTCCAAATTAATTTTGTGCGAATTAATTTAGGTATCAATACTTGAAAAGAATTACCAGAACCTGCGAAAAATTTAGTAAACCATTCATAAAGATGAAGCCTGAGACTTTGAATATAAACTATCATCCCCTCCAATACAAGAACTAAAATATTAAGTAAAATAACTAAAGGTATAGCTAAAAATAAAGGAAAGCCCCAAACTAAGTTAACAACAATCAATAATGAAGAATGNACTGTTAACAAAACAGCTAATCGTGAATAACTTAAAATGTTAGACAAAGAACCTGCAATTTTTTCAATTCCACCATCCAAAAAACTTACAAAAACAACCATAGGTATACTTTCTTTTGGAACCTTTCCAGTTAGAATCATTATTGGCTTTCCAATGATAAAAATAAGAAATCCAAATAACAATATAGAAATGGAATAAATAGAAACAAGAGAAATTGGGAATGCCCGTAAAAAGAAGAATATCGGAGTATCACGTTGAGAAACAAAAAGGTGATCAATCTTAAAACTAGTTCCAATAAATGCAAACATTAAAAATACAAAACCGAAAAACATAAGAAAAGTAGGAATTTTTTCGATAATCAATTCATCATATTCCTTATTCTTAATCGTATTGTAAATTGTTATAAGATTTCCAATAAATAAATGTGTGATTCCCATAAGTATAGAAATTTTAAGGAAATATTTCAATGCGACAACATTAACAGTTGATAATCCATGACCACGATGAATAAAATGAATAGGTGCATGACCAAACAAATGTGTTAGTGAATATATTTCAATGCCAAAAAATTCACCAATTAAGAACCCGAAAAATATAGCAGCTATACCAGATAATGTAAAGATTTGCCCCCATTTCTTTAAAAATGGTGCCTTTCGATATAATAGAAATAAACCAGAAAGAAATAAAATCAGTCCATGGCCTACATCACCAAACATCATGCCATAAAAAATAGGAAATGACAAAGTTATCAAAAGAGTAGGATCAATTTCGCCATATTTTGGCTGTCCTTGGTTTAGAGTAATAAATTCAAATGAATTTGTTATGCTTGGATTTTTTAATAATGTTGGTGCTTCGGAATGAGATTCATTATGATGATCATTAGGATTTATTTCTTCAGAAAGTANAATCCAATTATTAAATTCATCTTCGAATTGTTTTTTTCTTGAAGATGGGATAAAACCAGTAATAATAGCAAAAAATTTCAAGTCCCCCGTTCTTTTAACCAATTCACAAGAATCATAAAGAATTTTAGACAGTTCAAAATGAGAAAGAATTAAATCACTATGTTGCGTGACTAGAGTTAGTATATCAGCATTAATTTCATCAAGTTTAGATTTCTTAACATTAAGATTTTCTAATAGTAATTTATAAGCATCAGAAGGATTTTGAGGNAATTCATCTGGAATAATTACATTATCAACTTCAAACATTCTCAATGTTTTTTCTATAGTTTCAGATTTTTCTTTTTTTACAGCAACAAGTATNAGACTTTTATCATCAGTAAGTGAATCGGTTGAGATAATGGCATCCGAAAAGCTCTTAGCTATCTCCTCAATATCGACATTATTACATATGTTAAGACTAATTGAAAAATGATTTAATTTATTAATNTTTTCCAAATTAATGGAAAAATTAGATAACAATTTTAATGCTTCAAGATTTGTTTCATCTTTAGATATTTGATTATTAAAATCTTTTAAATTATTAATCTTATCGGAAATTGAAGTAATAACCGTGTCAGTCTGAGTTTCAAGAATAGATAGAATATCTTCCCATTTATTCAATTCGAATTTCTTGGTAGANATATTATAACCATCTTTGAGTGTGTCCAAAATACCTGGAAGAGGTTTTAATTTTAATTCTTTAACTAATTCAGAAAGTTTGACATAAATTCGAAGAGATCTCTTTGAATAATCATCCAATAATTCATCATATTGACTAGAATCGGGTTGTTGAGCATGAAATGTTTCAAATTGAAAGAGTTTTTCCATAGCTAATGTTAATTGAGATCTAGGAAGTATTACACTAACTTTGGATATTTTCGATACTCCCAATATAATCACCTAATATTATTATGCCTAGTTTTAATATTCATTGCTATTAATTTTTCTATGTTAAAATTAATTATTTTTTAATCATATTTTTAATTCTAGATGGACCAAATGCAGTAAAAATAAAAACCAATAAAATTAGAACAAGAGCAGGAAATACAATATTTAAAGGCAATTCGTCATCAATTTCAGANTCTTCCGGTATTTCAATTTCGTCCGGTATAATAGGTACTTGAGGACCACCACGAANTTTTTGAGCTACAAAAACTCCAGAAACAGGTTGGCCAAATCTTTCCGATAATCCACCAACACTTTGAAACAAAAACTGTTCGCCAGAAGCTGCAGCTCCAATTATAGGAGATGTNCCAAGGGCTGCACCAATAAATTTTTGAAATACNTCGTCNCCNTTTAGTTCGTCTAAACCATGAATTTGTCCATCAAGACCAGAATACATTACCATACCACCAGTAACTATAAGGCCACCTACATGAGGCATATCGGGTATTTGATGTGACCATTCCATATTTCCATCTAGAGTATTGATAGCATATACAGTACTATTTTGAGGCATAATATGTAAAGTCTCATTAGGATTAGGTTTCTTATATCGTCTAACACCTTCAGGTAGCGCTGTTAAAAGTTTTGTACCTGTAGAATTCAAATCATTCTCACTATCAGGAACAAATTTTAGGAAATCACAATAATTTGTCGTAATATAGAATATTTTCCCGTAAGCAAAAGCAATATTGCCTGCCGTAGCTCCAGTTATACCGGGACACTGCCAAAAGCTATCAGTAGAAGGTTCATTTGACCAATTTTTATTTAAATTATTTTGATTTACTGTGAGAAACTTAACATCAGGGGGAGAGAAAGACCAAATTAATTCACCATCAGCTGCATCTAATGCAATTAGTTTCCCATCGTCACAAGCTTTAAACAAGACTTTACGATCTTCAATATTTCCTAAAAGAGTATTCCAATTACAACCATGGCCAAATAGATCGTGTGATGATGCTTGATAGTACCAGATTAATTCTCCAGTCATAGCATCCAATGCGAGTATAGATGAGGAAAATAGGTTCGGTCCTGGTCTATTAATTGCATTGAAATTAGGACCTGGTGCAGATGTCCCTACATAGACAATACCAGTTTCTTCATCAATAGCCCATTGTCCAATAGCCATTCCAACACCAACATTATGAACATCGCCCCAATCATCTGGAACTGGATCTACATTACCTAGACCTTGAAATTGCATAGCCCAGTCTTTATCACCACCAGCAGGAGGCATTAAAAAGAATCTCCAAATAAGGTCGCCTGTATCAACATTAAATCCTGCTATGTAACCTCGACCAGATTCTGCTTTTCCACTTACACTGGTTCCAGTTATTAAAATTCTTTCTTTTTCATACACTACAGGACTGCTATAGATTTGACCAGTGTAATATCCATTATTGCCATCGATATTGTCACACATTTGACCTCGTGTTAATTCACCCCGAAATTCTGGAACACCTGTAAGATGATCTAAAAACACCATTCCGCAATCTGGTGTGGGGAACATAAGAAGGTTTTCAAATATACCAGAACCTTCAACAACTCCTGGATTATATGGACTTATAGCAGGAAATTCTTCTATAACCTGAGTCATATTTACTGGATATGCATATGCCCAAAGAGGCAAACCTGTAGCAATATTGTGAACAAAAACATCATTAAAATTAGTAGGCATGAAAACAAGACCGTCCATAGCTAATGGTCTTGCTCTTAATCCTGGTTGTAATTCTATTCCAGCAACAATAGGAGGAACTACAAAAGCGTTAGTCCACTCATCCGTTAAAAGATGAATTGTATCGATTGTAATTTGATTCTGCGGGTTAAAATTTGTTTGATGGCCATCATATCCATGAGAAATCCAACCAAATCCTTGATCGTTATTATTTTGTCCGTCAACGGAAAACATAGGAACAGCTGTAAAAATCATTGAAATAATTAAAAATCCCAGAATAAAATAAGTAATTCGATTAATCAAACAATATCAATAATAAAACAGACTATATAAATATTAATAAGATTTTCATGAAAATTAATAAATCATCAAGTCTTTATCTTCGAGTCCTGTATGAAGTTTCTTAACTGCAGTGTAAATATCTTTTTCACGTTTAGAACCAGTACAAACAAGTTTTCCACTCGAAAAAATAAGAAAAACTGCTTTCGGTTCAGATGCACGTAAAATCACTCCGGGAAATTGTTCAGGTTCATACATACATCGAGGTAACTGTCTTGCAACTTCTTCAAGATCTATTTGACCCCCTAAGTCAACAGATGCAACTATATTTTGAACTTGACAAACAGGTTTATTCTTAATTTTTATTCCTCCTGCTTTAAGTTGCTTAACTACAAGATTAATAGCAACTTCTGATTGCTCTTCAGAGCGCGAACCAGTACAAACCATTTTACCAGTTCTAAATATTAAAGTCGAAGTTTTTGGAATCTTTAAACGGTATACCAATCCCGGGAATCTTTCTGGATTATATTCAGTATGTTTGAATGTTTTTTGGATTTGTATAAGATCAAGGCTTTGACTGAGATTACCTGTCGCAACTACATTTTCAACGCTAATAACGGCTTTTGTTTTTGGCAAAATCGTTAATTTTAGAACATTGCATTATATAAGATGTGTGAAATATAAAATTAATACCATAATTAAATAAACATTCGAAAATCTGATACAATCCTTAAATTAAACATTTCACCAAAAGAGATTATGATTGGTGGAGATACAGACTCAATAATGAGCATAATTTGGCTGCCAGTATTTTTGTTTCTAATACTATATGGACAAAAGATACAATTATTTATGATAACTCGCAATATAGGTAAAAATTTAGTAAAGCTTGAAAAAATGAAAACAGATGCAAGAAATAAAGTATTAGAATCTTTACTAGAACATGGCGGAGAAAAAAAATACGTTGAAAAAAGATTTGATATACTTCTTGAATCATTTGTAATTCCGCCCATAGCAATGGATCCTAAAGGAATCATAAACAAATTAGAGCATTTACTAGATACTCAAGAAGAAATCCTAAAGAGTGAACTTCAATTATTAGCCAAATCAGCCAATGAAACTCAATTAACCAATTTACTTAATTTACTGGAAGTGACATTAGGACTAAATCTTATGTTCAAATACATAAGACATTTTTATATAAGTGGGAAAAAAACTGGAAATGCGTTTGTATTAGCTCAAGCTCAAATGATTTTACATGCAGTTATGGAACAAGCTGAAGCTTATCATGCAGCCATACCATCATTAAAAAGTGGTAAACCAATCGGAGATACAATAGGCCCATTAATTACATCAAAATTAAAAGGAGATTCTAAAAGTACAGAAATTGTAAAAAATACGATAGTAAATGAAACATCAATTGAAGATAGACAAATTTTCTTAATTAAAGCAAAAGGACCAGGAGGAAACGTAGGTAAACCTGGTGAAGCAATTAAAAAAGTTATTGAAAATAATAAAGATATTAAATTAATA
>PAVW01000005.1 GCA_002713205.1 Nitrososphaerota archaeon
CGCACCTGCAGCACCCGCACCTGCAGCACCCGCACCTGCAGCACCCGCACCTGCAGCACCCGCACCTGCAGCACCCGCACCTGCAGCACCCGCACCAGAAATAAATATGTTTCTCGTATTAGGTGAAATTCAACTATATTATGGTACAGGACTTATCCCAGTACCAGACCCTATTACATCCTTTGACACAATAAATATAGAAACCAATGTAACAAATACAACTGATGACATGATTTCAGCTACTTGGATACTAACAATAACAGATAGCGATGGAAATATTGTACACGAAGGTCTTGTGATTTATCCATTAAATCCTAATCAACAAAATGTAAAATTATCAAACAGTTGGACTCCTACTACCTCAGGAGAATTTGTTATTGAAGTAGTTATTGTAGACAATTATACAGATAGAAATCTTATTTCCGAAACTCAAACTAAAACAATTACTATTTCTGCATAATTTTTTCTATGTTGAGATCATGAAAATAATCAATAAAACAATTCAAATTCAAACAAAATGCGAAAACGATATAATAAATATATCTGATTTAGTTGAAAAAGAGATTCGTTCAACTGATATAAAAAACGGTTCTGTTACAGTATTTATCAAACATTCTACTGCAGCTATAACTACTATCGAATTAGATGCAGGATTGGAGAAAGATTTTCCAAATATGTTGAAACGAATTGCACCTGATGATCTTTCATATGAACATGAAAAAAAATGGCATGATGGAAATGGCAAATCTCATGTTAAAGCATCTTTAATTGGCCCTAGCTTAACCATTCCTTTTAACAATCAAAAACTATTACTTGGTACTTGGCAACAGTTGATAGTCTTGGAATGTGATATTAAAGGAAGACCAAGGGATATTGTTCTACAAATATTTGGCGAAACTTAATAGTTTACATTACTTTTTTAATTCATTTTTTAATTTTTTTGCAGCAAATTCCGGCGATGTTCTATTAACGAATATTTTTGTACCTATTTCTAAATTCTTTTCATCATTTATTCTTGGATATATTTCAATACGCCAATGAATTTGTTTTGAGGTTTTCTTTTCTGGTGATGTATAAATAATCAAATTAAATGGCACATTTCCAATCGTTTTTACCATGGTTTTAAGACTTAATTGCAAGACTTCTGATAAATCTGCAATTTGTTTCTGACTAGCACGAAACACACTCACCTCATGATTTTTTGGACTTATCCAAAATTCATAAGGATAAAATGATGCCCATGGTGTAAAAACTACAAAATTGTTTTTTGTTATAATATGCCTAGGGCTATTTTCTTCTTTTTTAATAATATCACACATTGTACATATGCCTTTTTCACGTAATGCTTTCTGTATAAATTTCGCTTCAGAATTAATTATTGGAGGCAGGATGGGTAAACTTACCATTTGTAAATGTGGATGTTCAAATTTTGCACCTGCATTATCACCATGATTCATAAAAACTGCAACATATGATACATTCTTTTGAGTATATAGCCACCTAGCTTTATCCTGTACGGTTGTTAGAATATTTACCCACTGTTCCTTGTTAATTTGTGATATATCCATTGCATGTTTCTGACTCATAACTACAGTATAATAATATCCTATAGCAGGTTCACTATATTGTGGATGATCATTATATTTTCTTGGTTCATTAGGACTAACAATACTATTATTTGCAAATGCTCTTACAGTCCAATCTTTAACATAATTATCTGGTTCATCAGCACGTTTTGATAACGTACCTGTTTTACTTACTAATACTAGATCTGCAATTTCTGTAAGATGTTCATTTCCTGGACATAAAGTACAATCTTCAATTTTAATTAATTGTTTCATATTTTTTTTTTTGAATTTACTTTTTTTATTTTCAGATATAAAAACCACTTCATTAGAAAAATAATGCTTACGTTTCTCAGACAAAACAATAACCTATCTTGTTAATTTTTTATTGAATAACCCAATTACACTATCTCCAACATTTTCAAAATCGGTTTTCGTGCTTTCTCAGCTATTTTTTTTGGAACTTTAACTTCATATATTAATTCATTCAAAGATTTGTATACCTTGTCCACATTTATCATTTTCATATATTCACAAACTGCATCTTTTTGTGCTGGATAAAATGTCTTTGTAGGATTTTCTTTTCTCAACGGATATAATATTCCAGTTTCAGTTGCAACAATGAAATCTTTTGCTGTAGAAGATTTTGCATATTTTATCATTCCGCCAGTAGATAGAATTTTAGTTTTTTTTGCTGATATGTTATTTTCTGCCAAATTATACATCGTATTAGAAACACATCCACATTCAGGATGAATGAGAAACTCAGCATTAGGTTGTGATTCTCTTAACTCATTAATTTTTTGTGCAGTTAACTGGACATGAACATGACATTCTCCTGGCCAAATACGCATGCTCCTGCTAGTTATTTTTTCTACATAAGCACCCAAAAATAAATCTGGTAAAAACAATATTTCTTTATTTGCTGGAATTGATTCAACAATTTTAACTGCATTTGTCGATGTGCAACAAATATCACTTTCAGCTTTTACAGCTGCTGATGTATTGATATATGAAATTACAATTGAATTAGGGTGTTTTCTCTTCCACTCTTGTAATTGTTCTACATTTATAGATGATGCTAATGAACATCCAGCATCTAAATCAGGCAATAGTATTTTTTTTTGTGGCGCAAGTATAGATAATGTTTCTGCCATAAAATGAACGCCACAAAATATAATTAATTTATTATCTGATTTTTCCGTTTCCAATGCTAATTCCAAAGAATCTCCTACAAAATCTGATAAATCTTGAACTTCTGGAATTTGATAATTATGAGATAATATAATCGCTGATCGTAATTTTTTCATTTTTTCTATTTCTTCTACTAAATCTATCTTTGGATATATTATTTGAGCCACTTAATCACATCTTTTATTATTACAACTATCAAGGATTTATTAGCTTGTTTTATATTTTATGTGAGTTTCTTAATTGGGGACAAATGAACTCTGATTTAACCCGCTTTTTAAAGGAAGATTATGGTCATGGGGACATAACTTCAGAATTACTTTTTCCAACTAATTTAAGAACCAAAGCTGTTATAATTACAAGAGAAACAGGAATTATTGCTGGATGTATATTAGTTAACGAATTATTTCAAGAACTTGATCTTGTTACTGATTGGCATTTTCAAGACGGAGATACCATTAAAGAAAATGATCGAATAGTTTCAATTGAAGGTTCAGCACGACATATATTAGCTTTAGAAAGGACATCATTAAACATATTAGGTCATATGAGTGGAATAGCTACTAACACGAAAAAAGCTGTAGATACTGTTAAAAAAATAAATCCATTTACTGATGTAGCTGCTACTCGAAAAACATTACCAGGTTTACGACAATTAGAAAAATATTCTGTAATTATTGGTGGTGGTTTATCTCATAGATATGATTTACATGATATGATAATTGTTAAAGATACTCATTTAAAATTAGGAAAAAACATTGACAGCATAATTAAATTAATTAAAGAAAAAACCAATTCCAGTCAGAAAATTGAAATTGAAACAACGACTATTAAAGATGCAATTAAAGCTGCACAATTAGGTGCTGACATAATCATGCTTGATAACATGACTGTTGACGATGTTAAAAAAACTATCAGTACAATTAAACAGCTACATTTATCTCATAAAATTATTTTTGAAGTATCTGGTGGAATTAATTTTTCGAATTTAAAAAATTATGCTTCAACCAATGTTGATATTATATCAATGGGATATCTTACTCATTCAAGTAAATCATTGGATTTCTCTTTAAAGATTATCTAATTCTGATTTATTTTTTTTTTGAATTTATTATTCCAATAGATTGTACCCTATCTTTTATTATTACTATTAATATAGAACCTAATACTCCAACTGATAGAAAAGTTCCAATAAATAAATCAGTTATTCCTACAATAATAGGTAAATTGAATAGATAAGCAATATACACACCTACAATCATTGAAACGATAACAATCTGGCAACCTATACCAACAATGAACGGAACTTTGTTATTTCTACATATCTTCCATGCTACATACGTTGCAATAAAATTCGCAACTGTTCCTCCTATAATGTCAATAAATCCTAATCCACCAAATACATTTGCAACAACTGTACCTAAAGACAATCCAATTATTACTGGCATGCCAAAAATAATTGAAAGTGGTAATAATGCGTCTGCAATTCTCACTTGTATAGGTAAAAAACTAAACGGAGCTAGAAAAACTACTCCAATTGCATATAATGCTGCAAATATACATGTTAACGATATTTCTTTTGAATTCAACCTTTCACCTCTTTACCGGGATTTTTTTATTAGCGGAACGGACGGAGGTGTCCTCAATCACCCGCTATTAATTATTATATATTGATTTTATTAATAATCTTTTCTTCTTTCTATATTATTATCTATCATCTACTCTAGGCGCCAAATAAAAATTCATAAACCCGCCCGAATCACCGAGTTTACATTGTAGTTTAAATGGCATTCCATTTGAATATTCGGCATTAATTGTATCTGTTGTAGCTCCTATCGCTTTCACAATATTTAACAAATATTGTAAACTATAAGTTGCTTTATTATTTTCTTCCGAATTAATTTCTAAAATTTCATTATCATTTTTTTCTAATATTATTGATGCTTGACCAGAATCACCTATTCCGACGAACTTTACATTATCTTGATTAGTTTCAATAGTTATATGATCTGCTATTGCAGCAACATCATTTAATGCATCAACAAATGCCGTTTTTGAAATTACAAATTTTGAATTTAATGATAATTTAGGAACAGGAGAGGGAGTATACGAACTTTCAATTAAACGTATTTTAAATTCTCTTTTATAACCGTTTTCTAATTTAATATTTAGATATTCATTATCAGTTGCAGAAATTGTTATACGATTTTTTGACGCTGCTCTTTTAATTAATTTTGATAATTCTTCAACCCGTACAGTTAGTTTGAAAGGTTTTTCACATTCATATTTTTCAAATGATGCATTTGGCCAATTTAAATCAATCATTGCCACATGAGATGGATCCATCCCTCTAAATTGTATGCCTTCTGGTGTAGCTTCGAAACTTGCTTCCTCAACAAGAACAGAAATAGCATTTACTATAATCTTCCATTCATTTGCTGAACTTGTTTGTGCAATAAATGACATTTACTATAATTCTCCTTAATGTTTGTTATGAATAAGTTCTAAATAATAACTATTGTTAAGTAATTAAGAATACTCTCTCCATGTCTTATTACATTTAACACAACGATAGAATCTAGTAGCCGGTTCATCTCCGCTTCTAGTTTGTCTCTGCCACGAATACGCTTCTTCATTTCCACATTTTGGACATTTCTCTTTTTCTATTGGTAATGTACGCATATCGGATTTACTCTTTATTTTAATAGAATCTTTTTTTCCTATTGCTTCTACTGTTAAAATTGGTGATTCCAACTTCACAGCAAACGATTTATCACAATTTCTACAATATAATTGTACATTGCCATCGTCTTCCTTTCTTCGGATAGTTTTTTCTCCACATGAATCACAAAATTGCATGAATATTACACCATAACTGTTTTCAATATAATAACTTGATTGTCTATTTTAATAGCTTTTTATATTTTTTTTGTAATTCTTCTGACATCTTAATTGCATTATTTCCTCCTCGTATAAGCTCATCGATTGGTTTTTCTTCATTACTTTGTAAACTCAACTCGAACTTTGGAATTAAAGGATGTGGTTTTACTACACCTGCAAATAATACGTTTTTACTTTTAATCAATTCTTTACTCAAAATCTGACCAATAGATAAATCTTCATTTTCTATTTCCACTGTCATTTGTTTCTTTTTTTTTGCAATTTTCAGTTTCAATTATATCAACCTTAATGACGTTTACCACTATTCAAGCTTATCCTTCGCTTTTGGATAAGAACCAAGTATTTTTACTGTACTGCCAATATTTTTTAAACCTTCTATTGCAATGTTACATATTTCATCATCAATATGACCTTCAAAATCTAAGTAAAAATTATATTCCCATGCTTTTTTTCTAGTTGGACGTGACTCAATTTTACAAAGATTTATTTCTCGTTCTGCAAATTCCCTAAGAGCCTTATACAAAGCTCCAGAAACATGTCCAGACGAAAAAATTATTGAGGTTTTATCATTTCCTGTGGACTCTGTTTTTTTATTTGATAAACAAAAAAATCTCGTGAAATTATCTTCATTATCCTGAATTTGTTCATCAATTATTGTCATATCATATAATTTTGCTGTTTCACGACTCGCTATTGCAGCAGCATTTTTTAATTTTTTTTCCTTTATCATTTTTACACTCCCTGCAGTATCATATGTGGCTATAGTTTCACGACCATATCCTCGTAGATAATCTCTACATTGTCCTAGTGCTTGTGGATGTGAATATACTAAATTGATATCATTTTTTATTACTCCAGAGTGTGCTATAAGACAATGATTAATTTTAACATTAATTTCACCACTTACACGAACAGAAGAACGTAATAATAGATCATATGTTTCCGTAATGCTACCTTGGATTGAATTCTCTACTGGTACAATTGCATACTCAATTTCTCCATTTTCTAAAGAAAGAAACAAACCGGAAAGATTTCTATATGGTTTCGAAACTGCATTTACAAAAAACTTATGAACAGCCTCTTCACTATAAGATCCTATTTCTCCTTGAAATCCTACTTTTTCATTATTGATATCCAAAAAAATTAATAAACCTCTGTTGTCCAGTGCTTGTACATTTCTTCTTTTCCATATACAGCTCCAGAGTACTTTTCTCTAATTTTTGTCGTTAATTCTCCAATTCTCCCTGTACCGATTTTTCTATTATCAATTTCAATTATAGAGGTGACTTCAGCAGCTGTTCCGGTAAAAAACACTTCATCAGCCTGATAAAGTTCTATTCTTGATATTTCTCTTTCATTAACTTCAGTTCCTAAATCTTTTGATATCTGAATTACAGAATCTCTTGTAATTCCAACTAATATTGATGAGCTAGTTGGCGGTGTGGATATTTGTCCATTTTTCACCACAAAAATATTTTCCCCCGTACCTTCACTAACTGTGGAATTTTTATCTAACATAATCGCATCATCAAAACCTGCCTTTAAAGCATCTAATTTTGCCATTACTGAATTTAGATAATTTCCGCTTGCTTTTGCTTGTGGAGGCATGGATTCATCTGAAATTCTTTTCCAATTCGATATACAAACCTTAATTTCAGGATTTTCAAAATATTTACCAAAAGGAAATGCTATTATTGCTGTATCAATTGGAAAACCAGTAAAATTTAATCCAATACCACCATAACCAACAAAAATTAATGGCCTGATATAACTGGATTCTTTCAACTTGTTGATTTTCAATAGCTCTATTATTGCATTTTCTAATTTTGTTACAGATTGAGAATGTTCCAAAGGTAATACTTTTGCTGATTCTATTAATCGTTCTAAATGATCTTTAAGTCTAAATATTAATAAATTATTTTCAGATGGATATGCTCGAATTCCTTCAAACACAGCTGTTCCATAATGTAAAGCATGGGTTAGGATTGGAACTTTCGCTTTATTCCACTTAATAAACTCCCCATTCATCCAAATATATTCTACTTCTTGTATAGGCAAACAGACATCGTCCGGTTACTCACAAAATTCTATAAAAACTTATAATATTAATAAATATTCTATTTCGATTTATTCTAAATTAGCTGTCATAATTAAACAATTTTTATAAAAATGCATAATTTATTTAAAATCTAATGCAAGTTTTTTAAATCTTTCCAAACCACATTCCACACACTTTACACCTCTATCAACCTTAACAACTTGACTACAACATTCTATACATTTAGAACTAACAACTCCATCATTTTGTTCCCGTATATTCAAGTAGATATTTCCATCAACAACTGAAAAAACCGTTGCTCTAACACGATCAGTTACATCCACTCCTGATTCCCTTTGACCTCTGCTTCTTCTTATCTCAATTACCCCACTTAAAAATTCAAAATTTTCCTTTTCATTTACTTTAATAATTTTTAAAATAGCTCCAGGTCCAATAATATTTTCTATAATGCCTTCAACTTTATCATTGGGTTTTGGCATGTCATTTTTTTTAACATGAGTTTCTATTGTAATTAATTTGTTTTTATTATCGATATTGATTTTTCCTAGAATTGACGCTCGAATTTCACCATTAACTTCATATGTTCCTTCACCAGGTTCAAATTCTTCAACGACTGCTAATTTATCTCCAGGTATTGCTTTTTCTTTTCGGCTATTATTTTCCATAATTTGTTTCTAATGAGAAGATATATAACTTCATATTATAACCAATGCGGCTTAACTAAAAATTCGTCTAATTCTTTTCCATCTAATAAATCTAATAATGCTTCAGCTTGAGGTGCAGATAACACCGGCTTTTTAAAAGTATATCCATCTATAGACACCCTTGGACAAGATGTTTGAATAAAAGCATCTATCGACTTAAAATAAGCAATTCTTTCACTTGTTACTTCTCTCATAGCAATTAATTGCACTTCTTTTCCTTTCTCTTCTAGTCTTTTTTTTATTGATAATAATTTCTTTGTATCAAATTGCCCTTCTTTTAAACCTAAAACCAATCCAAATTTTTCCGCATATCTTGCTTTTGAAATTGATAGAATAGCCTTTTTCTTTCTATCTTTTGATACTTCTTCTAAATTAATTATTTCTTCAGTATGAGGATCAATCATTAGTGTTGGCTTTCCTGAAGATAACGAAACTCCTATTCCATGAAAATTACTATTGCCTAGTACAATAAATGCATCAACATCTTTACGAATATAAAATGCAGGATAAAATTCACAACCAAAAATTTGTCCATCTCTTAATTGACCTCCACCTTTTCCAATAATTACTCTTATTCCTTTCTCTTCTAGTTTTCTTTTTACAAATTCAATTTGATGTAAATATTGACTAAATGTCACTAAACCAATAGTCTTAAACTGCTTAAGATCATTGATTGTTTTTTCTATAGCTCCTTTAAAACTAATATCATCAAATGCATCAATCATAATTGTTCTATCACCCAATTTTTCAAAAGAAATTGTATGACCTATGTTAAATGCTAATTCAGCTCCAATTCTTTTTGCGTCAAAATTTGTAGTATCACAACTACCATAACATGAATCTCCCATGATGAATACATCAATTCCAAATTCTTTTGTTATTCGTGTAGATATATCTTCTAGATACATCATTAATCCATCAGGTGCACTTATGCATATTTTTTTTGGTTTATGCGTTCGTATTTCATTAAATATTTTTAATTCATCAATTTTAATCATTTTTAATATATTGATGTTATGGATAGTTATATTATAATTTTATTCTAATTGCTAATACTATTTTTTACATAGTTATTTACAACATAATCTGCAAATGGTAAACTACAAGTCATTCCAGGTGAAACTGCATTTAATATATGAGTGATATTGTTTTGATTTTTTATTATTAAATCATCAACTAACTCACCATTTCTATCTACTAATTGTGCTCTAATTCCAGAATAACCTTCTTGAAAATCTGCGCTTTTTAAATTTGGAATAAGATTTTGTGCCTGTTCCACAAATTTACCTTTAGAAAACGATTGGATAAACTCGTTTTTCATTTTTACCGAATTCAATAACATCATTTTCCAAAACCCATCATACGAGATAATATCTTTTATATCTGAAATACTAAATTGTTTATTGCTATACGCTTCTCTTCCAAACGCTAAAACTGCATTTGGCCCAACAATTATATTATTATCTATAGTTCTCGTGATATGAATTCCTAAGAATGGTAGATTAGGATCAGGTATAGGATAAACCATTGATTTAATTAAGAATGATTTTTCCTTAATTAATTGATAATATTTTCCACGAAATGGTATAATTCGATAATTTAATTTCAATCCAGTTAAATTTGCTATTCTATCCGCATAAATTCCAGCACAATTAATTAGATATTTTGATTTAATTTCATAATTTTTTGTATTTACAAGAATTTGACCGTTTTTTTGGGTTATTTTTAGAACTTTCTCCCCCAATAAAAAATTAACACCATTATTCTTCGTTTCTGCCGCCATGGTTTTTACTAATATTTTTGAATTTACAATAGACCCAGTAGGAGAGTATAATCCTTTTTTCCCCTTTACATATGGCTCTATTTTCCTTAATTCATCATTGTTAACTATCTTAATTCCAGGCACATTGTTAATCTTTCCTCTATCTAACAGCTTGTATAACGTCTCTGAATCATGTTCATTTTTTGCTACAACTAATGTACCAGTTTTTTTATATGGAACATTATTTAATAAACAATATTCTAACAGTTTTTTATTTCCTTCAACACAGAACCTTGCTTTTAATGAATTTGGTTTATAGTAAAATCCAGAATGAATAACTCCACTATTTCTACTACTAGCATGTTCTCCCACATGATTTTCTTTTTCTAAAACCACAACTTTTTTCTTAGTTTTCGAAATTATTGATTTTGCTATTGCACAACCAATTATTCCTCCGCCTATTATTATTATATCATATTCTTTCATAATCATCACAATAATTTCTAAATATTATTTATTAATAGAAATCTAGAACAAACCAATTGAAAAACATATTATTAGAAATTGATGGCAAAGACATAACTTCGCCATCAATTAGGCGCGTCTTAGTAGTTTAAGGAATAACAAAAATTCCAATCAATTATTGCTACTTAACCCTCTTTTTGTTTCAGGTAGGATTTAGCTTAGCGGCCTACCCAAGTCTCAATCAGGAAATCTTTGACTCTGTTTGGCCTTGCTCCATGTGGGACGGCCGTTTCATTCCATCACTTGAAACCTCAGATTTTCATCCTCATCGTATTAACAAGCTTGGATATCGTTTCTGCTCCGGTGCCATCCATCTCTGAATATGTCTCTCGACATCACATTCCTGATAGGAGAGAGGAGTTTCCTCAGTTATACCGAAACCTACCCTCTAACTCACGCCACTAAATTGTATGATAAAGTAATTGATAAACTATGACTTTAGTATCTTAACTACGGAAAGAATTTTTTATATTGAAGAATCCCTATTTCATGATAAAATTCAAATTTTAATTTCGTGGATTTTCTATTAAACATTCCTGCTAGTCCTTTTTTCTCTTCTGCTGTAAAAATCCCATCAACACTCATACCTTGAATATTTTTTATATTATTTAGTAGATCTTCGTTGAATTCAATTGATGATATATAATATACTTGACTTAGTTTTGGCTGATTATTCTTTAATTTTCTTATTTTCTCTACAAAATCATTAACAGCTTCAAAATTCAAGTTATCGTTAATACATTCTGCTACACAAATAATTTCGTCTTCTTCACGTGCTACTATATTAAAATCACCAATATTTGCAATCTGATTTTCAATAACAATATTTGTAGTGTTTAATTGTTTACATATCCATTGAGCACTTCTTAATAGTAAAAATTCATTTCTTCCCTTATTCCCCTCAACTAATGATGAATGCAAACTTCGTACTGCGCCATCATTCATCTTTTTTAAACTATTTATCATGCCCTCTCCTAAACTTGACCTTTCTTTTTTTGCAATATATTCAATTAAACCATAAGGAATTTTTATTTTTAATAATTCGTGAATCATTTCTTCCTTTGTTTTCATTTTTTATTTATTGATTTATGTATTATTAATCATTTTGTATAAATACAAATAATCATTCAAATAGAAATATAAATTAATGTATACATTATATTATTATTTATGGGTAAAAAAATCGCTACAATATTATTAAGTCATGTTTGTGATGAAGAACCATGTCACCTTACTAATGAAGATCAACGCAAATGGATTACCAATATTCTTCCAAAAGATAAACTCGGTTGGAATTGGAAAATTGACACTGTTAACGTTTTTGATATTACTACATCATCTAACGAACAGGATACAAACTCATTTATAACCAGAACATTTGAAAAATCAAATACTAAAGAAAAATCAGAATTATAACTATATGACGATCTTAATGCGGGATCCGGGATTTGAACCCGAGACCCTCAGCTTGGGAAGCTGATATCCTACCAGACTAGACGAATCCCGCATTTTTAATAATCTATAAAGATATTTTTTTTATTTATTAAATTTATGTTCCTTCGGTTGCTCTTTTCAACATGAAAGCACCATCTTTCAGAATTAATTCAAATATATCATTAACTTCAAAGCGAATTGCTAACATATCATATTCAGATTCTGACAAAAACAATGTCATTTTTGGTAAAACTATTCCCCTTGAATTGATTGGAAACATTCCTATTGATTGAAATTGTGAAATTATATCCCTTACTATTTTAGTTTCCTCTTTTGATCCCATTGATCCTACCATATTGTTGTTGTTTCTATTTCTAACCTCAACTAATTCAATTTGCTTACCTAGTTGAGATGTTTCTGGATCCGAAACACTGCTTATTTTGTTAACTTTTATTTTTACCATAATCTTAATATTTTTTATATTATATTTATATTTATTAAAATAAATATTTTGATAACCAAAATTAAATAACCTTTATAATCTATTTTTATAATTAGCAACACAATTGACCAAATTTCTTCATCCATCAATTAATGATTTTTCAATTAACCTAAAACCCGAACATCAAGAAATACAAGAATTAGCACGAATATTTGCTGCTAATGAAATTGCTCCCATTGCAAATAAAATTGATCAAGAGGATAAAATTCCTGATACATTGATTAAAAAAATGTCTGAGCTTGGGTTTTTTGGTGTTCCTTATCCAACTGAATATGGTGGTGCAGGATATGATTATCTTTCTATGGCTTTAGTTATTGAGGAACTAGCTCGTGTAAGTTGTGCTGTATCCGTAATACCTGTTGCTCATACATTAATTGCAATGCCACTCACAAGTTTTGGTACAAAAGAACAAAAAACTCAATATTTAATCCCACTAGCAAAAGGCGATAAAATTGGAGCTCATGCGATGACAGAACCAGGTGCTGGCTCTGATGTTGCAGGTATAACCACAACTGCAGTTAAGGATGGAGATAGTTGGATTATTAATGGAACTAAGACATTCTGTACGAATGGAGACATAGCAGACATTTTCCTCATTTTTGCACGAACATCTAATATACAAAATAAACGTCATCTTGGACTATCTGCTTTTATTATTGAACGTAATACTGATGGATTTACAATTGGAAACCCAATTTCTAAAACTGGTATACGTGGTTCTAAATCTGTAGAATTAATTTTAGAAGATGTTAAAATCCCTGATTCTAACATATTGGGTGGAGAAGGAAAAGGTTTCTACGTAGCAATGGATTGTTATGATCATGGGAGAATTGAAATAGCTGCACAAGGTGTTGGTATAGGTCAAGCAGCAATTGAATCCGCTGCAAAATATATTACCCAGAGAATTGCATTTGGCAAACCAATTATGGAATTTCAAGGTCCTCAGTTTCTTTTAGCGGAAGCTTCTTCTGAATTACAAGCCTCTCGACTTCTTACTTATTGGGCAGCTTCACTCCGAGATCAAGATAAAGACTTTGTCTCTGCCGCGTGTATGGCAAAGATGTATGCAACAGAAGCCGCAGAAAGAGCGGCTTTAACCGCTATTAAATTAGGCGGTTCAGCTGGTGTTGCCACTGAATATCCTATGGAAAGATATCTTAGAGATATACAAGTTACAAAAATTTATGAAGGTACAAATGATATACAACGTGTTACTTTAGGTCGATTATTGTACAAAGAAACAAAAAATGAATTAGGATTGACATAGTTCAATATTATTAATTATTAGGTATTGTGTTATTTATTCAGTAGACTCGTTAGATACTACATTTGTTTCCACTTCAGCTAATACATTCGCATAATCTTGATCAATTACTCTTGCTGTTATTAGATTTACTAATGAGTTAGTAGATGATTCACCAGTAACTTTTCCACCCCTTCCACGAATTTGCCTCCACTTAATGTTTGTATTTCCACTTTTTGATTGATATATAATGCCAAGAACATCTCTAACATTTATGAAGGTGATATCTCGTTCCTTTTTTAATGTGACTTTATCTGCTGCCTCTATATATATCGAACCAGTTTCTCCATCCTTTTCTGGAAACACCTCAGGATCATGAAGATAACTTTCAGGCATATACGACAAACAAGTACTATTTATTAAAAATCGACGAAAACTTTCTAAACTTGATGTTGTATCTATGCTTACCATATTATATTACTCACCTTTATGATTAATTTAAGTTATTCTGATTGCAATATTCCGATAACAATTACCTGTTATTTGAAATCTTCTACAAACTTTCTAACAAATAATATTACATCAAACAAATTTTTAACCCTAATTATGTTGTTGTTTTCCTTAATCTCTCGATTCCATGGTTGATTATATACCAATGCTATTTTTTTTGAATGGGCAATTTGTTTTACTTGAATCGGCGAATCATCCAAAAAAATATTATAATCCAGAATTGCTTTTGATTCATTTGCATCAACAACTATTACATTGTCCAATTGAATTTTTTTATACTCTAGCCATTTATTGACAAAACCCATTGTTTTTTTATTTCTTGCTGTAACCAAATCGACTTGACCAAAATTTCTTAATTGTATAATTTTCTCTGAAATATTATTCTCAGTTTCTTTTACATTCTGCCAATCTGCCCATGCCTCATCAAAAACTTCTTCAAAATCATTATATTGTAAACCAAATTGTTCCCAAAAATTCCAAGAATTTATTTGATTTTTTAAAATTTGAATATTGAATTTTTTTTGAAAAATTGGAATCCATATCTCACTTGCATCTGCAAGTACTCCATCTAGATCAATTGCAAGTTTCAATATACATCCCTTTTATATTTCTTTAAAATATGTGTTATTATAAAAAAATATTAAATAATAACATAATCGTTTACTATTATTAAATTCATGAACCATGATAAATTATTTGTGTATCATCTTCATCAAGATGATCCTAAGAAATGCACAGCTTCAAAATTACTCCGTTTTAATTTAATTAAACCAATTCAACGTAGACATATAATTAACACTTGGATAGTCCTTAATCCATTTTCAGATGATATTATCTCAAAAGCTGATCAACAACGAATTTCAAACGGACTAGTAGTTATAGATTGTTCATGGAAAAAAGGAACTTCTATATTTTCTAAAAGTTTTCGTGGAAGAAACAAACGATTACCAATACTACAAGCAGGAAATCCTATAAATTATGCAAAACTTTTTACTCTTTCATCTGCTGAGGCGCTTGCCGCTTGTTTATTTATTATTGGATTTAGAGATGACGCTGAATTAATTCTCTCAAAATTTAAATGGGGACACACTTTTTTTGATTTAAATTATGATATACTTGAACAATATTCTTCAGCAAATAATTCAGAAGAAATTTCTATTATTGAGCGTAAATATTATAGTAAATTTTTTCCATAATTACTTTTTACATTTCTAGTTTTAGCTATTTTAGTCATTATCTTTAAGTATTATAGAACAATATATTTTATAATGCTGCTACCTGCAGAAATTGAAACTAAAACATCTGTACCTGCTTTACGTGCTTTAGTAGCTAAGAAATTAATTCAAGATCATGCTTTTAGCCAAAAAGAAACTGCTGAATTAATTGGTGTTACACAAGCTGCAATAAGTAATTATTTACGGGGTACACGAGGCAATCTTACTTCATTAGGCGATGATGAAAGAATCAAGAATATTGTTTCTCAAATTACTATAATGATGGTTGAAAAACATGATTTAAGTGATATTATAAGTAAATTTAATGAAGCATGTTTGATTATCAGAAGTAGTCGACTGTTATGTGATATTCATAAAAAATTAGAACCATCTCTTGATGTTGATAATTGCCATGTCTGTGAAATCGATTATAATGAAAGTGATTATGAAACATCTAATATGGTGTTTAAAACTAATAATAAATAATAAATTATATTAATTATAAATATAGCATTCTTTTGCACAAATAATAACTATGAAAATAATTATGTTAGGAACGGGTGACGCTTTTTCTACAGGTGGTAGAGCTAGCATATCAATTTTTCTAGACGGTACTTACAAAATTCTTTTAGATTGTTCTCCTCATGCTGTTTATTCACTGAGAAAATGTGGATATTCACCTAATCAAATACAATATGCATTCATAACACACCTTCATGGTGATCACGTAGGTGGTCTTCCATTTCTTTTACTTAATTTAATTCACAAAGAAAAAGGTAAAATCATTGTATCTGGCCCCCCGGGCCTATCTAATCTAGTTAACTCTGTTTATTCGGAATTATTTGGCCAAACCAATTATACAGATTATCTAGATATAAGACCTCTAAATAAAAATTTTCCATTTCAAATTGATTACATACAGGGTAATCACTCAATTCTTGATTTTATTTACAAAATTGAAATGGATGGTATTAAAATAGTATATACAGGAGATACTAGAAAAGTAGATCTATCCAAATTTGCTTTTCAAGCTGATTATTTGTTTCACGAAGCAGCTGAAGTTGATGAAAAAAATGCAGAAAAATCTGGTCATACAACTCCTCTACAAGCAGCTAAAATAGCTAAAGAAGCTCAGGTTAAAAATTTAGTTTTAATTCATAGACCAGAATTTGATACTGATCTAATTAATAATATTAAAAATATTTTTCCTAATACTATTTTCCCTAATGATTTTGATATAATTGAACAATAATTTAAAAAATGATAATGACCCTAGTAAAAGTATTATTTTGAATTATTATTCGACCAAAAAATTTGGACCAATAACAACTAGTCACAGACAGTGGAGAGATAAAGGAAGTTGTAAATTTATACATGGTTATGCAAGATATATTGAGGTTACATTTGCATGTAGCTCTTTAAATGAACAACAATGGGTCATGGATTTTGGTGGCTTAAATAAGCTTAATGATTGGCTTCATCAACAATGGGATCATAGATTGCTAATATCTAGTGACGATCCTTTGTTACAAGATTTCAAAATGCTTCATGATAAAGATGGATGTAATTTGAATATAATGGATATTAATAAAGGCTGGGGACCTGGTATTGAATCTTCATGTAAATTCGTGTTCGATTATGCTGATAATTGGATTAAACAATTAACATCAAATCGTGTCTGGATTTCTAAAATACAAATCTGGGAACATGAAAAAAATTCTGCAATTTTATCTATAGAGTAATACTCGTGAAATTCTATGAACCAAAAGGAAAAAGTAATAGTTCTTTTATCAGGTGGTTTAGATTCTACAGTTTGTCTATGGTTAATGAAAGAAAAAGATTTTGAACTTTATACTATTACTTTCAATTACTTCAAACGATTTAAAAAAGAAATTCAATCTTGTTTACAAATTGCTACTTTTGCACAAGTTAAAGAACATAAAACTATAGATTTATCATTCCTTTCTGAATTTGAAGATGAAAAATATCCTGATTCAAGTCCTTTATTAAATACTAAAAAATTAATTCCGCCTAATTATATCTCTTCCAGAAACTTAATTTATTATTCAATTGCCGCTTGGTGGGCAGAAAAAATTGGCGCAAGTAAAATAATTGGTGGGCATAATAAAGATGATATAATTTATTTTCCTGATACAACCACTGAATTTTTTTCCTTATTGACAAAATCAATAAATCTGGGAAATTATGGTTCAAGTTCTCATAAATATCAAATTATTATTCCCTTGCATAATTATACAAAGTTAAATGTTTTAGAAGAAGCAATTCGTCTTGATTTACCAATAAACCTTACTTGGAGCTGTCAACGTCGAGAAGATATCGCATGTGGAATTTGTTATTCTTGTAAATCTAGACTAGAATCTTTTCGTCAAATTGGTAAAACTGATCCATTAGTATATGCTTTTTAAATTAGCACTAGTAATTTATAGGGATATTTTTATTATATGATGACCATTTTTTAGTTATATGTTCAAACACACTAATTTTCGAAAAAATTTCCCAGTTTCTGATTTACCAGATATTCAAAATGAAAAATCACGTTTAAATGTTCATGCAGGAATTTCTAATTTTAAAACCATTTTTTATGGGTTTGGCTGGCAACTTCCAATAGATATCTCTGTAATAGTTTCTACAGATAATACTCGTGGAGTGCATATGAGTAGATTAGTAAAAACAACAAAAAAATTTATGAATACAAAATATATTGAAGAATCTCTAATTAATATCCAAAAAGAAGCCAATACCACACAACAAAACTGTAAAGTTATTGTTAACTTTCAATACCCATTCGAAGATCAATTCTTAGATATATCCATAACACTTGATGAAAAATGTAAATTTAATTATTTATTTTCACTATCTGGTATTACGTCATGTCCTTGCAGTAAAGCTATTGTTGGAATAGGACATATGCAACGTACCGTTTTGACACTTGAACTTTATGATACTATGGTGAATTTTGATGAAACTGCTCTAGATTTGTCGAATTGTTTTTCAGCTAAGTTAGAAGAATTTCTTAATCGTCCAGACGAAGCAAAAAAGATAATTGAAGCTCAAGAAAATTCAAAATTTGTTGAAGATGTGGTACGAGATTGTAAAAAACGATTTCCTCATGCAAAATACATAAATGTTACGAGCCTCGAATCAATTCACTCTCATAATGCAATAGCGTATTGGGATTCAAATAATCAAATCTAATAAAATAATATTAAGCTCTACTTGCGGATTTCATAACCGCTAAGAATTCTTGTTTATTTGTAAAATTAAGATACATATTGTGTCTTTTTTCATATCTAATACTTGAAATAAGTCTTGAACCATAATCATGCCCAGGACAGATTTTTACATGATCATCTAATTTCATTATCTTTTTAAAACTTTCATACAGATCACTTTCTTTTCCACCAGGAAGATCTGTCCTTCCACAAGTTCCCACAAACAAAGTATCTCCAGTGAAAAGAAAGTTCTTTTTCTTCTCATTTTTATTCGTAACTAGAAAACAAACACTATCTGGCGTATGACCTGGAGTATGGATTACCTTGATAGACTGTTGACCTAATTTTAGTACATCTCCACCCTTTAATCCTATATCTTTCTGGATTGGGGCACTTTCATGGATTGCAATTTGCGCACCTGTTCTTTGTGCGGTCTCTTTATTTCCCATTGCATGATCCCAATGACTGTGGGTATTCAAAATATATTTAATTTCTATATCCATTATTCGAACTTTTGTAATGATTTTATCTATATCTCTACCAGGATCAATTATTACTCCTGTTTTTGTATCAGTATCTCCGACAATATACGAAAAATTCTTCATATTGCCAACAATAATTTGCGCAAATTCCATTTCGTCTAATAAAACATGTACATTCAACTAATATAATGCTATAGTTGATTTTCAAGTTCTGGAGGTATCCCAATTTGTACTACAATTACTTCTCCTGTAATGTTGATTTTATTTTTAATACCGGGTTTTGATTTATGAAAAGTTACTGTCATATTTGCTTTCACGCATTTATCTTGAATATTTCCATTATTTGGATCGATTCCAGATGGAATGTCTACTGCCACCTTAAATGAATTTGATTTATTTATTATTTCAATAATCTGTGAAGCTGGATTTTTTATACTTCCTTTCAATCCAGTTCCAAATATTGAATCTATAATAATATCTGCAGATTCACTTACTTCTCTAAATTTATTAAAAAATTTTTCATCGTCAATATATTCGTAAATTGAAATACTTTTAATTTGTTTGATTATTTGCCAATTTGTTTTGTTTTCTTTGGTTTTTATTAATTCACCAGAAGTTAATAAAAAGAGAGAAATTGATTTTGAAAAATTACAAAGATGCCTTGCACACACCATGCCATCGCCTCCATTATTACCACTTCCACAAACTATGATTATATTCTTATTTTTTATATCTTTGAATTTTTTAATTATTTCAACTGCAAGTTTTGCTCCTGCATTTTCCATTAATAATAATTTTGAAATACCACTTTTCTCCGCTTTATTTTCAAGCGCTTTCATTTTCATTGGATCTATTTCATCCAAATTTTCTTCAATATAATCCATGTAAGACTTATATTAATACAAGTATAAAATGAACTTCTAAATATGATTTTTTTATATTTATTTGTAATGTTTACCTTGCCGAAATGCAATAATATCTGCTGATTTAATATCACGTAAACCTCTTCTGTTTGGACGACTCTTACTTAATGATGATGTTCCAAACTCATCCACTATTTCAATTATTGAATGTTCATCAAGTTGTAATTTTAATATACGTGCTAAATTGTTTGAAACTTTCTTATTACCATTTCCAATTCTAATAATTTTTTTTATATTTATAAAAACTTTAGATATTTCATTAATGATTTTTTGTAATTCATTTATAGATGATAAAACATTCCAGTAGATTTTTTTTCTTCCATTATATACAGTTATTCCTATTCTCAAACCAGGATCTATTCCGATTATTATTAAATCAGATTTTACATGATTTATTTTATTCATGATTAAACAAAGAAATGTCTCAGAATATTCAATCTCTTCTAAAGTTAAATAATTCAATTTATTTACATAGTGTTTTTCTGAATTAGTCGTTATAATTAAATTCACAGTCTGAGGTATTTTATTATCTGGAATTAAACTGAGAAAAGGAAAATTGTATTGTTTTAATAATTGAGTGATTTTATAATATGATTTAATATCAGATGTCATTACGGCAATTTCATCAGATTGCTTAACTTGTTGCTGTAATTATACCACCAATGATAATGTATTTTCTTCTTTCTTAACTCTTAATCAGTAGTATATATTTCACGGGGGTCTAAATACATTAAATATGCCTATCAATGAAAACACTAACCATTTCATAGATACAAACGATTTTTTCGAATTATTGAATTCTAATTCAAATTCAATATTAATGGAGACTGAAATACTTAGAGATGAAATCTTTCCTTTACTTTTGAATTATATTCCAAAACACGCTCACATTATATATTTTGACTTTGATGCCTGGCTAAGGACTTATTCCACTTTTCATAAATTAGATCAAAAAATCACCTTAATTAATCCTAATTCTATGGATTTAGAACAGTCTTTATTGTCTTTTCTCTCTTGGACATCTCCATCTTTTGATTTCTTGATATTGGATTCACTTACAACTCTTTATCAAATGCTTGATAAATCCTCAGATTACAACGTAGCAAATCAGAAATTTGGTTATTATTTTGCTAATATGATTAATTTTGCAAATCGAATAAATGCTAAAATATTTCTTTCTAGTTTTCCCACTAAAAAAAATAATTCTCCTTGGTATAAAAATTATCTTGGTAGTAAATTAATGAAACACATGACTGATAATATAGTTATTATGGATTACAAAAATACTGTTATTCATTGTAAATTTATTCAAACAATTAAACCTATATCCAGAATGGATTTTTGCTTAAGGATTAATTCCCCTTAACCGCATATACAAAAAATCCAATCAACATTCCCATTAATAATAAAACTAAACCCATTGTAATAAATCCAGTTGTGCTTCTACCCTTAACTGCTTGTTTGGTTCCTCTATTAATTAATTGTAACCCAAATAGACCTGCAAATATATAAGAACCCCAGAGAACTACTTCAGCATTTGATTGTAATACATATCCAGGTAAAATTGGTAATGAAGTACTAATTGAACCCCCTTCTAATAGAGCGTTTACAATACCTGATGCTAGAAGACCAAACGCTATTAAATAAAAAACAATTATTGCCCTACCACGAATAAAAAATGATGCACCTTGAATGGTTTTATTGGCAATTTTTAAACGGCGAAGTCTATAACTAAGATTACGACTAATCGAATCGATTTTATTCTTTATTACCATGGTTTTCTTTTTCCTCCATTATTACCTGTTTTACGAATTTTCCTGTTGTAGATAATTCTAATAACTTTCTTAAGTAGTTTTTCCAATCTAAATTATCGTATCTATCAGTCCAAATCTTATAACCTGATTTTAGATTATTATAAGCAATTTCATGATAAATACAAAAAATACTTGAACTTAATGGTTCGCCATTACATAATTTACAGCTTTTCATAGTTTTCTCTTCCTTTTACTAGGACAATCTGGATTTATACAAAAAATCCACGGATTACCTTTAAATACAGTTTTGATTTTTGGCCATAAACAAGTCATACAACTTTTTTTATAAATTTTTATCAATCCAAACCTGGGTAATGACGCTTTTACAATACAACTTTCATTAACACTATTTGAACATATTAAAGCTCTATTTCTAGAATTTGATGTAATTATTAAATCCCCTTTTTTACAAATTGTACATTTTGCTAAACTATTATTAGTTGATTGAATTACTAAATTTTTTGTAGCCGAAAATAATTTTTTACCTATTAATATATTATTTTTTTGAATTTCTTTAATTATTAACCTAAGATTTTTACTTGATATAGTTAACACCTTTTCTTGTGTTGTTTTTCTATTCTCTATTTCTTCAAGTTGTTTTTCCATTTTTCTAGTCATTTCAGATGATAAAATTAATGGAGAATAAATTTGTAGAACTTCAACTAACGCTCTTGCTAAATGCGTCGACTTTAATTTAGTACCTTTAATATAAGCCCGATCTATAATTGTTTGTATTATATTTGCACGTGTTGATTTAGTTCCTACGTTCTCTTTTTCCATCTTTTCTATTAATGTAATTTGATTAAACGGACGTGGAGCAGTTTCAAAATTTTCTTCCATTCTGATTCTTTTAACATTAAATTTTTCTGCAATTTGGAAATTTACGTGTTTTTTATTTTCTTTATTATGTTTGCTATTGGTTTCTTTTTTAATTTTTTTTGACGAACTTAAAAATATATATTTTCCAATATTAAAATGAATTAAATTAATTTTTCCTATGATGGGTTTTTCAAATAATTCGAGAAATCTCGTTACAATTAAATTAAATATTTTTTTTTCGGTATTTGATAATTGAAATTTAGTCATTTTACCTGTAGGATATATTGACGGATGAGCATTATCAGACATTTTACCTTGTGTTGGTGTCAGTTTTTTCTTTTTTAATAAATTATTTGTTATTCTGGTAAATTCTGGTAGTTTACTTAAATTTGAAATTATTTTTCTATAATTTATTGAGGTTGGTAATTTTTGACTTGCAGTTCTTGGATATGAAATTAACGCTTTTAGATATAATTTTTCAGCTATATTTAATGTCTGATATGGATTTAATTTATATAATTTGAATGCTTTTTTTTGTAATTCACTTAAATTAAAAGGCACTGGAGGATTTATTTTAAAATTATTTTTATTAATTTTTGATATAATTGCCTTTTCACCTTTGCAATTCTTAATAATATTATTTGCTTCTTTTTTTTCGATTATTTTTTCCTTTTTATATTTAATTTTTAACCATGTTGTTTTTCCATTTTCTGTTGTTTCAATATATGCATTTATACTCCAAAATGGTAATGGCACATGAGTTTCAATTTGTAAATCATTTTCTACGACATATGCAATAGTTGGCCCTTGAACTCTCCCAATGCTTAATGTTCTGTATTTGTTACTATATGACATGAAAGCCAATGATAACGCCTTAGATATGTTTATTCCATACATACAATCTATTACATGACGAGTTCTACCTGCAATAGCTAAATCTATATCAATATGTTTTTCCATGTTTGAAAATGCATTTTTAATATCTTTCTCTGTTAGAGTAGAGAATTTCACTCGTTTTGCAATTTTCTGTTTTTCATTACATGCATATTTTAAAATATTATATCCTATTGTTTCTCCTTCTTGGTCAAGATCACACGCAAGAATAAATTCTTTAGCATCTTTTGATAATAGTTTTATTAAATTAATTTTTGAATTAATAATTACTGCTTTATTTTTTGGTTTATTAATTGGAGTCCATGAATAATCAAATCTAGGCAATTTTGATTGTGTTTTTGCTAAGTTTATTTTGTATAAATGCCCTAAAGCTGAGCAAATTACAAGTTCTTTGCCTTTATAATTTAAATTAAATACAATAGAATCTGTGACTTTTTGAGTTCTGTATGTGTTATTTGATAATGCCTCAGCTATTTTTCTTGCCGCTTCTGGCTTTTCACAAATAACTAAAGAATAATCTTTTTTGATTATTTTATTATTTTCATATAAATATGTATTTTTCATCTTTAGAAATATGCAATTCTTATACAATTAACTATAAATTTGTTACTAAATGAGATTTTGAATATTAGTTAAACTTCTATATCTGGATAATTTAATCCATGATATCTTGATTAAACAATTACTTGTTTTTAGCTTAATTATTCTCTTTATTTCTAGTAATATGTTCATACCACACTCATCATCTCAACAACGAATAATTATTTATGTCTCAGATGATTCCGTTTCTCAAATAAGTAATGAATTCCAATCTAATTCATTAATAAATTCTCAACTGCAGAACCAGTTAAAATTAGAGGCTCTTGATGTTCTAAATTATATTCATAATTCTGGTATAAAATATCAACTAGTAGATATCCTAGTCTTCGGTATTCATGCAATTATTCTAGATATAGATTCTTCTGACCTCCAAAAAATTATTACTCTTTTCCCTGACAAAAAAATCTTTACTGATGAAATATTGAATATAAAACTCGATAAAAGTTTCGAATTAATTAAAGCAACATATGTACAGAATTTTACTTTTGATAATGGAAAAAAACTAACTGGAAATAATATTACAATTGCTATTATTGATACTGGAATTAATTATAATCATTCTTCTCTAGGTGGTGGCTTTGGACCAGGCTACAAAGTTATTGGGGGATATGATTTTGTTGACAATGATGATGATCCATTCGATGAACATGGTCATGGTACTCATATAGCAGGGATAATTGCAAGTACTGTTTCTATTAAAGGAATTTCTCCTAATGTTAATCTTCTTGCTTATCGAGTTGTAGGTTATAATGGTTTAGTTCAGGCAAGTGATGTTATAATAGCTATGAATCGTGCAGTAATTGACGGTTCTGATATTATTAATCTAAGTTTAGGCAGCATGACTGAATCTAATAATCTACGTAAAACTACTAAAGAAATAGCCAAATCTGGTACAATTATTGTAACTGCAGTAGGTAATAGTGGTCCTATTTCTGGTAGTATAGGAGACCCAGCAAAGTATGAAGATGTAATTTCAGTTGGTTCTCAATATAACACACGTAATTCAACTCTTGGTGTGGTTCAATTACCTGACATTAACGAAGAAATATTTGGTTTACCAATGAAAGATTCTGTTCTACCTAACACGCCTTTGACTGGAGAATTTGTCTTTGTTAATTATGCAAGATTACAAGATGTATTAGATATAGATCTCAACGGAAAAATAGCTATTGCACTACGTCGAGGAGCTGAACCAAATGAAATTGTATACTTCTCGACAAAAGAAGCTATTGTCTCATCAAAAGGTGCACAGGGATTGATAATAATTAATACCTTACCTGGTATCGTTCATGGACAATTAATTCATCCAAATTCACCTCCAGAATACAAACCAACCATACCGACTATTTTGATTACTCAAGAAGATGGTCAAATAATATTAAACGCACTACAAAATCGACAACTTTTAGGAACTGTTGACATAAAAACAGGATTGTTTACAAATTTAATTTCTCTATTTAGTTCTCGAGGTCCTATTTCTTCATTTTATATTAAACCAGATATTATTGCCCCTGGTGAAAACATTAACTCAACATGGCTTCAGAATTCATTTATGATTCAGAATGGTACAAGTTTTGCTACGCCCCATGTTACTGCAGCAATTGCTTTATTATTAGAACTTCATGGTCCACTTTCTAAAGATGAGATTTTGGGAATTTTAGGACCTTCTTCTACAACTTTGACAAACTCTTTTGATCAACCATGGTCTGTAAATATACAAGGTTCAGGAAGCTTAAATCTTCAAACTGCTTTACAAAATCCTGTAATTATCTCCCCTTCAAAATTATCATTTAATCTTGCTAATCAAAACAAAGAATATACAAAAATTATCAAAATTAAATCACTTATTGATGAACCATTAGATATTTTTATTGATGATAATATATCTCTTGGTTCTAATGTTGATTTTATATTTAATTCATCACACGTTAATCTAACTAATGACCAAGAAATCGCAATAGAACTTCATGTCAAATTAAACAATGACATAATTGAACCTCATAGCTCTGAAACTCGATTAATAATTACCACTAATTCTACAAAACTAATGAAATTGACTATACCGATTATTGTTCATTTTAATGATATCTCAGTTAATATTATCAAATTAGACGATAATTATGAAATTACACCTAATGGTATAGACGCCTATGATGAAATATTTTATCAAATATATAGACTAGAAGATGGTCACCGCTTTGACAAAACATTTTCGTCTGATGAACCTACTATATTTACATTAGAACAAGGTCATTATTTGATTGATGTTATTATCTCTCATAACAATACTTTCTCATATGGCGGCATTGAATTTGACACCTCTCAACATGTAAATCCAATTACTACTGATTTTCAACAACCATTTAATGATGTTATATTTCGTAATTTGATAATTCCAGCCTTGATATTTGGTCTTGTTTTCTTATTTATTTTAATATTAATTAAAAAATAATTTAATTTATTTTGTGCATTGCAATAAGATCATTTTTAAATAAATTCAATTCTTCAGGAATATTTATTGATATTGGATCTCTTAACGAAATTCCTTTCTTCTGTTTTTCATTCCATACTTTTGAATTAAAATCGATTATATTTTGTGTATACTTAATATACCCAAAGTTCCATTTCGCGAGTGGAAAAATTTGTTTATGGATGCTTTCATTTGAATAAACTTCTCTCCAGATTTTGTCTGTAATAAATGGCATTATTGGTGCAAGTAATAACAAAGATGTTTTAAGACATGTATGTAATGTTGACCAAGCTGCTAGTTTTGAATTTTCATCTACACCTATACCATAAGCTCTTTGCTTAACTATTTCCATATAATGCGGAGCAAATACATTCCATATGAATTCTCTTACTTTGTTTGCTGGAATAAAGAAGTTAAAATCATTATATCCACTCACTGATTCCTTAACAACTTTGGATAGCTCATCCAATATCCATTTATCTGTGCCCAGTGGTGTTGATTCAACTAAAGGAAACATTGATATAAATTTAGAAATATTCCATAATTTAGTTAAGAATTTTCCCATTCCATTAATTTTTGTTTCTGATATTCTAAAATCTGAACCTAAATTGACTTCTGATGCAGACCATAACCTAAATGTATCTGCACCGTTTTTTTCAAGGATTGGAATAGGATCAATTACATTGCCCTTACTCTTGCTCATTCTTTCACCTTTTTCATCTACTCCATATCCCATAATCCACGCATGAGTAAATGGTAATTCATCCGTTAATTGAATACATCTTAATATTGTATAATGAAGCCACGTTCTGATTATGTCTTTAGATTGAGGCCTTAGTTGTGTTGGATACGTTTTATTGAAAAAAGAATCATCTCTATTATATTTACTAATAAAAAGTGGTGAAATACTAGAATCCATCCAAGTATCAAAAGTTCTTTCATCACCACTGAATTCTTCTTTATCACACTCCTTACATTTTTTAAATGGTGGAGATTCTATCCATGGTCTATAATATTTCCCAGGTTTTGGTAGATTCGGTGTCTTGCAAGCATTACAATACCAAACAGGTATTTCAGTTGCATTATATCTGCGTCTAGATATTGGCCAATCAATTGTAATAGCTTCAATCCAATCTAGTAATCTTCGTCTATGTTCTTCTGGATGGAATTTTATTTTTTTGACTTGTTCTAATAAAGATTGTTTAAAATCAATTTGTTTTAGATAAAATTCTTCCATGGGTATTATCTCTATTGGAGTTTTACTTCTCTCACAAATTGGTGTTCTATGGTTAATTTCTTCAATTTTGGTTATTAGATTTAATCCTTTTAGATCTTCAATTATCCTATCTCTCGCCTCTTTTATTTTCAAACCATTATACTTGTTTGCATTTTCAGTCATTCGTCCTGCTGTATCAATACTGATTTTTTCCTGTAATTTTAATTCACGAAATAATAACACATCTGTGTAATCACCATAACTACAAATCATAACTGCTCCAGACCCAAATTCCATTTTCGCACTTGGATGTGATTTTACCTTTACTATATTTCCAAAAATTGGAATTTCTACTTCTTGATTTATTACATCTTTAAATCTTTCATCTTCTGGATTAACTAATATTACTTGACAACTTGATAGTAATTCAGGCCTTGTAGTGGCAATTAACAGATGACCTTTTTCATTCTTCAATTTAAATTTAATAAATACTAATTTTGAAGGTAATTCCATATAATAAATTTCTGCATCAGCAATAGTGGTTCTACATTTAGAACAATAATTATTGGGTCTCATAGCTTGGTAAATTAAACCCTTTTCCCATAATTTGATAAATGTAGTCTGCGTTAATGCTCTATAGTCTTCTGAATCAGTCCTATAATATTGTTTAAATAACCCAGAAAGACCCATTTTCTTCATGGTGGCTATCATTTCAACCTCTAAATCATCCAGCGCAATTTTACATAATTTCATGAATTCCTCTCTTGGTGTTGAGATCATACTAATTTTGAATTTTTTTTCAGTGTAAATTTCAACAGGTAAGCCATTCCTGTCTATTCCTATTGGAAATAGCACATTATAATTCATCATTCGTGCAGTCCGTGCAATCATATCTATTTGCGAATAATGAGCAGCTGCACCTGTATGCCATGGCCTTCCCGATGGATATGGTGGTGGAGTATCTATAGTGAATATTTCTCTTTTATCTTCTATAGAAAAATCATATAATGATTCATTTTCCCACATTTCTGATATTTCTTTTTCTAAAGATACACTCCAATTCTTTTCTTTTAATTTTGAATTCATTTCATTCTCATCTCCTAAATTTTTGATTAGATGTTCTTCTCACATTTTAACTAATGTTGTATCTTAATATTGCTCCTAGCCCACCAAAACTTAATAACATTTTTCCTTCTTCTGAATTACTTGATAAAACTTCTATTTTTGTTCCTGATTCTACAGCTAAATCTTCTATAACCTCAATCAAATCTGTTTTAGTTAAAATAAAATCTTGTGCATCACATGCATGACATGATTTTTGTAAAAATTCCTGAATTTCTTTTACCATGTTTGTTCTTTTTATAATTTTTCCTTTATCAATTGAACATCTATTACATTTTTTTACAATCTTAAACATATCCAAATCTTCAGATACTAGAATAACATCTGCCGCACCTTTTGTTATTACATCTATTACTTCTCTAACTCCATAAGCAACAAGAGGTTTTTCTTTATGCATCTCTGATAAAAATCGTTGTATCAATTTCTTTTCTTCTATAATTCTCATATCCTTTAAAATATCTGCAGATTTATCTATTGCTTCTCTCACTCCTTCTGCTCCAGAATATGCCCCATCTACCTCAGTTAAAATTTTTTCCTTTAATCTATAATCTAAATAATCACTTTTTAGGAATGACTCTTTTGTTGGTCCTGGCCCACTTAATATAATTCCTTTTATTTTATTCCTTTCAAGAAATATTTTTTTGCATGATTTGCTACTCTTCTATAATAACCTGATAAGTTCTGTTCTCGTAATCTTTCGTATCTTCTAGCTGATTGCCCACCAGCTCTGGTTTTACCCCCAACTCCTGATGTAATTACTTCATCTATGTCTATTTTATTACCAGTTAGAATACCAAAACCTGTTTCAGTAGAATCTATTGAAATTATTCCTATTATGTCTACATCTTTAATCATCTCCATTAAGTGTTCTAAATGAAAATGATCATCACATCTATACAGATATGTTTGAACAGGTTTTGGCGGAATGATTTCATTTACAAATATTTCCTCACTACCGGGTCCATTCGTCATTAAAGCTCCGACAAATAAAACCAATCCATTGTCGGGAGTTCTTTTAAAAAGTTTCAACTTTTGTTGTGTTTTTGTCAATGCATCCTGAACATGATTTCTGGTTAAATCTGATTTTATATTAGTTGCAGTTCCATATTCCTCTCTTAAATTTGCTATTACATCATGAAGTGCTTTTTTCGCTGGAATGTATAAAGAAATTAACTCAGTACCTCTGCCTGTTTTTGCAGATAACTCTTTCAATATCCTTCTAGTTTTGTATAATGCTAAAGAATCAATATTACTTGGCAAAAATTCACCTTTATGATTATTCTACGAAGTCTAGATGTTATATTACATTTATTAATAAATGAAAATTAATAAGACATTTACTTGTAGACATAAGTGGTTAAATGAAAACCGTAGTAATTAAATTAAGTGGCAGTTTATTCACATTCGATAATGGTATGTCTAATATTGAGAAAATAATAAAAACACTTGAGGAAATTACTATAAACCCGTATAATTTTCGAGTTGTTGCGGTAGCAGGCGGAGGAAAACTGGCTAGAACTATCCAAGATGTATCTAGATCATTCAATGCCGACGAAGCTTTTCTAGATCAACTAGGAATAGATATTTCTCGTGTTCATGCAAAATTACTTACTTGTACAACTAATTCATACCATGATGTTCCACAAACTTTAGATGAAGTTATTCACAGTATTTCTTCTTCAAAACTTGTGTTTAGCGGAGGTTTGTCTCCAGGACAAAGTACTAATGCCACTGCTGCATTAATTGCCGAAAGAACAAAAGCAGAATTATTTATCAATACTACTGACGTAGATGGTGTTTTTACATCTGATCCAAGAAAAGATAATACTGCCAAATTAGTTGAATCAATTACTATACATGACTTACTGTCTAAAATCATTGGTGATAAAATGAATGCAGGTGCTTATGACTTGATGGATTTGCTTTCTCTAAAAATTATTGAACGTTCAAAAATTCCAACCGTAATAACAAAATGTGATAGTGAATGTATTAAATCTGTAATTTCTGGCAACTCTACTGGAACAAAAATTACATTTTAATTATAACAAATCTCTTTGAAAACATGTTTTTGTATTTTTATGACAAGCATTACCTGTTTGTTCTACAAGATAAATTAAAGTGTCTTCATCACAATCTACTTTTATTTCTAATACTTTTTGTACATTGCCTGACTCTTCACCTTTCTTCCAAAGCTTATCACGTGATCTGCTCCAATAATAACCATAACCTGTTTTGATTGTTTCCTGTACTGCCAAACGATTCGTATAAGCCAACATTAGTATCTCTTTTGATTGATTATCTTGCACAATCACTGGAACTAATCCCTGACCCTTATCAAAATTTATATCGTTTGTTGATAACTTTGTCATGTTCTTACTAAGACCTGATTTTCTAATAAAAATTGCTTTACTGTAGATATAGAAAATTCATTATAATGAAAAATTGATGCTGCTAATGCTGCATCAGCTTTACCTTCTTGAAACACAGTTACAAAATGTTCTAACTTTCCACANCCACCACTTGCAATCACTGGTATATTNACAACTCTAGTAATTTCTTTTGTTAATTCTATATCAAATCCATTTTCTGTTCCATCTCTATCTATTGACGTTAGTAATATTTCACCTGCACCAAGCTCTTCTACTTTTTTTGACCATTCTATTGCATCTATTCCTGTTGATTTTCTTGCTCCATAACTATATACTTCAAACATATCTTNCCTTTCTGTTCTTTTTGCATCTATAGCAACAACACAGCATTGTTTCCCAAACCTTTCGGATATCTCAGTTATTAGTTTAGGTTTCTCAATTGCCATTGTATTTATTCCTACTTTGTCTGCACCACTGCAAAGTATATCTCTAGCATCGTCAATACTGCGTATTCCTCCTCCCACAGTAAAAGGTATGTCTAATTTTGCAGCCACATTACGAACCATTTCACTTACAGTTTTACGTTTTTCAGGCGACGCAGTTATATCAAGAAAAACTAATTCGTCTGCGCCCTCNTCTCTGTATTTTGTTCCTAATTCTACAGGGTCTCCTGCATCCTTCAAATTAACAAAGTGTTTACCTTTCACTACTCTTCCCTGTTTAACATCNAAACATGGAACTATTCTTTTTGCTAATGTCACNTACTTACCCTCCAATAATATTGCNTCTTCTATTGTAATTATTTTACTATGTATTGCCCTNCCTAAAATTATAGATTCTATNCCAATTTTTTTCACTTTTACAATATCTTCAATAGATCGAAAACCTCCACTAGCCTGAATTCCAACANTTGTATCTTTTTTCACTTTTTGTAATGTTTCTATATCTGGACCCTCTAACATTCCGTCTTTTTTAATTGAGGTAAGTAGAACTGTTTCTATTCCATATTCTGTAAATTCTGAAATTGATTNAGTCAAATTCTTTCCTGATTCTTCTCTCCAACCATTAATCATTATCTGTTCATCAATATAATCTAATGATATAATTATTTTTGACATTCCAACCTGTTCACAAATTTTCTTAAATAATTCATTATTTTTTATTGCAATTGTACCTATGACAATTTTTGAAACATCATTGGATATTTTTTTTGCATATTCAATTGTTCGTATTCCTCCACCGACTTGAATTTCTATATCAGTATACTTTGAAATTTTTTTTATTATATCATAATTGTTTCCACGTTCTAATGTAGCATCTAAATCTACAATGTGTATCTTACTNATTCCAATTTTTTGCCATTTTTCTACAAGNTCCAATGGATTATAATCATAAAAAGTAGCTANCTCTGGATTTCCTTGTTTTAATCTTACTACTTTCCCATCGAAAAGATCTATTGAAGGTATTATCTTCATTGATTATCACAAATTGATACAAAATTTTCTATTATTTTTGCTCCTGCTTTACCTGATTTTTCTGGATGAAATTGGGTTCCGAATGTTTTTTTATCATATATCATTGAAGTAAAATCTATTCCATAATCTGTTGTTGTAGAAATTATACTATGATTAATTGGTTCTGGATATAGAGAGTGTACAAAATACACCCATGCTCTGTCTTNTACACCATCTAAAAGAGGGTTACTGATATTCTTTTTAAGAATATTCCAACCAATATGAGGTATCTTTACTTCTTTGGATAACATCTTAATTTCTCCTTCAAAAAACTCTAGTCCTTTTCCAGGTCCTTCTACACTTCTTTGGAAGAATAACTGCATTCCAAGACATACGCCTAATATTGGTTTATTATCATCATGCCATTCCTGTAGAATCTGTCGATTTTCTTCTATCTTCTTTACTGTATATTTCCAACCCCCTACACCTGGAAGAATTATTCCATCATATTCTTGATTNGTATNTAATTNNGATGTTANAATAGTNNTAACTCNTAAGNTTNTTNANTGCNGTNTGNATACTGAATAAATTNCCTACACCNTAATCTAATATNGCAATNTTNNTCATTACATCATTCCCTTCGATGAGGGAGTTCTATCTCTGTTACTATCTAGTGATATCGCATCTCTAATAGCTAGTGCTATGGATTTTATTGCAGATTCAACTTTATGATGATCATTGTTTCCATATTTTACAATTACATGAATATTCGCNTGAAGACTTTGAGAAAATGATTGAATAAAATGATAAATATCTTCTGCTGGCATGTCTTCAATCCCTTCTTTATCTATTTTTAATTCAGCAACTTGAAATGGACGTTTGACTAAATCTACTGCTGAATATGCTAATGCATCATCCATACGTTTGACTAAATCTACTGCTGAATATGCTAATGCATCATCCATTGGAATTATTGCGAATCCAAATCTCTTTATCCCTTTTCTATCTCCTAAAGCCTTGTTAATTGCTTCACCAAGTGTCAATGCCACATCTTCTGCTATATGATGTACCAAATCTCCTGTAGCTTCAATTTGTATATCGATTAAACTATGAGTAGCGAATGAAGTAACTAAATGGTCTAAAAATTTTATCGACGTATTGACTTTAACATTATTGCTTCCTTCTAACTGTACTTTGACTATGATGTTAGTTTCTTTAGTTTTTCTTGTTACTATTGCTTCTCTCAATTCACTCACTAATTAATTTCGGTATATCGTTCATATTACTTATTATTATGTCTGCCTTATTGTCCATGAATAATTTTATTTTATTTTGTTCTGAACTTGATGTCCCATATATCCCTGCAAATAAATATTGTTTATTTCTAGTCGAATTAGCCGCTTGTGTCATTAAAAGGTCCTCCATTGAATCACCAACGTAGAGAATATTTCCTTTAGATTTCAATCTAAATGCCGATCTTTTCAGTACAGTTGGATTAGGTTTATCNAATTTTGTATTGTTTTTTTGCTCTCTTGCCAAATCCTCGATNAATCCATTTCCTCTTGAATTGAAATATATAAATAAATTCTTTAAAGTTACTTTAGTTCCNATTTCTCCTCTTCCTGACACAATTGATATTTTATTTAAAAATTTTTTTTTCAGAAAAATTAACGTTGATTCCTTAACAATAATTTTTTCATTTTCAATTGTACCTTTTCTATTGAAATTAATTGATTTCTTTTTTCTAACTTTTTTTATTAAATTCTTTCCATAAAAATATTCATCAAATACATTTATTATAATATTTGTTTTACTATTTTTTGGATAATTTAAAAATTCTTTTGTAACTGTCAATAATTCTTTTTGCTCTTTATTTAATCCATNAANGATCTGATTTTCAATTGATTCTAGATCAATTCTTTTTATTTCTTTTGCAAATTTATTTAATTCTCTAGTTAATTTTTGATTGTTAAAATTGAGATTTGATTCTATATTTAATTTATTAATTTTTATTTTTATTAATTGTAATTTTTTAAATGTGTTTAAAATATTTTTTTGGTTAATGTTTTGATATTCTGTTTTATATGATTTTATTAAGTTNTTTGGCATCATGGATAAAATTTTTAATATTATTACATAACAACATTTGTAATCATTATTGAATCCACCAGTTTGNCTAAATTGATCTATTGTTGTTTTTGATATTTTGAACTTTGAAAATTTTTTATTTAATATGTTTTTCAAGATATATGATATTGTAAGCTCTATGCATTTGTCATAAGATTTTTTCGTATCTATTAGTACTCCATCACAATCAAAGATAATTGTATCAATATTATTAATATTATTTTGAGAAATATTTTGATACAGAGATTTNTTATTGATTATTTTTTTTTGATATCCTTTTATCATTTTTTTTAATGAACCTCGCTTTTGCCGATTTACCGTGATTAAATAATCCTTCTTGTTCAGATAATATTTCGATCTTTTTTAAATTACTTTTTAGACTATTTTTTGTTGATTTTGCTATAAAATATCTTCTTGTAAAGTCAATACACGATAAAGCAGAACAAAATTTTGCTGATCCTCCCGTTGGTAATACATGATTTGTTCCTAATCCATAATCACTGAATGCCGCTGGCGTGTAATTTCCCACAAGAACTACTCCACTTGACTTGATACTTTTTGCTATTAAATCTTGATTTTTAGTCATGATTTCAAGATGTTCAGGCGCAAAATTATTTGTAAATTTAATACATTGTTGTAGATTTTTACAATGTACAATAAATCCGTTTTTCAATAATGATTCACTTACNACATCTTTTCGTTCTATATTCNGTAACCTCTCTTTAATTAATCTAATTAAATTTCTTGCTAGTTTTTTTGATGGAGTCACCACTCCGCATATGCTATCAAAACCGTGTTCAGATTGTGCAATCAAATCACTAATAATTAATTCTTCATCTGCACCATCATCTGCAANTATTAATAGTTCTGAAGGACCTGCAGGTANATCTATTCCTGTTTCTTCTGATATGATTCTTTTTGCTTGATAAACAAATTTATTTCCAGGCCCTGTAATTTTTTCTACCGGTTTAATTACTTCTGTTCCATATCCCATTGCTGCAATTGCTTGCGCTCCTCCAATTTTATATATCTCATTTACACCGCAAATATCTGCTGCAATCAATACTGCCGCATTAATTTTTTTGTCAGAAGCTGGCGGTGAACATACAATTACTCTATTTACACCTGCAACTTTTGCTGGCACTGCTGACATAATTAATGACGAAGGATATACTGCTTTACCCCCTGGTACATAACAACCAACACTATTTAATGGACTTATATTATATTTTATGAAACTTTGCCCATTATTTATTTTAACACCTTTTACACTATCTGAATATGATTTCATTATCATGTTTTCTGTTTTTTCAATGGTTCTCTTCAGATTCTTTAATTCTTTTACAATCTTTGGATCAATAACTAAATATGCTTCTCTNATCTCTTTGTTTTTTACTTTTAATTCACTTTTTGTAAATTTCACTTTATCAAACTTTAATGAATATTTTAATAATGCTTTATCTTTGTTTTTTTTCACATCATTCATTATTTTTTTTACATATTCTGAGTCATTAGAATTAATTGTTTGACGACGTATTTTATTTGATATTTGTTCTATGGTTGATGATGTTTTGATTTCAATATATTGAATCAAACGTTATTTCCCTTCTTCTTCATGAATCTTCTCTAATGGCAGTATTTGTACAGGTTTGTGCACAATGAGACCTTGTGCATATTTACGTAATGATGGTAGTATTTGAATAAATTTCTCTTGAGATATTATTGTATTGAGTGAATACCAATTATTTTTTGATAATTTACTAATTGTCGGAGATTCAAGTGACGGAATAACTGTTAAAACACGATTTAAGTTCTCTTTTTTTACATTCATGAATATATGAGTTTTTGTTTTTGCCTCTACAACTCCTTTAAACAAAGTAACTACATCGTAAATTTTTTGTCGTTTTTTGGGATCTTTCAACGCTTTTTTGTTTGCTATTAGACATGCAGATGATTCCATTATTACGTCTGTTACTTTAAGATTATTTTGTGCTAATGTTGATCCTGTTTCAATAACATCAAATATTGCATCTGCTTCTTCAGGAGGTTTTGCCTCTGTAGCACCAAAAGAAAACATGATGTTAACATCTTTATTTGTTCCAGATTTAAACCATGGAGTAGTAATTAATGGTGTTTTTTTACCATATTTCTTCTTATATATCTCATTATTCATTAAATATTCTTTAGCTAGATTTAGATACTCTGTTGAAATTCTTAATGGTTTTTTGTTTTTAATNTGATTCGATAATAATGCCGAAAAATTCTTATTTTTATTTGATTTTGATAAGGCTACTACAATTTGGACTTTTCCATATCCAAGATTTAATAAGTTTAACACATCTGCATTATTTTCTTTTATCCAGTCTTCTCCAGATATACCAATATCCTGAGTTCCTTCTTGAATATTTTTAGGTATTTCTTGGGGCCTTAAGACTTTTACAATAATATCCTTATCGCTGATAATTGGTCTATACGTTCTTGATTGACCTTTAATAGTGTATCCTGATGTTTCTACAAATTTATAAGTTGCATTTTCAAGTGATCCTTTTGGCAATGCTAATTTAATTAAAGACATTATCTAGATTACACTTCCGATGTATTAATAAGAATTGAAAATAATGAATTATTTAACAAACAATTTAGATTTTTATATTTAACAATAGGATNGGTACAACGACTTGATTCCTTTATGAATGCAATCCCTCATATTCACAAATCGTTTTTATTAAATCCTTTATTTAAGCCTTTATTGTTATATCAAATACAAGCAGGGGTAGCGAATCTATATGAGCAAAGCCCGGTCAACCGCGGATTATTAAAGCGGAAAGGACTCAAGATCGGTTTTTATGGAGATATCCTCTCCTTTAGAGGTTCGTGGGTTCAAATCCCACCCCCTGCATCTCTTTTTTCATAAGCAAATATTTTTACTAGATAGATATTATATTGATATTATGATTGAATCATTCAATGGTACTAATCCTGTAATTCATTCACGTGCTTTCATTGCAATCAATGCATCCATCATTGGAAATGTTGTAATTGAAAATGATGTTAGTGTATGGTATAATTCTGTAATTCGTGGAGATTTTAATGCTATCAATATAGAAGCTGGAACTAATATCCAAGATAATAGCGTATTGCATGTAGATGTTGATGAACCTCTTATGATTGGTCAAAACACAACTATTGGCCACAATTGCATAATCCATGGATGTACAATAGATAACTCCTGTTTAATTGGAATGGGTTCGCTTATTATGAATCGAGTACAGATCGGGTCTGGTTGTATTATTGGAGCTGGCACACTAATTACACAAGATACAATAATTCCTGATAATAGTGTTGTAGTTGGTCGACCAGGAAAAATTATACGACAAACAAATAAATCTGATTTAGATTACATTCATGCAAATGCACAAGAATATATTAACCTTAAAAATAAATATTTAAATCATTAGTTTTTTNAATATTGTTCTTTCAAAAAGTCCAATGACACTGAATTAATACAATATCTTTTGAATGATGGTGAAGGTCCGTCATCAAATACATGCCCTAGATGAGAATCACATTTTTTACAAAGTACTTCTATTCTAGTCATTCCTAAAGCTTCATCGACTTCATATCTTAAGGAATTGTTATTCCATGGTTGAAAAAAACTTGGCCAACCCGTACCTGAATCAAATTTATCATCTGATTTAAATAATTTATTATTGCAACAAATACAAAGATATACTCCTTTATCATTATTGTTGTAATATTTTCCTGTAAATGGAGTTTCTGTTCCTTTTTTTCTGCATACTTCATATTGTTCTAATGTTAAGACATTTTTCCATTCATCATTATTCTTTTGTGTCTTTTCCATATTTTATCCATTAAACCCTTTATTATAATGATTATGTACACGCTAATGATTAAATACGGGCCCGGAGGGATTCGAACCCACGACTTCCGGTTTTCTCCATTAATCCGAAGACCGACGCCCTAATCCAGGCTGGGCTACGGGCCCAATAGCCTACTCGGCGGTATAGAAAATGATGAACAAATAAATAAGTTATTGTGATTTCCGATTACCTTAAATTTTATCTTAAGTTCTGTTAATGAGTTGGAAGAAGAACCTCGAATACTCAAGGCACAGAAAAGCAGTAAAGGTTTTTTAATAAAAAACAAAGATTCTGGACAAGAATTAAAAATTCACGGCTATGGAGATAACAAAAGACATGGTTTATTGCTGAGAGATTATGAAACTCTTTTTCTTATTCATTCTTCTAAATTTGAAGTATTTCAAACCAATAAAAAATTAACTTTCAATGATATTCTTAATACTGCTTTATTAAGGGATCAATATGCTTGGACTAAGTTTCTTATTTATCGTGATTTACGAACTCGTGGTTATATACCCAAAGAAGGATTTGGATTTGGTGCAGATTTTCGTGTTTATGAAAAAGGAGAATATGGTTCTAAACCTGCAAAATATGTTGTTTTTGCTATGAATGAAGGTACAGAAATAAATGTCCAATCTCTAATTTCATCTGTAAAACAAATATCAAGAATGGGAAAATCACCAATTGTTGCTGTCGTAGAAAGACGAGGTGAAGTGATTTATTACCATCTCACAAAATCTCGATTTCGTGATTTATCTTGACCATTAATAATATTTTACTGTTATTTTCTTTAATTCGTCCAATTAATTCATTCATGATTGGACTAGCCGTTATTGTAGGCATTGCAATTGGTTTTCCTGAAATGGTATTGACTAGTGTATCTTTATTTGGATTTATTACTGGTTTTGCAATATCTGGATACTCGATGATTATTAACGATGTATATGATATTGAAATTGATAAAATTAATCAACCTGAAAGACCACTTCCTCAGGGTTTTGTTTCTATTAAATTAGCAATTAGTTTTTCTTTAATTCTACTTTTTTTAGGTTTGGCTAGTTCTTTATTTATTTCATTTTACAATCTAGCAATTGCAGGGTTATTTTCTCTTTTATCTTGGTCATATAACGTTTGGGGCAAAAAAAATGGTTTTATTGGTAATTTCATGGTTGCATCATCTATGGCTATTCCATTTATATTTGGCGGAATTATTACTGGAAATTTATCTATTCTAATTTGGTCTATTTCTCTACTTGCTTTTCTATCTGGAATGGGCCGTGAAATTATTAAAACAATTTCCGATATTAAAGGTGATAAATCAAAAGGCATCGAATCAGTTTCTATAACTCTAGGTCCAAAAAATGCAGCACGTATAGCATCATTATTTTTATTTATTGCTATTTTGGTATCTTTTATTCCGATATATTTCAATCTAATAAATTTTATTTATCTTCCACTACTTTTGATTACCGACATACTTTTTGTCTATTCTATTTTTAAAATTTCTACTGATTTTTCTCAGATTCAAGCTATTAAGATAAAAACAATTATTCTTTATTCGATGTTATTGGGATTGATTACATTTTTACTTAATAGTATGGTTTTATTTTAGTGATGGTTGTATATGTGGACAGAAAAATATCGACCTAAAGTTATTGGAGAAATAGTTGGTAATGACAACATAAAAGGAAAATTTAATCAATGGTTACGTAATTGGCATGAATCATCTAAACCTGTTTTATTACAAGGTCCGCCTGGTGTTGGTAAAACAACTTTGGTCTATGCACTAGCTCATGAACTTAACTATCATGTTATTGAACTCAATGCTAGTGATAAGAGAACTAAGACTAATCTTCAAACCTTATTAGGCCCAATTTTTCAATCTACTACGCTTTTTGGAGAGATGACATTGGTATTAATTGAAGAAATTGATGGACTTGACTCCCGATCTGATTATGGAGGAGTTGATTTTCTTGTTAATGCTATTGAAAACTTGACTATACCGTTAATTTTAACTTGTAATTCTACTGATTCAAAAAATCTTTCTAAAATAACAAAAAAATGTCAAGTGTTTAAATTTAAACCAATTGACACACGTGAAATGAGCATAGTTCTTGAATCAATTACTAAAACTGAAAAACTTACTATTTCTCTTCCTGATTTAATTACTATATCAAAATATTCTCAAGGAGATTTAAGATATGCTATAAATTCACTTCAAACTTTTAATTCTACAGCAGATCAATCCAGACACTTTGTCGCTAAATCACTATCACTAGAACAGGGAGTTAGTGGTTATTTTCGTGCTTCTGATACAGACGAGGCAATGAATTCTATTTCTAATACTAATTCTAATCCAAATGATATTCTACGTGCAATATTTAGTAGTGTTATTTCAAGTTCAAAGAAAATATCAAACAATGAATTATCAACTATTCTTTCCATTATTTCAGATATTGATTTGTTGCTTGGCCGAATATTAAAAACTCGTGAGTGGAGACAATTAAGATATTTCAATTCTCTGTTAGTTTATTCATTATTTCAATATCTACAAAATCGTCCAATTAATTTCAGTTTGTATCAAAATCCATTTCCATTACAAGTTCGCATTTGGAATGATGGTAGAAACTTTCGTACTATTGTACAATTACTTAATAAATACATGAATGAATCCACAGAAAATATAGTAGATTTAATTCCGTTTTTTATCTTGATTTTATCAACTCAACAAGATAGAAATACTTTCCTTCTTCGATTAGGTCTGGCAGATAAAGAAATCAACACAATTAATAGAGAAATTATTAATTTTACTAAACATGACTAGATTTTATTTCATTCTGGTTATCCATATACGGTCTTAATATTTTTGGAATTGTAATACTTCCGTCTTCATTCTGAAAGTTTTCAATTATTGCAATTAGAGTGCGTTCTGTAGCTGTTACAGTACTGTTGAGTGTATGTACTAACATACTATTTTCATGTTGTTTATATCGAAACTTAATTCCAAGCCTCCTAGATTGATAATCTGTGCAATTACTACAGGAAACTATTTCTCTATAATTACTCTGTCCAGGTAGCCATGCTTCTATATCATAAGTTTTTGCTGCAACTTTTCCCATATCACCAGAAGAAAGTAACATAATTCTGTGTGGTATTTCCAGTTTTTCGTAGAATTCTTTTACATCTGTAAGAATTTTTTCATGTTCATTCCATGATTCTTCTGGATCGGTAATGGAAAAAATTTCAACTTTTTCAAATTGATGCACTCTAAATATCCCTTTCGTATCTCTACCATGAGAACCAGCTTCTTTCCTAAAACAAGGACTGATTGAAACATATCTTAATGGTAATTCACCAATAGAAAATATTTCACCAGCATGCATTGCAGCTGCAGCATGTTCAGATGTGCCAATAAGATACAAATCTTGATCTTCAATTTTATATATTACTTCTTCGAAATCTGATAAAATTACAGCTCCACTCATTGATTTTCGATTCATCAAATATGGTGGTTGTATCATTCCATAACCTTTCATACTCATAAATTTTAAAGCAAAAGAAATTAATGCATAATTTAGTTTCACTAATTCATTCTTTAAAAAATAAAATCTTGATCCAGATATTTTTGCTGCTCTTTCTATATCTATTAAATTATTTTTTAAAGAAATTTCAATATGGTCTTTAGCTTTCTTATTTATACCTCCCTTTGGATTCCATTTTCCAATTTCTAGATTAGAATTAAAATCTGTGCCTATTGGAACTGTATTGTGAATTAAATTCGGAATGGATTGTAATTTTTTATTATAAGATTCCTGAATTTTAATTTTTTTAATATTAAAATTATCTATTTTTTCTGCTACTAATTTCATTTCTTTTAATTTAGAAGCTATTTCTTCATTTGCCTTTTTTTTCTTTGAAACCTCTTTTGAAATCATGTTTTTTTTCATTTTCAATGATTCTAATTCTGTAATTGTAGATCTTCTTTCACTATCTATTTGTAATAATTCTGTGAGTTCAAAATTTACATTTCTATCACGGAGCATTTTTTCAATTTCATTGGGTTTATCTCTTAATAATTTTACATCAATCAATTATATCACATCTTTGAGAGTTTTATACGTCATATTTACCATTGCTAGAATTTCATCAATTGTATTTAATAAAGAATCAAGCATTGCTGTTGATATAAAATATATTTCTAAATTATTATTTATTATCTTTTGTTCCATGTGTAGTCCATCAGGAAAATCAACATTATCGGGTTTTAATGCTTGTTCTATCGTTGATGCTATTGTTCTTGATTTACATTCCAGTATAATTTTTATCTCTATCTTCTGTTTCATAATTTTACATTAATTAATTTTATAAATTCTTCAGATTTTGATAATGGAATTTTTGCTTTACCAGTAAACTTTGAACCAATTCCAATACCTCCTGTCTGATTACTACATTCAAACATAATTTCTCCTATATTCGCTGTGGACTTTTGTTTAATATTTGATACAACATAGATTATTACTTCACCATCTACAGTACTTGATTTTAGTATTATGACTTTATTCTCAAACCTTTTTACTTTGCTTAATATGGATGAAATTTTGGACATTAATTTTTCCTTAACCAGTACATCCACATTAATAATGAAAGATTTTGTCGTTTCAATTATTATATCTTCATCATTTAGAATACTAATCAAACATTTATTGATATTTCTCTTATATTTTTCCATTAATTCTTCTGCATCGAGTAGCATTTTGTCTCTATCTCCTAAACAAATTGCTATTGCAATACCATACTTACCAGTTTTTATACAAGATTCTATTAAAATTGCAAATTCCCTTGCATCTCTTAATGGAGAATATTCTTCTTCTTTATTTAACGTGTAAACATTACCTATTATTTCTCCTAAAACCTCTTCAGCATTTTCAGACGCGGATACATATGGAATTAATAATTCTACAAGTTCTTTATTCTGTTCTTCACTAAGATCACTCAAAGTTTTCCATTTACTCCCTGAGTTGTTATAGTTTATTCCAATTGAACGTAAAATGGCAATTGTAGCATCGTTGTTACCAGTTAAATTTGGAATATATGGTTCAATTGTAGACGATATAGCCTCATGTATCGGTTTTGTCTCACGACCAAAGAACAATAATTCTACTGAACATTTCATTAAATTTGAATTTAAAGCCTCATCTAACACTACTTTATTGATCCCCGTCAAACTTCGTCCTTCACCTTGATCTAATCCTGCAGATAATGATGCCATTACTGCCATCCATGATGAATCAGTGTTTGAACTATCTATTTTAGAAGCTAGTACATGTGAAATTGTTGACGTAGAATCTTCTATATCTTCATTTAAACTAAATTGATTAATGTTTAATACATTTTTATTTACACTTTCTTCTTTTGAAATAAAATGACGATCAATGATTATCCATTGGTCATTAAATATACTTTCTATCTTAGAAACCATTCCTGCACCTAGATTACAAAATATAACCCAACTATAACCTGATTTTTTTATTTCTTGAAGAAGTCTATAATCTAACCAGTTTACAACTCTAATAACGGGTTTACCGTTTTTTTTTTGGATTGCTTTAGCTATTATACTTGCTGAAGTAACTCCATCTGTTTCTGAATCAGATAAAATTAATGGATTTATTCCATTAGAAATTTGTTTATTTATTATATTTGCTATATCCTTTGCCCTAACGTTTAATGATTCTATATAATTCAAAATATTCTGTCTATGTTAATTGAGCTACCATTGCTTTATATTTCCAATCCTTTGGAATAACGTTTCTTGTTTTATAGTATTTAGATACTCGATGTATCTTGGCTTCTAATAATTCCAAAGATCTTACATTCTTTCTATCTCCTTTATTCGTTTTAAGATGATTCTGTAATCGCACAGCCCTCTTAACTAAAGAATCTAAATCTTCAGGTATCGCTGGACTTGCATCAATATCTTCTAAAATCTCTTTCATTTTCTTTCCTACAACTGTCCTTACAGATGGAACTGTATATTGATCTCTTAAAACAACTCCAATTTGACTCGAGTTTAAACCTTCTTTATTTAATTTTGATATAATCTCGTTGATTTGTTCAGAAGTAAATTCTACCCAATCAACTTTTTTATTCATAGGTCGAAATGATTGAGATTTTCCACGCCTATGCGAATGAATTCTTGTCATTTATATCACTAATAATTGGTTTTATCAGGTGATAAATTTTACGCATTATCTAATTTTTTTGTAATCCATTGAGCAAATGCTCCTGTTGATTTTGCCCTGTGAGATATTTTGTTCTTTTCCATTATAGTCATTTCTGCAAATGTTTTATTATATCCATTAGGTATAAAAATAGGATCGAAACCAAAACCTTTTTCACCCTTTATTGATGTAGATATAGTTCCTTCTGTAATACCAACAAAATTCTTTATAATTTTTCCATTCTCACCATAGATTAATGCTGAATGAAATTCTGCATTTTTATTTTCTCTATCTTTAATTAATCGGATTATTCCACCTACGCCAATAGTTTTGTAAACAAAAGAAGAATATGGACCTGGAAATCCGTATAATGAATCAATATATAATCCAGAATCCTCCACTAAAAATGCACCTTCAAATTTCTCTGCTATATTTAGTGCTGATTGTCTCGCTACTGATAATACACTAAATGCTTGGATTTCATTTCCTTTAATATTTATTACTCGCAGATTTATTTTTGAATTTTCAAGAACATTTCTTATTTCTTCAAATTTATTCATATTATTTGTAGCCAAATAAATTGTTGATTTAGTCAACTCTAGCATATCTACCTCTCATTTCAATTTGTTTAACAATACTGATTATTTGTTCAAAAGAATTTTTCATAATACTTTCATACCCTGCTAAAAAATTATCGAATACTATTTTAAACACATCGTTATGCGCACTATTTAGAATTCCTTTTAATAATTTTATATCTACTCCTTTATCTTCTAACTTATTACTTTGATTTGCTAGTCCAAAATCTATCAAACAAATATTATTATTTTTACGAATAATCATATTTGAAGTTGTTAAATCTCCATGTATTATGTTGTTTTTATGTAATTTTCCTACCATATGTCCTATTTTCCACCCAATACCCTTACAATCAATATTTTTATTACTAAGATATTCTTTAATTCTAGGTCCATCTACATTTTCCATAATAATTTCTGCATTATTAGGATCCACAAAATATATTATTGGAACATCAATTTTTAATAATCTTGTTTTATTCATGATATTTGCTTCCTTTATTGTTCTTTGAACACGAATTAAATTGTCTATTTCTATAGGTCTATATTTCTTTTTATGCCTGATTTTAGATATTGCAGATATCTCAAACCATTTAGTACTGCTTATTGTAGCCTCTGCACCAATTTTTATTATTTTCTCCATTTTATTTTCACCCTATCTAACCTCCAAGATTGTTTTACCCAACTATCTGAGACTGAAATCTCAATACCAGTGTTATAACTTAAAATTCCAGTCCATGCTATCTGCGCTCCACAATCTCCGGCATATTTTTTTGGAACAACATTTAACGTTGCTCCTCTTTCTTTACACATACTATCTAACATTTCTTTAAGACGACTACTTGCAGCAACACCTCCTGATATTAACACTTCTTCCTTTTCAAGAAAAGCTAAAGCTCTTTCTGTAACTTCAGTTAACATAGAATATGCAGTCTCTTGTAATGAATAACTTACATCTTCAATTTTATTATCATTATCTAACAACTTCTTTGCTGAAGTCAAAATTCCTGAAAAAGAAACATCATTTCCCTTAACAGAATATGGAAGCATCAAATAGTTTTTTGATTTACGAGCTAATTCTTCCATTATTGCACCTGCAGGTGAACTAAAACCTGCATATCTCCCTATTTGATCAATTAATTGTCCAATTGTAAGATCTAAAGTTTCACCAAATACTCGCCATTTTCCTGTATTGAATGAATTTATCATTGTATGTCCACCTGATACTAGTAAATTAACTGGATCTTTTACTCCGCTTGTTAAACATGCTAGTTCAATGTGACCTATTGCATGATTAACTGGAATTAGAGGTTTTTTTAATCGTAAAGACAATGCCCTTGATACTGTCGCACCAACCCTTAAACAGGGTCCAATTCCCGGACCAGCTGAATAAGCAATTATACCTATATCAGAATATGAAATACTTGCTTTTTCCATTGCTTCATTAATTAAATCAGGTGCAGTTACAGTATGATGCCTAGAAGCTTCTCTAGGATGGATTCCTGATCCTGCTGGTGGTTTATACACGCTTTTTACATCTGATAATATATTTCCTTCAGAATCCATTATTGAAACACCAAATGTATGTGCTGTTGATTCTATTCCCATGCATAAATATTCTGAATTCATACGTTAAGACTTAAAGAGCCTTAATATTCAATATATTTCTAACTGTTATGCCAAAATCTAAAAATATTGTCAAATTTCGCACTGCGGACATTACCTTTACTATTCATGCTACTGAAAACGACGATCTATTAATATCGACAATTAGCAAAAATTTAGGGTTATTTTCAAAAGAATTTCAAATAAAAGATTATTTGGGACATTATGAAAATCAAGTAAAAATAGTTCGTATACATATATTAAGCGATAGAATTATACCATTTACAACTCATCTTTTTAATTCATTATCTGTATCTGATCGAAAAAATTTATTTAATGACCTTCCAAAACATTTGGATAAACATTATTCATTTTATCTGCGTTTGGATAAACAATTACTAATTACTAATATATTTAAAATTTCTTTAGTTGATTGTGTTCGGATAAAATTAAAAATTGATTTTACATTGCAGAAATATAATAATATAAAAATGATTGATGCATATATGAATTTATTAAGGTAGTGATTATGAAATCCAAAAAAAAACGCTATATTCTAACTAATGAAAAAAATTTTATACGTTTAAAAAAATTAAATTTTTCTAGAGTTAGATTCATTAAATATAAAAATATACCTAATGTAGTTTTGAAACTTAACCTCACAAATATTAATACTATAAAACAAATACTTGACGATAATGAAATTGAGATATTAAGAATTTCTGGAACATTAAAAGCTTTGACTAAAATCAGAAACAATAAATCTATCTTTATTAATGAATAATATGGGATGAAGTATCTAGTCGCCCCAGACTGAGATTATGATAGCTCTTGGATGAAAATTCTAACTAATCTTAACCTATGACGATATAAGCGACGATACTGACCATTACTTTTTCATAGTTAAAAATACATTAATAAGACCTGTTAAGTTTCCAACTATTTGTAGACCTATTCCTAATCCACTTGGAACTACTGCAAATTCCATTATTTCTCCAATTATAAATTCAGCCATTCCTGCATGAGCTGCACTTGCACCAACATAACCTCCCCAATACATAAAAATTGCTGTTAATAAAATACCACTTTCACATAGGACAATTTGTGTGAAAACAAGATTCTTATTTGTAAATTCCACCTTATAGATTTTTAATATTAAAAAATAAGTTATTGTCCATCCACAAAATCCAAGTATTCCGCAAATTATTAGAGAAAAAAAAACCTATTATCATGTATATTCCTGGCCATTCAGTAATTAAAATAGGGAAAGCTAAACTTGGAATTAATACAGGAATAGCTACGATTATTGCAATTGCTGTGTTAATTAAAAAAATTTGAAAAAAATATTTTATAACTTGTTCAAGATTAATTAACATTATTTTTTCCTCAATGATTTAATATTTAATGACATTATTATACCAGAATACATAGTTCCAAATAAAATTATAATTAAAGACAAATTTTTCCATAGTTCTAAATCTTCTCTAAATGTTTGAATTTCTAACTGATTAAGTAAGTAAAAAAAAACTAAACCAAATACTGTTAAAAAAATTCCCCATAATATTGAATAAGTAATTTTATTTTTCCTTTCAATTAAAATATAATATACAAATCCTACCAAAATTATTAATAATGAAATATACAGATAAGGGTGAATTAAGATTAAAAAATAAATTGAATTTAACATATATCTTATCTTATAACATTCAATTATATTTGAAAATTAACTTTTCTATTAATGACTAGAAAAGATTATTTGAAAGAACCTCATTAATCTTAATGATGCCTAGGTGATTAATGTTAAATAAAGCCTATATTTTACAATTAAAGGAACTTCGACTCGATGATGGTCATATTGTAGGCGGTAAAAATGCAAATTTAGGTGAATTATTAAATGCTGGTCTTCCAGTTCCTAATGGCTTTGCAATAACAACTCACGTATATGATGAATTATTTTCTCAAGGGGATACTAAAGAAAAAATTTATAATATTCTCAAGAAAGTTGACTTTGATAATATTGCTAATTTGAATTCATGCAGTCGTGAAATTCGAAAAATTATTGAAGAAATTCCAATCCCTCAGAATATTCTTGCTCTTATATCTGAGAATTATAATCTTCTTGGAACTAACGTTGAAGTTGCAGTTCGAAGTAGTGCAACAGCTGAAGATTTACCCACTGCAAGTTTTGCAGGACAAATGGATTCATTTTTATTTATACGCGGAACTAAAAACGTCATTAAATCTATTAAAAAAACTTTTAGTTCTATGTTTTCACCTCGAGCTATTTATTATCGAAATGAAAAAGGGTTCAATCATTTTTCTGTGAAAATTAGTATAACAATTCAAAGAATGCTTAGCCCAAAATCTGCTGGTGTTATGTTTACTCTTAATCCTGTCGATGGAAATACTGATATAATTTATATTGAAGGTTCATGGGGTGTTGGAGAAACTATAGTTCAAGGCAAAGTTGAACCTGATTCTTTTACAATTTTAAAATCTGATCTTTCCATCAGTAAAAATACAATTTCAACAAAAAAAACAATGACTATACGTGGTGAAACACAAGGCGAATATTCTATTGCAGAAAGAGCTTCAATCACTGAAGTGGATGTTCCTGAAGAATTACAAAACCAACCTTGTTTAACTGAAGATCAAGTAATTGATTTATCCAAATACGCAAAAATCATTGAAGAACATTATGGTAAACCAATGGATATTGAATGGGTTGTTGAAAATAATACTGATAATATTTATCTTGTACAAGCTCGACCTGAAACTGTACATTCCAAAAAAATAGTGAAAGAAGAAAAAACCGAAAGCACAGTTATAGCTAAGGGGATAGGCGCATCTGCTGGAGTACGTACTGGTGTTGTTCATGTCATTACTGATATTCAAGACGCAGATAAATTCAAAGAAAATGAAATTCTTATTACCCCGATGACAACTCCTGACTGGACTCCTATAATGAAAAAAGCGACTGCCATAATTACTCAATCTGGAGGAGCTACTGCACATGCTGCTATTGTTTCTAGAGAACTTGGAATACCATGTATTGTTGGTGTCCGTGATGCAATTACTACTTTATCTACTGGTCAAGAAATTACAATAGATGGAAGTACTGGATTTATTTATGAAGGTTCAGTACACCTGTCTGCTCAAGAGGAAGAAATTTCATTGCCTTTATCTAATGAATCTTGGCCAATTACACGTACCTCTATATATATGAATTTAGGACAGCCTGATTTAATTGAGAAATACAAGGGACTTCCTTTTGATGGAATTGGATTAATGAGAACTGAACTTATAATTGCCAATATTACAGCAGATTTGGTTTATGGAACTGAACAACCTAAATTAACTGGTCGAGCCAACGCACTTTCTTCTGTACACCCTCTACAGGTTATTGCAGATGGTAAGCAAAAATATTTTATTGATGAATTATATTCCGGTATTTCCAAAGTAGCATCTGCTATATTCCCAAGGCCTGTTATTGTACGATTTAGTGATTTCAAAACTAATGAATACAAATTGATGTATGGCGGTGATAAATATGAAATAGATGAAGAAAATCCTATGATAGGCTGGAGAGGTATCTCAAGGTATGTTAGTAAAAAATATGAACCGGCTTTTCGACTTGAATGTCAAGTAATAAAAAAATTACGAGATGATGGATTCAGCAATGTTTGGGTTATGTTGCCATTTGCGAGAAAAATCAGTGAAGTTCAACAAACTTTAAAAATTATGGAAGATGAAGGTCTGGAAAGAAGTAAATTTTTTAAAGTATGGCTTATGGCGGAGACGCCTAGTTTCGTATTGTTAGCTGATCAATTTGCAAATTACTGTGATGGTTTTTCTATTGGCAGTAATGATTTGACACAACTTATTCTTGGTGTTGATCGTGATTCTGAACTTCTTGCAACGATGGGTTATTTCAACGAACAAGACCCTGCTGTACTTAAAGCTATTCGACACCTAATATCCGTTGCACACGATAAAAATATTACGATTTCAATCTGTGGACAAGCACCTTCAGATCAAAAACCCCTTTTGGAATTCTTGATCAATTATTCTATTGATAGTATAAGTGTTAATCCTGATGCAGTAATCAATACACGTCGAAGTGTTGCCGGCTCTGAAAGAAAACAACTTCTCCGCCTACGAAAAGATAAATTTATTGATTCAAACGATTTAGAATCTGTAATGTCTTCTTAATTTTATTATTTATTACTATTATCTTGCAGGAATTGCAACGCCTTCAACTCCTAATTGAATTGTTGCTATAGATGGACCAATACCTGATTCATTATTTTTATTTTCACCCACAGGAGCGTCAAAATTAACAATAAAGATTGATTCACCAGAGAACGCTATACTTGATGGAAATTCTAACGGTCCTGAATTATCGCTCTTTGCAACTTCTACTATGCGTCTATCTTCTTTTGTAATTGCAAAAATTGCATTCTTTCCATTTATTGCTGCCCAAACATTACCTGCTTTATCAATTGCAAGACCATCAACCCCAATTAATGCTTCATGACTCCTCCATACTGTGATGGACATAAGTCCGCCATCTTCTTTCCGAGTCTCTATTTTATGTATAACACCGTTACCTGTATTTGAGAAATAAATTGTTCCATCTGAATCAATTGCCATACCATTTGCTCCAAATGGAATATCAGGATTTCTAGAACCTAACTGATTTCCAAATTGAGTAAGTGCTTTGGTTTCCATATTATATGACCAAATAACTCCATTCTGACTATCTGTAACAAGCATTCTACCATATTTATCAAAAACTATATCATTTGCAAATCCTAGACCTGAAACGAATAATGTTGCCTCACCAGGATTAGATGCACTGATTCTTTCTTTATTTAATTTCCAAATTTCTCCATAACTTCCAGTAGCAACATAGATATCTCCATCTTTATCAAACTTTATTCCTAACAACATTGTTGGTTCACCACTAGCCGTAGAAACCCTTCCTACAACTTCTATTTTCGGTGATTCAGGATCTATTCGTAAAATCCTTCCAGTATTATCACCTACATATAAAATTCCATTTTCATCTGTAGTAATAGATTCAGCAAACAAGTTCATCTGATTTGAATTTGGATCTAAGTCTATTAATGTACGTGGCGTTAATCCTGGTCTAGGATCATAATTAATATTTCTAGGAACTAAGAATACACCTGAAACAATTACTAAAAACCCTACTACCAATACGACTAACAACAATGTCTTCTGTTCCATATCTGATAAGACACTAAAAACTCACTTATAGCCTTTATCTTATTGAAATTTAATCAATTCCAATATTGACCTTATTCGATAATCTTTAATTATAAAATAGTGCTATGTAGAGCATTGGACAAATTTTTCGATGAAATCGATAGAAAAATTATAAACGCATATCTACAAGATTCTAGGTTGTCATATAGAGAAATTGCTAAACGACTAGGTATAGCAGTTGGAACTGTAATGACCAGAACTAAAAAATTAGAGTCACAAGGAATAATTGAATCTTATTCAGCAATTTTAAACCATAATAAATTAGGTTATGAATTAACTGTAATTACCGAAATTAAGGTATCTAAAGGTAAATTAGTTGAAATGGAAACAGAAATTGCTAAAATGAAAGTTACATGTGCAGTGTATGATGTTACAGGGGATAACGACGCTATTATTATTGCTAAATTTAAAAATCGTCAGGAACTAAATCAATTTACAAAAAAACTTCTTTCAATGTCTTTTGTAGAGAGAACAAATACTCATATTGTTCTAGATACTATTAAAGAGAACTTTAGATTACCTGCTTAATTCCGCTACATTTAAAAGGATTTTTTTAGATTAATATATTGATTCAATTTGGCAGTAATGGAAAAATATAGAGGCCCTGAAAAACAATATCCAAAAGTTGAAAAAAAATATCTTATTAGATTACTTATTGGTTTAATCATTATTACTGGTGGCGTTCTATCTGTCAATGTCAACGTAGCTCTAAGCCGTTCTACGGTTATGGTTCCAGGAGCTGATCCTGGTGCTGGTCCGGAAGAAATATCTTCTGGTATTGAAATTAGTACAGTATTACCTACATTATTTTTTATTACAGGTAGTTTTGTAAATGTTTGGGCCATATATAGATACAGAGATGATTATGCTGAAATAAAAGAAACAGAACCTAGACCTGAAATGTTATTTGTTCTTGCAGGTTTAGTTGCAACAATAATTGCCTTTGCTATTGGATTTTATATTGCATTTTAATAATAAAACTAGAATTTATTTTACAGTTTCTCGTTAAATATTATATTTCTATAAAAACAGTTTGAGCATTCTGCTGTTTTATAATTTATTTAATCAATGCTAATGCCATTTCTGTTAAAACTTTTTTTGGATTATCCGCGGTAACAAATGCCCTACTTGAACCAATACCTTGCATACCTAGTTCAACAGCTTTAACAACATCCTCTTTTGTTGATATTCCAGATCCAGAAATTACAAACACATTTTCATCTATTTCTCGAATTACTTTTATCGCGTTTAGAACTACTTCAGGGTTAACAGTAGAAATTGCTTTTCCTGTCCCAATTAATTCAGGTATTTCAACAATCATCATATCGGGATGTTTTGTTGCTATGGACTTTGTTTCTTCAGCATTACTTGCACAAATACATGATATTAATTCAGTTTCTTTACATCTCTCGATTGTTAATTCTATATCATTGGAAGAAAGTGGTTTCTCAGAATGATTAATTAATGCTCCTACACATCCTATTTGTTTAATTGACTCTGGAATTATATATCCAGTATTTCGACCTGGCCTGACATAGTCTATATGTTGTGCAAAGACTGGTATATCGTACTCTGTAATTATTGGATGAATATCGGTAAATTGAGGCGAAACAAATATAGTTATTTCTAATTCCTTTGATACACCATCAATGATTTTAGCTAATTTCAGGGCATTTTTTGCTGTAGCTTCAGGATAGGTCTTAAAATTAATGAAGATTGCAGGTTCTTTTAGAATCAATTAATTCTATTAACGTTTCTTCTTTAGCAAAGCTACTTGTTGTTTTAACCATAACTCAAATGTATCATCCAACCCAGAAGATAATCCTTTATTTCTAGTAGCTTTTTTCTTTGGAGCTGCCTTTCTTTTTACAGCTTTGCGTTTTGGAGCTGCCTTCTTTGCAGCTTTNCGTTTTGGAGCTGCGCGTTTCTTAGCTCCGCCCTTNCGTTTTGGAGCTGCCTTCTTTGCAGCTTTNCGTTTTGGAGCTGCCTTCTTTGCAGCTTTGCGTTTTGGAGCTGCTTTTTTCTTTACAACGTTCTTCTTAACCATCTAAATTCACTATATTGGTTATTTTTCACTCTTATAAAATTGACGTCGTATTTTTGTTATCAATGGACCGGAGGGGGATCGAACCCCTGACCTTCCGAATGCAAATCGGATCTGAGAGCTTGTGCTATTCTACCGCTGAACTACCGGCCCTATTTAGGTTAATTGTTGCTTTTACTTTTAAATTTCTCTGCTATACTAGTCTAATTCAATATATATTTCGTTATTTTGTATTTTTACATTGTATATTCTTAACTTTTCTGTAGCTGGTGGATTAAGTGGATTCCCTGTCTTTAAATCAAATTTCGATAAATGTACTGGGCAAGTAATTTCATTTTCTAAAATAAAACCATCCTCCAAATTAACTGATTCATGAGTACATTGACCGCTTGTCGCAAATATCTTATTATCAATATTTACAATTAAAATATTATTGTTCTTGATTTCTATATTCTTCATTTTTCCATTTTCCACTTCAGATAATTTGCATATTTTCATATATTCACCATTTACGGGTGATGCTTCTTTTTGTATAAATTTTTTATTTCCATAAATTGCCATCTGTTCAAATTTATNTTCAATCATTTCATTAATTTGTTCTCTAACTGATTCTATAGGTATTCTCTTTACAATAGATTCTAAAAATCCTGTAATTATTAACTTAGTTGATGTTTCTTTATCTAAAGCTCGTGATTGCATGTAAAACAGAAGTTCATCATCAATTGGCGCAACCGCTGCCAAATGTTTTGCTTTTACATTCCTGTTATCAATTTCTAATCCTGGAATTATATTTGCTCTTGCTTGATTACCTAATAAGATTGCATGACCTCCAAGAAATGTATCTGCATCATGAGCTTTCTTTTCGATTTTATTCATACCTTTTAGAGTCATTTGAGATTTTCCTCCCATTACCCCTTTTACATCTACTATTCCTTTTGTACTAATCCCAGAATGATAAATACTGGTTGCTAAATCGTATTGTTCTTCTTTAGATCCTATTACGATTTGCAAATCTTCTACCTGTGATTTATTCCCTATTAGATAAGAACAACTTCTCGATCTAGTTATTTTTCCTCCAAAATATCCCGTTGATAAACTAATTAAACTTCCATCTTGTGCTTCTACTCTTCTGTTAATTATCGATGATACATTATCATGAAATAATTCCATTTCTGTGAATGTTAATTTAGAATTTTTTCCTACAAAAATATCCTGTGAAATTCCAAAAATTAAAGCGTCTTTATTTGACTTTGTAACTGCTGAATAATGTTCATTAAATAAATTAAGACTAGATTCATCTTCTAAAATTATAAAATTTTTATTAAATATACCTCTATTCATAGATTCTTGTCTGTTGATATATCTTATTGTTTCATTAATTACTGAACCTTTTGGTAAGAATAAAAAAATTCCTGTGCTAAATAATGCATCTGAAAGATATTCAAATTTATCTTTTATTATGTTAGAACTTTTTTCTAGATATTTTTTTACAAGTTCTGGATTTTTTTTAATTGCTTTATTTATATTAGTTAATATCAATCCATCATGGAAATTGCTATATTTGACATTGTTTTCTATAATTTCATTATCTACTTGTAAAAAATTTATATCTGTTTCTTTCTGTGCTATTTTTGGTTGTTCGTTTTGTAAATAGTTTAGATGTTCACCATTAAATTCAGAAATGACGTTACTATACCTTGTGAATAAACTTGATTGTTCCAATGGAGATTCTTTAAACTTGTTAAAACTTTTTAATCTGAATTTTAACATCCATAACGGTTCATTTCTCCATTTAGAAATTTTTTGAATAACTTCTTCAGATATTTCACCAAAAGAATTTATCTGCATATATAATAATCTCTTAAATTATTGATTAAATTTAACCTACTGATCCTTCCATTTCCATTGCCATTAATTTATTTAATTCAACTGCATATTCCATTGGTAGTTCCTTAAGAAATGGTTCAAAAAATCCCAATACTATCATTCGTGTGGCTTCGTCTTCAGTTAATCCTCTAGACATTAAATAAAATAACTGTCCTTCTCCAATTTTACCTACTGTTGCTTCATGAGTTAATGTGGCATCTTCTTCAATTACCTCGTTATATGGATATGTATCTGAAATTGAATCATCATCTAAGAGTAATGCATCGCATCTTACCGTAGATTTAACATTTTTTGCTCCTTTGGCAACATGTAATAATCCCCTATAACTTGTCCTTCCACCATCCTTCGAAATCGATTTAGAAATTATCTTTGAAGAAGTATCTGGTGCAAGGTGAATTACTTTACCTCCAGAATCTTGATGCTGTCCTTTGCCCGCATATGCACAAGATAAGATTTCTGCCTTAGCCCCCCGACCTAGTAAATATACTGATGGATATTTCATAGTTATTTTACTTCCAATATTTCCATCTATCCATTCTACTGTCGCGTTTTCATATGCATGAGCTCGTTTAGTAACTAAATTATAAACATCACTTGACCAGTTTTGTATAGTGGTGTAACGTATTTTTGCACCTTTCTTTGCGATTAATTCTACAACTGCTGAATGTAATGATTCTGATGAGTAAACAGGTGCAGTACAACCTTCAATATAATGAATTGAACTTCCTTCGTCGGCAATAATTAATGTTCTCTCAAATTGACCTATGTTTTCTGCATTTATTCTAAAATAAGCTTGCAAAGGCATATCTACATGAACATCTTTTGGAACATAAACAAAAGAACCTCCACTCCATACTGCACTGTTCAACGCTGCAAATTTATTATCTTCTGGCGGAATAATTTTACTAAAATATTCTTTCACAATGTCTTCATGTTTCTCTAAACCTTCATCCATTCCATAAAATATTACTCCTTGTTCTTCCAAATCTTTTCTTAGACTGTGATATACTACATCTGATTCATATTGAGCTCCTACTCCTGCTAAGAACTTTCTTTCCGCTTCTGGTATTCCTAACTTATCAAATGTATTCTTGATATCTTTTGGAACATCGTCCCAATTCTTTGCTTGTTTCTCAGTTGGCCTAGCGTAATAGTAAATATTATCGAATATAATCTGCGCTAAATTTGCTCCCCATTTTGGCATCTCTTTTGAGTAAAATAATTTAAGTGATCTTAACCTGAAGTCAAGCATCCATTCCGGTTCATTTTTTGTTTCCGAAATCATTCTGACTATGCCTTCAGACAAGCCTTTTTCGCCTTTATATACATAATTTTCCGTTGAATCCTTGAAATCATATTTATCATAATCAAATGCAATTTCTGTCATTGTTTTTAATATATTTGTCATCTTAATAGGTATTACTATAGTTATATTTACTATACATGAAATTATCAAATATATCCATCATTTATATAAATGATTATGAAAAAATGGCAGTAGGGCCATTAGCTCAGTTTGGTTAGAGTATTACGACAACAGCGTTCGACTGATAATATATTCAGATATCGAAAGGTCGAGAGTTCAAATCTCCCATGGCCCATAAATATTTTAAATTTATGTTATTCTATTATAATTAACAATAAGTGACTGATTTTGGCAACAAAAAAACAACAGAAAAATGAGGAATTAATGCTTAAGGCTATAGGAACATTGCAATCTATGTCTGAAACTTCTACTACTCCTAGAAATATACGTAAATTAATTAAAGATACTATATTTAGTTTACAAAATGATTCGTCAAGTCCTGGAGCACGAGCTGCAAATGCTATAAGTACGTTGGATGAAATTTCACAAGATCCAAATATACCGTCATTTTCTCGTGTTACTATCTGGAGTGCTGTAGGTACTCTTGAAGCTATACGTGATTAATATTTTGTACAAGACTTTTTATAATTGATTCTTGAATTTTTATATTATAGATATGGATATGAAAACAGAATATATAATTAATGATTTTATTAAAGAAGAATCTAAAAATGATATCCAAAAAGTTGTCCGTTTAGCTGATGATGCAGTAATCTTTGTCGATGAAAAAGCTCTCGATAAAATAAAAATGGCTGACCTAGGATACCCCGTAAAAACATTTGGAATTAGATATCGAGTAATGAGTGATGATATGAAAACTGTTACTGCTCAATACCTCATTCCTAATGAAGTTCTAACTCTTGCTAAAACTAGAGGAAAAGAATTTGCTGGTATAAAACTTCCTGTTGGCGTACTTACAAATGATCAAACACCAAAGTTTGGTGTTTGGCTAAAGATTTATCCAAACTTCCAACAAATTGGAACAAATGATCGTGGAGAAATTATTTTACGTGATCGAAAAGATTTTCAACCCATGACTGGTGCAGTAATTAATTCTAATAACACCATTATTATGGGACGTGCAGAGAGACTTGTCACACGTCTATCTAAAGAAGATAGTGCAAAAGATTGTGAAGAAGCAGATGCTTGGTTAAAGGCATTTGAAATTCTTGATAATACAGCGACCTTAACTCGTGACTATCTATGCGCTGGCATTAAATACCGACATGAAGGAAATGCACCTTATCTTAATCTAACTACTGATGTTAATTTCTTTGATCTACAAGACAAAGAAATGCTTGACCTTAGAAGCATTATTCAATCTAGATTTGACAAAATCAATCGTAGTATTCCTAATGTTAAGATTAGATCACTAATCAATCTTCCAAAAACTGAAGATGATTTCAAATCAATAATTTCTAAACTACAAGAAAAAGGATCTTCTGCAAAAGAGTTGGGTCTTCCTGAATCTTATTCTGATTCTCGATTTTACGATCCAAAGAAGAATACGATTGCATCATCAAACTTTGTACTCTTTGTACCATTAGCTGAATTNCCTGATGAGATTAGTATTACAACAATTAATACTGATTATCATGGAGAAATAAAATCTAGAGGTGTATTATCTCCATTAATGGCTATATTATCTCTTGTAAATGTTATATCCGCCCATGCAGGATCAGGTGTTCTAAACCAAAATGGAACTGCAACTACATTTACAGGTCCTACAGGCACTGGTAAAACCACTGCCACCTCATTTTTTGCTGAAAAGAATGAAAAGTTTCGAAGACAAGAATTAAGACGTAGGTATGAAATAATTCTTAAGAAACAACATCCTGACCTTTCCGATAGCGATTTCCAAGTAAAAGTTGACGAAGTAGTTGCAGGAGTTGGTATCTTATGCCAAGAAGACTGGATTGAAATTGCAGAAGGAGATGA
>PAVW01000006.1 GCA_002713205.1 Nitrososphaerota archaeon
CAGCAGAACCAGAGAAGGATGATATTAAATCAGCAGAACCAGAGAAGGATGATATTAAATCAGCAGAACCAGAGAAGGATGATATTAAATCAGCAGAACCAGAGAAGGATGATAAATCATAAAGACAAAAAATATAAACTAATTAAGATTAGTTGTTGAAATCAAATCTTCAATTTCTTGTTTTTGAAGTCTCAACTTATGAAGAATAGTAAATCGATCTTTACGGATATCAGGAGCAATTCTAATAGCCTCAAACAATTGCTCATCAGTCACACCAATTTCTTTTATAGTTGTAGGACATCCTAGTTTTTTTAGAACTAATTTTATATTTTGCCAGTCCAAACCATGAAGTTTGGCCATTAATATTGTAGCTATTCCACATTTTTCTCCATGTAGTCCTTTTCCAGGAGCAATCAAGTCAAGGGCATGACTAATCAAGTGTTCAGAACCACTACAAGGCCTACTAGTACCCGCAATACCAGCGGCAACTCCTGCGCTAATCAATGCTTCAACAATATCTCTAACATGATCAGTTTTTTGTCGTGTAAATGTTAATGATTGATCAAACAATATCTGAGAACTCATATATGCCAAACTTGCAGCATACTTTCTAAAAGGTTCATTTGTATAATTATGAGCAAGCTCCCAGTCTTTTACAGCAGTCATTTTTGCAATTAAATCACCACAACCACTAGATAATAATTTACTTGGAGCAGAAGAAATAATATTTATATCAGCAAATATTCCAACTGGAGGACGTGCAATCAGAGAATAAGGTCGATCTGATCCTTTAATTGATGCAAAGGGACTAGCAATTCCATCATGAGATGCGCTAGTCGGAACGCTTACAAATCGCATTTTAGAATTAAAAGATGCCAATTTAGCAGTGTCAATGGATTTTCCACCGCCAATGCCGAGAATAATAGAGGATTTGAGATTTATAGCCATTTTTGATACGTCATCGGCAATTTTACTAGTAGCAGCATCGATTTCTTTCCAAACATAATTAATTTTAGATTGAGTTAATGAAGTAACAATTTGATCTTCAAGATTATGTTTAATATTTGAACCGCTTACAACCAGAACATTATTTTTTACATTTAAATCATTTAAAAAATTACCAAGATCCGGAATAATTTTGTTACCGATTAGAATTTTACTTGGTAACTCCATGATATGACCCTCTTTGTCGTTAATCAATAGTTATGTGTTAATTATGATGTTTTATATTAATTTCAAAAAAAGTAAAATTATGAAGATGAGAGTAAGTCTAACTGAATAGTTATCCAAGTCATTATGAGATCTATACAAAAATCTACTTGTCGAATAGATAATATTTGACCTTTGGGTATTCTATACCATTTATTTAAACACGTTCTACAACACGTAGCAGTAGCATGTTGAGCAATGAAAACCGGATGATTTTTAAAAGGAGTTTGTTTGCCGTCGTTTTTTGGATTAGCAGGAGATAATCTAACGTGTATAAATTCTTTAGTATGTAAAGATATTGTCATAATACCTTTTTTTTCAATATACAAATAATCATTTTGAGATAATTTAAAGCTGCTACGAAATTTAGATTTTTTTAGTTTATCAAGATAAGATACAACATTATATTGCATTTCAATTATATAATCTCATATAGTAACCTCTATAAGTCATCTTCTAAATTAATTATTGTGTAAAAAATAATTGGATATAATTCGTTTGAATGTTTACAGAAATCCAAATATAGGAATTTTTTTACGTTCTAATGACAGTCATGTTTTAATTCCACAAGGACTCTCAAAAAATAAAGTAAATATAATTAAAAAATATTTAGATGTTTCATCATTAACTATATCAATAGGTGGTTCACATTTAATTGGAGCACTAACTGTAATGAATAATAATGCAATAATGGTATCTAAACTAGCAGAAGGTTATGAGATAAAAAAAATAGAAAAGCAAACAGGATTAAACGTTGTTAAATTAGAATCAAAATTTACAGCTATTGGAAATTTAATAGCTGTAAATGACAAAGGAGCAATAGTTTCCACTTTGTTAACTGAAAAAAATGTTAAGCAAATTTCTGAATCATTACAAGTCACAGTAAAAAAAATGAATATTTCATCAATTAATCTAGCTGGAGCTCTCATAAATGCAACAAATAAAGGAGCTATCGTTCATCCAGGAATAACAAAAAAAGAAATCGAAATAGTAAGTGAAGTTCTTAAAGTAAATGTAGAGCCTGCTACAGTAAACAGCGGAACGCCGTATGTTTCATCAGGCATTACAGCAAATTCAAAAAACATATTAGTGGGAAATCAAACAAGTGGACCTGAACTACATATATTAAGCAAAGCATTTGGGATATAGAATTTTTTTATGTCAAAGTAATTGTTTTTAAAGAACAAAATTAAATTGAATCTAATTTGAGTTTAGAACAACAAGCGCAAGTATTAGCCCAACAATTAAAACTTTTAGAATCATATTTAGAGGAAATCAATAATAGAGAAGGCATGTCAATGAAAGCAATTATTGAAAATAAAGCATCAATAGAAGCAGCAAAAACATTTTCAAAAACATCGTATAAAGACGCATTATTTCCATTAGGATCAGGTATCTTAGTAAAAATTGGTAATAATCCAAAATTCTTTTTGAATATTGGAGCTGGAGTTACAATAGAAAAAGAACCAGAACAAATAATTGATTTTATTGAAAATAGAATCAAAGATATTCAAGAAGGAATAAAATCTTTAGGTGTGCAAAAGAACGAATTAATTCAACAATATAACAATACTAGATCAGAATTAAATAATCTAGTTCAACAAGGCAATAAAAATGTTCGATAAAGTTCGTTTTGCAGTTTCATCAATCACTAAAGCAACCAAAGAAAAAACAATTTCCCAAAATCAGTTAAACGAAATCATGGAAGAATTTGAAATTCAATTACTTGAAAGTGAAATTGCATTTGATTTAGTGAAAAAGATTTCAGATGAATTAAAGATTGAATTAAGTAACAAATCCATATCAAGGAAAACCGAAATTTCTGAAGTGATAAAAGAAAGAATAAGAAATTCAATTCAAAATAGTTTTGAAAAATGTGAAGAAATAAATCTAATTGAACTAATAAAATCAAGTTCTGTTCGTCCGTTTAAAGTACTAATAATTGGAATAAATGGTTCTGGAAAAACTACCACAGTTGCAAAAATAGCATATTTATTAAAAAAGAACAAATTAGGAGTAGTAATTGTAGCTGCTGACACATTTAGAGCAGGAGCAATAGAACAATTGAAAGAACATTCAGAAAAATTAAATGTAAAATTAATTGCTCAGAAATACGGATCAGATCCTGCAGCAGTTGCTAGAGATGGTGTAAATTATGCAGAATCACACAATATAGATGTTGTATTAATTGATACATCAGGACGTGTTCAAACAAGTAAAAATTTAATGCAAGAAATATCAAAAATTGAAAGTGTAATTAATCCAAATTATACGATTTTTATAGGTGATTCACTCACAGGAAATGATTTATTATCACAAGCGGAAGAATTCTATAAATATGCAAAATTTAATGGTGCTATTTTAACAAAAACAGATGCAAATACAAAAGGAGGAGCAATGTTATCAATTTTAAGCACTACTGGAAAGCCTATCATTTATATAGGAACCGGGCAAGAATATAAAGACCTTGAACAATTTAGCATTGAAAAGTTTCTTGCAAATCTGTTCAATACATAAAAAAAAGTGAAAGAATAAATGAAGTCTGATCTAATTTCAATGGAAGAATTAACATCAAAGGAAATTACAAATTTAATCAAATTATCTATTAAATTTAAAAAAAATAAGTTAAAGATTAGTAAAAACCAATATAAAAACAAAATTTTAGGATTAGTTTTTCAAAAACCATCTACTCGCACAAGAATTAGCTTTGAAATAGCAATGAAACAATTAGGAGGAGATGTAATTTTTCTTAATAATGCAGATCTACAGATTTCAAGAGGTGAATCTATCAAGGATACTGCTCGTACTCTATCCCAATATTTAGATATTATAGTCATAAGAACATTTAGTAATATGGAAATTCAAGAATATACAAAATATTCTTCTATTCCGGTAATTAATGCATTGACTAATACAAATCATCCATGTCAGGCTTTATCAGATCTACAAACAATTGTTGAAGAAAAAGGACCAATTAAAAATATAAAAATAACATGGATAGGAGATGGTAATAATGTATGTAATGATTTAACTATAGGGGCAATAAAACTTGGAGCAAATTTTTCAATTTCAAGTCCGCGTAGATATTTCCCTAAGAAAAGAATTATTAAGATTGCATCAGAATTAGCTGAAAAACATAAAGTAAAATTTGAATTAACAACAAACCCGATAAAAGCTGTACAAAATGCTGATGTTGTAATAACAGATAGCATAATTTCAATGGGAATGGAAAAAGAGAAAAGAAAGAAACTAAAGGCATTTCTTCCAACGTATCAAGTTTCAAAAACGTTAATGAAACATGCTAAAAATAATGCAGTATTTTTGCATTGTTTACCAGCAACAAGAGGACAAGAAGTTTCAAAAGAAATAATTGATGGAAATAATTCGTTAATATGGAAACAAGTTGAAAATAAACTTCACATGCATAAAGCTCTACTCCATACCATGTTAAAATAAAAAGCAAAATATTTAATAGAAAAATATAATGCCGTTATATATATAAACAAGTGAATTGTAAACCTTCACATGCAAAAACCTAAAGAAAACAAGCAAAATCGAAGAGATTTTATAAAATATCTCGGAGGAGCAGCAATAGGACTTGGTATTGGAGGGATAGGTTTACTAAATTCAAATAACAACTTGACAGAAGTAAAGACAAGAAATACAGAGCTAGAAGAAAGCATTACTGGACTAAATGATAAATTAGATTTACTAAATTCATGGGCATTATACGGTGGAGGAAGCAATATAAAAAAAATGCCAAATATAATTGATAAAAAACCAACAATACGAATGGATGAAAATTTTTATTTCGATCATGGAACAGCAATCTGTAGAGTAGATAACAATCCTGAAGCATTTATAATGCCAACATATAAAATGGGAGAAGTTAAAATTGAGAAAAATACATTTTTTATGTTAATGTCTACAAAGAGCTTACATGTTAAATCAATTGAAGAATCTGAAAATTCAACTTGTATTTTAGAAGGTTCAAGTGGAGATTGTTTTACTGAGGCATCTGCAAGAGGGCAAGTTTTTGGTTCAAGAATAAAACCAGAACCATTTTTACCAGAGGTTGTTGCAGTAGACGAAAAATCATTTGCTTTTACGGCATATTTTGATGAGGGTGAAGCTCCTGTAAACTATGCAATATTTGGTCCGAAATTTACTTTTACTGGAGAACTAACTACAGGTTCAGTAACAGTAAAAAGATTAAATCAATTAGCAAAATCTTTACCGAAATAAAATATTCATAAATGAAATTAATTTTTATTTTATTATTTATATTAATAATAAATCCAGTATTTGCACAAAATATATTACTAATTACTACTGTAAATGATTATTATAGCTTTGATGGAACAGGTAATAATATAGAACAACCAACAAAAGGTTCAGCAAATCTAACCTTATTGAGAATAGTCACTCCAGCGTACAATGATGGAATAGCTTCATTATCAAATGAAAATTCTCCTAATCCAAGATTGGTAAGTAATTTTGTTTGTGAGCAACAACCAGAATTGGATATAATTGATGAAAGGAATTTATCAGATATGAACTGGGTTTTTGCACAATTCATATCTCATGATATAGATTTTACACCTACTGCAATATTTGATCCATCACTACGAAACCTAGATAGAATTCAAATATTAGCCCCTCGTAATGACCAATTTTATGAAATGAATAGAACAATGATGTCGGTTTTTCGGAGTCTGTATGATGTAAATACAGGAACTTCTAAGAATAATCCACGTGAACAAATAAACACAATAACTGCATGGTTAGATGGAAGTGTAATATATGGTTCTTCAGAATCACGCGCAAACAAATTGAGAACATTTGAAGGTGGAGAATTAAAAGTAAGTCAGCATAATTCTGGAGATTTATTGCCATTAGCCCCAGTAGGGTCATTAGAGGAAAAGCAAGTAAGAGGACAAGCGTTCTTTGCAGGAGAAATTAGATCGAATGAACATATTGCAATAACGGCTTTACATACATTATTTCTTAGAGAACATAACAGAATTGCAAAAGAAATCCATAGTGCGGAACCAGGCTTGACAGATGAAGAGATATTTCAAAAAGCAAGAAAAATCAATACGGCAATAATTCAATCTATAACATATAACGAGTTTTTACCATCATTAGGAATAGAATTAGATGAGTACAAAGGTTATAATAAATCGACAAATCCTCAGATATCTCATATTTTTTCAGTAGTAGCATTTCGAATTGGGCATAGTCAAGTAGGCGAGAGAGTAATATTAGTAAATTCAACACAAGATGTACAATCCATTCCAATGAAAGAAACTTTCTTTAATCCAGTAATAATTCACAGACAAGGAATTGATTCAATACTACGAGGGCTTTTTATGACAAAACAACAAGCAAATGATATTTATTATCATAATAGTATCAGAAATTTCTTATTTGATGAACCAGAAAGAGGAGGATTAGATCTTTGTGTATTAGACATAGTAAGAGGTAGAGATCATGGAATACCTAATTATAATTCTGTAAGAAAGGAAATTGGATTAAACCGAGTAGAAGGATTCAATGATATAAATAAGGACGAAGAGGTCAGAATGAGATTGAAAGCTGCATATGGGGATATTGATGAACTTGATGCAATAATCGGCATATTAGCAGAAGAACATTTAGAAGGATCTACTCTTGGACAAACAGGATATTTAATTATAAAAGATCAGTTTGAACGAATAAGAGATGGAGATCGTTTGTTTTATTTAAATGACCCAGATTTAAGAATGGTCAAGGAAGAAATTTCAAATACATCATTAGCAGATGTCATAGAAAGAAATACAGAAATTAAGAATGTACCAGATAATGTTTTTTTTGTATATGATATAGAATCAGAAGACAATAATTCAATCTTAAAACAACAAACAATATGGATATATTTTTTGATATTTTTTACCGTTATTTTTGCTATTTATTTACGATATAAAAACCACATCAGATAGAGAAAAGAACAAGTCATCTATATATTATTAAGATAATCAATATAATGGCAATAGGTAGGGTTGGGGGGATAGCCGTCCCCCGTGCTGAAACCGGCTATATGCAGCACCAGTAACCAAGGGCTAAAATATGATAAATAAGAACCTGCCCTCTTGCTTGAATGAAATCACGCCGCGATTGGTGGTCACAAGAGATAGTCAACTCGAAGGAGATGATGATTCTTCAACTACTGAAACCGGACAGGTCCGGGAGGGAGCATCCGTATAGTGGGGTGGCTGCGCTTTCACGTCTACGTGAATGACTTTGTGAGTTGGGAAAAGGGCTTATTTACAATATGAATCCCTTTGGGGCTGTTGCCAATATTCTTAAAGCAGTAACATGTATTAAAAAATAATGTTAAGAATAGGAAGTTTAGCAGGGATAGCAAGTCCAATAATTGGCATTCTAATGGTTTTATTATCGATTTATTTTTCTCCATGGTTTAGTTGGCAAGAAAATGCATTAAGTGATCTTGGAGTAGAGCAATCTGGCGGTACACAAATTGCAATCTATCTATTCAATATAGGTATGATTATTGCAGGTTCTCTAATAGCATTATTTGTAGTTTTAACAAGGTCTATTTTAGCAAGCAATAGAAGAAATAAAATAGCTTACGCAATTTTATTTATTGGAGGTATCAATCTTGCATTAGTAGGAATATTTACAGAGAATTTTCCAATGGTACATAGAACAGTTGCGCTGATGTACTTTGTTACAACTCCAATAAGTTTGATGATTATTGGTTCAGGTAAAATAGCAAGTGACAGAACTTTCGGATTATTTAGCATTGGTGCAGGTGCAGTAGCATTAGTAGTAATCTTAGGATTAGTATTTTCAACATTGGGAATACCAATAGGTGAAATTTATCCAGAAGGAGCAGCAATTCCAGAATTTATAGAAGCTGTTATCTTAGGCATGTGGATAGGAATAGCAGGAATAAGAATATTTAAAACAGGAAAGATATAATATTTTATATATTTTTTTAAATGTTAATAATGTCAACAACTATGTTTCTTTTGCCGTGATCGCCTAGCCTGGTAGGGCGCAGGATTGCTATTCGGCAAAGATCCTGTCTCCGCAAGGAATCGTGGGTTCAAATCCCACTCACGGCGTACATCTATCAACGTAATTTTTATGTTACACAGATAATATCATATATAGATATGGAATACGGAATAATAACATCAATTTTAATTGTAATTGGATATGGATTACTGGGAGGCATAGTAGCAGGATATACATTCAAACGTATTGCAAAACTACTTGTAATATTGATTGCATTGATATTAGTTGCAGTAAATTATTTTGGATATACAGAACTTTTGGGTATAAATTATAAATTTTTAACTAATTTCGTAATAGAACAAACAGAACTATTAGGTTCTTCTTTATTGACAGCTGCTTTAGTAAATATTCCATTTGCAATTGGTTTTTTACTAGGTTTTATAATAGGAATAAGAAAATTTTAACAGCCTTACTTTTTTGTAGCGTCTAAACTAACAACAGGGTTTTCTCCAATAACTTCAGCAGTATGAACAGTATTAGCAGGAACCAATAACATATCACCAGGACCTAAAATGAATTTCTTGCCCATAGCAGTCATTCTAAATTGACCAGATATCACAGTATCTATTTTATCGATAGAATGCGAATGTTCAGGAAAATATGTCCCAGGTAAATAAGTATAAACAACAACCAAAAAGCCTTCATTCTCCAATTTTTTTTTCATGTTTTGTTCATTAAGAACGCCCCAATTTTCATTCCAATGCTCTACTTCCATAATTAACTAAAGAATGAAATCATTAAAAAATTGTACTATACATATTTCATATTATTTGCAAATATCATATCTATAACTTCGCATACACCTAGACCATTATCTTTTGTACAAATAAAATCAGCATGTTGTTTTAATTTATCTGTAGCATTGCGAACTGCAACAGAAAAACCAACCAATTCAAAAACGGATAAATCATTGAGAGAGTCACCAATTGCTACTACTGAATCAGGATTAATTTTCTCATCGTTTAAAAATTTTCTCAGTGTGGATCCTTTATTAATTCCTGGAGGCATAATATTTATCATTTCATCAGACCGAGTTATATTCAAATTAAGATTTTTTTCTATTAATATAGACCTAACTTCTTCAACAAAATCATCGAGATTACCTCTTGGATTTCTATCCAAAGCAAGAATAATTTGTTTATCATGATGAGCCTCTTTCGGTATACGACATATTGGTAGCCATTCGGATAAATTTTGTTTTAGAATATTAATATCAGATAAATCACCAAATACTTGTTTGGTATGTGTTTGACAATCATACAAAATAGCACCTTCTTCACAAATAATAACATCTTTTATTCCCAAACTTCGAGTGATACCTAAAACATAATGTAATGTACGACCAGTAGATATTATTATTCGGACACCAGTTTGGGAGAGTTTTCGAATATTACGAATTTCTTCAATCGATAAATATCCATTGTCAAAAACAGTTCCATCTAAATCCAATACAAGGATCTTGACATATTGTTGCACAGATTAATTAATTGAGTTTATTATATAAAACTGGTCGAATTAGATGCCGAGGGCCGGATTTGAACCGGCGACAGCTCGGTCTTCAGCCGAGTGTTAGAGTAAATTATCTCTCCCAGGCTGAGCTACCTCGGCATTATCAATTTGTTAATTTTCTTCAAACCGGATAATTCCAATTAAGTATTCTTAGTAATATAAAATTTTTGTAGATGCGGTCGACGGGATTTGAACCCATGTTACAGGCTTGGAGGGCCTATGTCCTAGACCAGATAGTCCCCTAATGAAGGACTGGACGACGACCGCATTAATTAAATTGAGTCAACCATAGCTAAAAAATATTATCCGTAATCAGATAGAATTATTTTTTCAAGTTCATAGACGATCCGAGAGCATACAAGGTGAGATTCTAATTTCCGTCGACTAATAGAATAAATATAATCAGAATTTGCTTCAATATCTTTAGAAAAACTACCATGTGAAAAACCACCAATTACTATAACTGGCCGTAAATAGTCAGATAATTGCGCAATAATGTTGGGTATATTTTCAAATCTACCTTTCCGTGTGAGAGCCATAGTAAGATCGGGATTTATATCTTTAAGAAGTTCTTGAAAAGAACAAGCGCGTAATGATAATAAAGTCGAATCGTCTTTAATTATTGTTTTAATAGAAAAGAGTTGTTCCATTAGAGAACTAAATCGTGAATATGATTTTGGCAATCGTACGCCAAAATTTATATCAATAACAGAATTTGTAACTGTATGGACATAAACCTTCAATTTTTTTTCCAAATACAATGGTGAAGATGTAAGCGAAATTAAACTCAAGTGAACAATATCAGGTCTTCCACGTTTTTCATTATCTGGTAAAAGTTTCATGCAAGGACTATGAAAACTTTTATCTAGAAGTATATTATCAGAATGTTTTTTATACAAAGTTCTATATTTACGAATAACAGGATGATTAGAAAGTTCTTTAGGAACAGGTTCAAGAGCTGAATCAGCTAGAATAATAGATAATCCTTCCAAATTAAATAGTAAAAATTTTTATTTGTTAAATACATTACTAAGATTTTATGAATGTAAAAATTAAAAAAAGAATCATAGCAAAAAAAAGAGCAGAAGAGCTCTTAGAATATGCAATATATAATTCTAAAAATAATGTGCCTCTTTCTATTGTTCAAGCAAATATTATAAAGAACCTATGTACAAAATTCAACGTAAGATTAGATTTTTCAAATAGAATGTTATTCTGTCATAAATGTAAAAGATTCATAGTACCTGGTTTTAATTCTCGGATTCGACTTTCTAAAATAAGAAAGTCAATCAATATTACGTGTTTATTTTGTGGATACAGTTATAGGAAAATGATAGTCAACAGTCAAACCTAAATATGATATAAATTATTTTGAAAGTGCATTTGACAAACGTAAACGAGGTTCCGCCAGAATTATTAATTGTGAATTTAGCAGAAAAATTAAAAGAAGAAGACTCTATTCAAGCACCTGAATGGTCATTTTATGTTAAAATGGGATCGCATTCTCATAGACCACCGCAAAATAAAGAATGGTGGTATGAACGTTGTGCGTCATTATTACGAAAGATATACATTCATGGTCCAGTAGGCCTTTCAGACCTTGAAAGAATGTATGGAGGTAAAAAGCGTGTGAAATTTGCCAAACCACACCAAAGAAACGCAGGTCAATCAGCAATAAGAAAACCACTGCACCAACTTGAAAGTGCAGGTTATGTGGAAAAAAAAGCAACAAAAGGAAGAACCATTACAGGAAAAGGAATGAGTCTAATTGATAAAACAAGCGATATAATTTTAAAAGACATAGCAAAAACTGACAATAGACTATCTAAATATATTTAAACGAATAGAAAGGAATTTCTAAACATTAATAAAAAAAATTTAATAGAGATATAGAAGTGATGATTTATTGTTAGCGATATTTGATACTGAAGGCGTATTAATAGATGGTGAATTTTTACCAGAATTGGCAAAAATCACTGGAAAAGAAAGAGAAATTCTAGATATTACAAATAAAGGAATAAATGGAGAAATAAAATGGGAAGAAGGTCTACTAGAACGAGTAAATAAGCTATTAGGAATATCTTATGAAGAATGCATAAAAACAGCTGACCAATTACCCATCATGAATGGTGCGAAAGAAACCTTCAACGCACTCCGAAAATTAGGATTTACAACATTAACAGTATCAGGAGGTCCAGATATACTAGTAAATAGAGTTAAAAGTGAATTAAAAATTGATTATGCAATTTCAAATCAATTGATTTTTGTTGATGGAAAATTAAATGGAATTAAATTAAAAGTAGGTTCTAATAAAGTAAATGCAATCAAATCAATATTAAATGAGATAAATGAAAAAAAGGATAGCACAGTAGCAACAGTAGATGGAGCAAACGATATTGCATTATTTGAAATAGCAGGATTAAAGATATCTTTCAATGGGATAAAAATGATAAATGAAAAATCAGATTCGATTGTTTTAGAAAAGGATCTAAGAAAGATAATTCCAATAATTAAAGAGAAATTCGAATTAGTATAGACAATCTTATTGTTTAGCAGTTTCTACAATAGTGAGTGTATTATTACTGAGCCAATCAAGACCGTCAACAAAAACTTCAGCCAACTCAATGGTCGTGATTACAGGAATCCCTAGTTCAACTGCTTTTCTGCGTATAAGATATTCGTCTTCTATTATAGAATCAGCATTTTTGGAAGATTTAAGCATAGGAACGTTGATGATTAAATCGAATTCACGTTTAATTAAATAATCTTCTAAATTGGGCTTCCTTTCGTATTCTCCAATTTTATAGAGTGCAATAGAATCAATATTATTAGAATCAAGAAAATCAGCAGTGTGTTCAGTAGCAAATATCTTAAAGCCAAGTTCAGAGAATTTTTTTAGTACGGGTAAGAGTTTTTGTTTTTTCTCAGTACCGCCAATACTTACAAGTATGCTACCGTTTTTACGTGGTATATTATAACCAGCAGAGATTAGTGATTTAAGAAAAGCATCGTAGAAGTTTTTACCAAAACATGCAACTTCACCAGTTGATTGCATTTCGACTCCAAGATTAGGATCAGCGCCATCTAACTGCATAAAAGAAAACTGAGGAACCTTTACGCCAACATATTGAATATTTCTATAATTAGGGAGATTTGAAGAAATCTTGCGGCCTAATAGTGCATTAGCAGATATTTGCATAAGATTCACACCGCTATATTTCGACACAAATGGCATAGATCTAGAGGCTCTTAGGTTACATTCAATAACTGAAACGGATCCATCTTTAACAATAAATTGAGTATTAAATGGTCCTTTAATTTGAAGTTGCTTTGCAATTTTGTTTGTATAGTCAATAATAAGTGCTTCTTCACTAGGATCTAGAGTTCTTGGCGGAATAGTCATTATTGCATCTCCAGAATGTACACCAGCTTTTTCTATATGTTCAAGAATTGCACCAATAAATACATCATCGCCATCAGATACTGCATCTACTTCTATTTCTCGGGCATCCTCAATGAATTTACTAACAACGACAGGATAATCAGTATTAACTTTTGCAGCGTTTTCAAGAAATGTTTTAAGATTATCATTAGTCCAGATTACTCTCATTGCTGCACCACTAAGAACATAAGAAGGCCTTACGAGAAGAGGATATTTTTGTTCATTAGCAAATTTATATGCACTATCTAGAGAAGTGAATGTTTGCCATGATGGTTGAGAGACGCCAATTTCATCTAATAATGCACTAAATTTCTCACGATTTTCTGCTCGATCAATATTAGAACTAGAAGTTCCAAACAATTTAACATCATAATTTTGTAATTGATTAACAAGGTTATTTGCAATTTGTCCACCAACACATGTAACAAGACCATCTGGTTTTTCTTTATCATAAATATCAAGAATTCTTTCAAGTGTAATTTCTTCGAAATATAAACTATCACTCATGTCATAATCAGTAGAAACAGTTTCAGGATTACAATTTACAACTATAATATCATAGCCATGTTCCTTTAATGCCCACACCATATTCATTGTAGACCAATCGAATTCAACCGAGCTACCAATTCTATATGTGCCAGCACCTAGAACGATAAGTTTTTTCTTATTAGAAGGTTTAACGTCGTCAAGAGAACCATCATAGGTTATATACAGATAATTTGTTTGTGCAGGCCATTCAGCTGCAAGCGTATCAATTTGTTTAGTTCTGGGTAAAATATCATGATTTATTCGTATTTTGCGGACTTCAGATTCGTCTTTATTAAAATAAAGAGACAGTTGTTTGTCTGAAAATCCTTTTTTCTTTGCCTCAAGAATAAGTAATTTATCACTTGGATCGGGATTTTCCAATAGTTTACGTTCAACATTAACAACGTTATTGATTTTATCAACAAACCATTTGTCTATAGTAGATATTCTTGATATTTCTTCAGGAGTAATATTTGAACGTAGAGATTCAACTATATGAAAAAGAATTTCATCAGTAAAGTGAACCAGATTATCTTTAAGAGTTTCAGGATTAGAATCAGTATGGGAATCAGGTTGGCACAACCCTAATTTATCTATATCGACCATACGAATAGCTTTTTGAAGAGCCTCTTCGAAAGAACTTCCTATAGACATAATTTCTCCAACGGATTTCATTTGCGTACCGATTTTTCTTGACACATTTTCAAACTTTTTAAGGTCCCATCGAGGCATTTTAACCACAATATAATCAAGAGAGGGTTCAAAACAAGCAGTAGTTACACCAGTAACTTGATTGAAAAGTTCAGGAAGAGTTTTACCCAATATAACTTTGGCAGCTAGGTAAGCTAAAGGATATCCAGTTGCTTTTGATGCAAGTGCAGAAGAACGTGACAACCTTGCATTTATTTCAATTACATTATATTCTTCAGAATTAGGATCTAAAGAGAATTGGACATTACATTCGCCTATAATGTCACAAGCAGTTGCTGCTTTAATTGCTATTTCACGTAATTTATGATATTCACGATTAGTAATTGTTTGTGATGGAGCTACAACAATATTGTCACCTGTGTGGACTTTCATTCCAAGAACATTTTCCATATTACAAACAGTGACACAATTTCCATCAGAATCACGCATTATTTCGTATTCAATCTGTTTCCAATCTCCAAGATATTCTTCAATTAATACTTGGTTTGTCAAACTATTGGCAATTCCTTTGATAACAATCTCGTCAAGTTCATATTCATTATGAGCTACTCCACCACCCTTACCACCTAATGTATAAGCTGCACGAATCATAACTGGATAACCAAGTTCTCGAACCAATTCTTTGGCTTCTTCGAGAGAATAAACTGCTCGACTTTTCGGCGTATTAATACCTGATTCAGTCATCTTTTGTTTGAAAAGACCTCTATCTTCAGTAATCTCAATTCCGCGAATTTTAGTACCCAAGACTTTAACATTATATCTAGATAGGACACCTTGTTTGTCAAGTTGAATTCCACAGTTTAATGCAGTTTGGCCACCAAAACTTAGTAAAATGGCGTCTGGACGTTCCTTAGCAATTACTTTAGTAACAAATTCTGGAATAACAGGAATAGAATATACATGAGGGCAGATACGTGAATCAGTCTGAATTGTAGCAATATTTGGATTAACTAATACAGTTTCAATGCCTTCTTCCTTAAGGGCTTTGATACATTGACTTCCTGAATAATCAAATTCACCTGCTTCGCCAATTTTTATTGCTCCACTACCAAGAACTAGTATTTTGTTAATTTCATTAGTCAAGTTAAATCACCGCCAATCATATCAAAGAAAACATCAAAGACATAAGAAGTGTCATAAGGACCAGGGTGTGCTTCAGGATGAAATTGTACTGCAATGCAAGAATTGTTTTTATGTTTAACACCTTCCAAAGAATTATCGTCAAGATTAACAAACCAAGGTTGTAAGTCTGTATTTGATAAAGAAGTTGAATCAACAGCATATCCATGATTTTGGCTGGTAACATAACTTCTTCCACTAATTAAATCACAACAAGATTTATTTTGACCTCTATGTCCGTATTGTAATTTATAAGTTGATGCTCCAAGTGCCAGTGAGATTAATTGATGACCTAAACATATTCCCAAAGTTGGAATGGAAGAGTTACAAATTCTATTGATGGTATCAAGATATTCAGTACAACGTTGTGGATCCCCTGGGCCATTACTAACAATTATTCCTTTAGGGTTGTATGCCATTATTTGTTCAAAGTTGTAATTATATGGAACCACTATAGCTGAATAGTTTCGTTTCAGTACATTCCTAATAATGCCGTTCTTTACACCAAAATCTAAGATTACTACATTATCTACATAATTACCATAGACTTTAGGTGATTTAGTACTAACATATTTAAAAAATTCAAATGTTTCATAAGATTTAGCTTTACTAAGAATAGAATCAAGCGCTATATCATTTTGTTCATTACTAATAACACCCATCATAACGCCAGATTCTCTTATTTTGAGAGTGAGGCTTCTAGTATCAATATTACAAATTCCTGTTATTTCTTCTGATTTTAGCCATTCGTCAAATGTTCTTGTAGAACTCCAATGATTAGGAGATTCACAGAGTTCATTTATAATAATACCATTAGGTTGAATTTTTGTGGATTCAAAATGAGTTGGAAGAGAAAATTCATCAAGGTCGGAATAATCAGGAACACCATAATTACCAATTAATGGATAAGTAAACGACAATAATTGTCCGCCATAAGATGGATCAGTTAATGATTCAGTATACCCTACCATTCCAGTATTAAAGACTACTTCACCTACAACAGTAGAAGGTTTGCCAAAACCTTGACCAAAGTATTTAGTGCCATCCTCTAATAGAAGTACTGCATCAGATTCTATAGAAGTATTCATCAATAATTAAATTCATATTGGCAATATAAGATTTTAATTTTTGGTGAGAGACAAACGTAAAAGAATAGGGCTAGAAATTGTGCTAACCATAATCACACCCATCAAAATTGTATAGGCATAACTGTCAATCATCCCAACAGAATATCCAATTCCTGCAACGACTATTCCTACTTCACCCCGTGATGCCATTCCTATACCAATTCGTTGAGCTTTAATTTTATCACGTAAGAATACAAATGCAGGAATACCACAACCGATAAATTTACCTATCATAGCCAATACTAAAATTACTCCAAATGCAAAAAGATCCATACTAAATATTTCTATAATATTTATTTGAGCTCCAACATATGCAAAAAATATTGGGGCAAAAATAATTCTAATATGATTAGTAAAGATTTCAATTTGATGCTTAAACTGTGAACCCGCAATGGCCATACCTGCAGCGAATGTTCCAACAATTGGTGATAATCCAATGTAATATGCAATTGCACCCCAAACTAGAATGATAAAAATTGTTAATGTTTCAAGTGTTGAAGGTACATTAGGAAATTTTTCGGTGGCGTCGGTTAATTTTAGATCTTGAGTGCGAGATGCAATGACATTTAGAAATTTTGGTAACAAATAGACTGAACCCAATAAAAGACCTACCCATAATGAAAGAGTCAATACTGTAGTGGATACAATGCTAGCTAAACCAGGAATTGAACCAGTACTTCCAATTGCAAGTACAACACCAAGAACAGTAAGACCCAATACATCATCTACTACAGCAGCATATATCATAATTTCAGATTCGATATTCTTTAATTGATCAAGTTCTTCAAGAGTTCTTATTGTAATGGCAATACTGGTAGCAGTTAAAGCAGTAGCAATAAGTATTGATTCAAGTGATTCGAAACCGACATATAGACTTCCATAATAACCCAATATAAACGGTATAACAACTCCTGCAGTTCCTATAACAAATGCAGGCAAGCCAGCTTTTCTAAATTGTTTAAATGTAAATTCTAATCCTGCGCTAAATAAAATAATCATACCTCCAATCTCAAAGAAAGTTTCAAGAACATAATTTTCGTTAATAGGACCACTAAAAATAGGTTCACCTGCTAATATAATCAGACCACCTATCGCAAATGGTCCAAAAATCATACCTGCAATAATTTCTCCAATTACTTCAGGAAGTTTTACGCGTTTAAAAATCAAAGCAAATATTTTTGCAGTGACTATCAATAGACTTATTGCAAGAATTGTATGAATTGGATTAAAATCAGACACCGTATATCAAGTACAATTATAGAAACAGATGTATATAATTTTAACAAGTCAATTTTATTATAGATATAAACACGATCTTTGTTCTTTATCGTTTGCGTTTGACTATCTTTAGATGGATATTAATTTTGTTTTGGCATGTGGTAGTCTTCGTCGGCAATATTTCCATCTTCAACAGTAATTATACGAGAAGCTTGTTGGGCAACGACAGGATCATGAGTAATAAGAATTATAGTTTTTTTGGTATTTTTATTAAGATTGTATAATAAATCTATAATAGACATGGAAGTTTTAGTATCAAGATTTCCTGTAGGTTCATCTCCAAGAATAATTGGTGGATCAACAGATAAGGCACGAGCTATTGCTACACGTTGTTGTTGACCGCCACTAAGTTGATTAGGATTATTTCGCCATCGATCTTCTAATCCTACCATCTTAAGCATCTCATAAGCACGTTTCTTTCTTTTATAAGAATTAACACCAAGAATAGATAATGGAAGTTCTACATTTGCAAGTGCTGAAAAACGAGAAATTAAATTAAAAGATTGAAATATAAAACCAATTTTTTTATTGCGTAAAAGAGCCAGATGAGAAGAATTAAGAGAGGTTGTTTGAATTCCATCAATAAATATTTTACCTGAGCTTGGCGTATCTAGAGCTCCAATTAAATTTAATAATGTTGATTTTCCACTTCCTGAAGGTCCCATAATTGCAACAAATTCTCCTGTTTGAATTTTTATACTAACGTTATCGAGTGCTATTGTCTCCAGACCTTCGCCAGTATAGACCTTTCTTAATGACTCGGTTTGTAATATTTCTGAAGACAATTTATCTACCTAGAATGGTTGATTATTGTTTCGGCGTCGCATAAGTAAGATTACAATAATAAAAACAAATATACCAGTTCCTATCATTGTTGGCGTATTAAAAAATTGTAATGAACTAGGACAATCATCTTGTTGTGATGCAAATGGTAATAAAAGATTATTCGATTCAGGACAGTTCTGAACGTTTGTAGAAATAGAATCCGATATACTTCCATCTATATTCAAGTTAAAGAATTCTGAAATAGCATATGTATTTCCATATGAATCATCATAACTAATTACTAGTTCAATTGGAATTTGTCCATTTGGTGATGATTCACTAACTTGGAATTTAAGGCTAAAAGGAACAAGCGAATCTGGATCAACTTCACCAATATATTGAGTGCTTTCAGAATTAGTCAGAATAGAATTAGACGGAGCAATGGATAGAGTCAAAAATTGCGCTTCTTTATCACCTATATTCAATATACTACCGATAAAACTGGCATTGCCTCCAGAAGGAATAATAGTAGGGGAAAAAGTCACTGAACTAGATTTAATATCAATATTTCCTCGAATGGTAAATCCCATCTGCCGAATTTCATCATGATGAATGCCATTAATATCTAAATAAGATATAGAGATTTGTATTGGAAAAGAGCTATCAGTGAAACTAAGGGAAGTAAAAATATCAGGACTTATTGTAACGGATTCCAATGAATCTAATCTATCGAATTTCCAAGTAGAACTTCCAGAATTTAAAAATATAGGAAAAGAATTTTGAACAGAAATAAATTGTAAATCTAGTACCAGATTTGATATAGGTTCATCGTCAATATTCTGTATTATAATGTCAGATTTAGTCACACGGCCCGATTGTAATATATTATCAGGTACTTCGATAGAAATTGGTGAAGACCAGCATGCTGGAAGTAACCAAACCATATTAGGAGCAGAACAATCTTCCTTAACTACAATTCCAATTTCTTGAATTTCTTGATATATTTCCCCATTGGCAGTACGATATGAAACAGTTATTGACACAAAGTATAATCCTTGTTGAGCAGTCGGAGATACATACGTTTTAAAAGTTAATGATTTTAGATCACCTGATTCCAACAAGCCTATTTTTCTCTCAGTATCACCTTCAGCAGTACTTAAGAAGCCTTGAGAATTAGAATAGGATAATAAAACTTTGAGTGAGTAAACAGGTGCGCTTCCTATATTATCTATATCAATTACTAAATCGTTTAAAGTTCCAATGAAGAAGACATTTTCGTCTAGATTAATATCAATATCACTAACTCCTTCTATATTTATAGAAAATAAAACACTATCAGAACGCAAAATAGAATCCTTATCTAGATATGAAAGATCAATACTAATGGTATAAGTTCCTAAAGTTGCATCATCATTTATGTTAATTAAAAATTCTGCAGATGTGGTAGAACCACTTGATACGACATTACCGAAAGAGCTAGAGATAAAATTATTATTAGTAGTTGTAAATGGATTAGTTAGCACAAGGGTACCTTGAATACCACTAATAGGACCTGTATCTCGATTTTGGATTACAATTGTAAGTCCAACACCCTTATCCCCAGGTTCAACATTTATTTTGTTGTTATCAGAACCCCAAAATGCATCTACAAGTACAATTCCTCGCCGACTCATTTCATCAATTCGAATATTAATTGTACGAGTTTCTAAGATGTCATTACCAAATGAATCTGTATAAACCATATTACAGGTCAATTGGAAAGTTTGTCCAGCAGTAGAAATTGGAGCAAATATTGATGGCATAAGTGTAACTGAGCTATTAGGTGAAAGTGAGCTAAATTTCCATTTATTATCTGAGCTTATTAGACTTAATGGTGGAGGAATAGTAATAGAAAAATCCACAGAGCCTGTACGTCTTGTTCCTTCATTAGTAATAATAAGTTCTAGATCGTTAGATTGGTTTGGAGAAAATGTCTGCATATTTGAAGTAATTTTCAAAAAACTACGTCCAGTTATTTGAACTTTAATTTCTCTATCTATAGATGTACCAATTATAGAATCAATAGTTTTATAATTAACAATCAATGGTAATTTTAGAAGTTCTAATTTAGCAGTATCATCAATATCAACTAAAAAGTTAAAAGATAAACTGTTTCCAGACTTTAACGTAGTAGAAGAAATATCAAACAATCGATTGCCGCCAGTACGATTTGTCAAATGTCGAGGAAGAGTAATAGTAATAGAAACATCAGTAATATCAAAATAACCACCATGTCTAATAATAACATTCAAATTAGAACCTAGATCTCCAGGGGCTACCTCAATTGGAACTTCTTGCGTACCCCAATCGGAAAAGAGAATTTCAAATTGTGTAACGAATATCTTCAATTCATAATTACCAGTACCTGAGAATTTTCTTCCGGATATTTTTAAGTAATAATGACCCGATTCTAATACCGTATAATCAATTGATTCATCTTCACCTGTACGTTTTTTTGACGAAGCTAATTCAATTTCATTATTATCTGCACTGTCTGGATCAAACAAAAATAGATTTAAATCGCTACCAGAAGGAACATCAAGCAATATAGAAATGTCTTGACCTGCAAGAACATGAATTTTATAATAAACTTCAACACTATACCCTTCCGCCCATGTTCCATCGATTTGACCAGAGGAAATTAATTCTGCATTGGAGATGGAGCTTTCTGCATTAACAGGAGGAATAATTAAGAACAATTGACTAAGAAGAAGAATCAAAACAAGGAATATCACTAATAGGGATTTAATATTATACATATTGAATCATGTTGACTATCAATAGATATAATAATTGCTATTAAAAAAAATACCATTAGGCATCATAATATAGAATATAAAAAAACAATTTTAGAAGTGGACCGGGAGGGATTTGAACCCTCGACCTCCCCCATGCCAAGGGGGTATCCTACCAAACTAGACGAATGGCCGTTATAATAAAAAGTTCCAGCCCGTCGTGAAAAAATATCCAGTCCATTTATATTAAAAAAACTAATATGCTTAAGTGTTTAAGATTATATGAATTTAATATTATTCTTTTTAAGTTGGTTTTTTATTTGAATTGATATATCTTTTAATTCATCATGAGTAAAGTTTTTTCTCAATGGCCAAAAATTATTTCCGGTATCATTATTAAATCGAGGAATAATATGAACATGAACATGAAATATATCTTGACTTGCAGCTTTTCCATTGGATTGACCTATATTAACACCATCTGCATGAACAATACCCCATACCACATTTGTCAATATAGAAACAATCTCAAATAATTTTGATACGTCATCTTTTTTCATATCAATTATGTAAGGATAATGTTGTTTAGGTAAAACTAACAAATGACCGCGATTTATAGGAAATTTATCCATGATGGAGATAAATGATGAATTTTCGAAGATAATAATTGCTTCTTGCGTACCTTGAATAATATCACAAAAAACACATTTTTGCTTCATAATCATTCACAATATAATATAAAAAATAAGACTCGTCTATAAATGAACCGAAATCCGATATATTTATATCATGAATAATGTTGGAATTAATTTAACTGCTATGAAAAATAATTCAGGATTTTCTAAAGTATCAATTTTTGTAGTTATTCGTTTAGTTGTCAATTGACAATAGCGAATTTTTTTGCTGTTTATCATTAAATGGGAGATGTATTTATCTTGGTTGAAATAACTGGTGCTGAAGCTCTTATAAAGGCATTAATAAACGAAAAAGTAGAGGGTATTTTTGGATTACCTGGCGGTGCAAATCTACCTATGTATGATACACTATATGATAGTGAAATTCGTCATATTTTAGCTCGACATGAACAGTGTGCGGCACATATGGCAGATGGATATGCAAGAGCGTCAAGGAAACCGGGTGTTTGTTTTGCAACATCAGGTCCAGGAGCTACTAATCTAATTACAGGAATTGCAACTGCTTTTGCAGATTCTTCACCAATGGTAGCAATAACTGGGCAAGTGGCGACAAATATGATAGGAAAAGATGCATTTCAAGAATGTGATACAATAGGTATTGCTACACCAGTTACAAAATATACATATCAACCACTTACATCTGCTGAAGTTCCACAGATGATAAAAAATGCATTTCATATTGCTACATCTGGCAGGCCAGGTCCTGTTTTAGTTGATATACCTAAAAATGCTCAGGTTGATAAAATGGATATTACTTTTCCGAAAAAAGTGAATTTACGAAAAGCAAATCCTATAAACTCGCCTGACATTACAATGGTGAGCAAAGCAGCAGAATTATTGTTAAAAGCAGAAAGACCAATGATAATGACAGGAGGAGGCACAATAATATCCGGTGCATTCAGAGAACTCCAAGCCGTGGCAGAATTTTTAATGTCTCCAGTTGTATCAACATTTAAAGGAAAGGGCGGATTTTCAGAAACACATTATCTTTCTCTAGGCCCAATTGGAATGCATGGCCATATTGAAGCAAACAAATTAGTATTGGAGGCAGATGTACTACTAGCTGCAGGAGCAAGATTTTCTGATCGTTCAGTTGGAAAATGGGATGAATTTGCTAATGAAATGAAAATAATTCATGCAGATATAGATCCATCAGAAATAGGAAAAAATAAAGATGCGGATATTGGTCTAATAGGCGATATAAAAAATACATTAAAGCTATTATTATCGTCATTAGAACAGAAAGCAAAAAGTAAGAATGAAGACTATCCATGGATTAAACATGTTAAAGAAATAAGAGATATTTGGAGAAGTAAACCATTACCAGCACCAAGAGAAATTACTGGGCCAAGACTATTAAAGAAAATGAGAGAGATTCTGCCTGCTGCTTGTCTTTATACAACAGAAGTGGGTCAGCATCAAATGTGGGCATCATTACACTTTGATGTTATAGAACCTGGGACATTCTTTACATCAACAGGTCTAGGAACAATGGGTTGGGGTCTTCCAGCTGCTGTCGGTGCAAAATTTGCCAGGCCAGATTTACCCGTAATTGATATAGCAGGAGATGGAAGTGTGCAAATGACTGAATCAACATTAGCAACTTCTGTGACAGAAGATTTGCCTGTAATAACAGTAATTTTTAACAATGGAATGTTAGGAATGGTAGCTCAATGGCAAAGATTATTCTATGAAAGAAAATACATGGGTGTGGAATTAAAAGGACTACCAGACTATGTGAAAATTGCAGAGGCGTATGGTGCAGAAGGGATAAGAGCCCAGTCTATGAATGAATTTGAAAAGGCATTGAAATCAGCTCTAAATAGTAACATTGCTACAATTATAGATGTACCAATAAATCCAGAAGAAGATGTATTTCCATTTGTTGTTCCAAATACTGCTCTAAAAGACATGGTAATAGCCTAAGAATATTGGAAAAAAATTAGTTAAATAAAGAATAATAGATGGTAGAAACACAACAATTTTATTGTATTCCGAGTTAGAATTTTAAGAATTGCCTAGAAGAAATCACGGTAATAATAAGAGCGGTCAAGAACTTCAGAAACCAGAGTGGTTAAAGATTAGTTTGAGCAAGGATGCGAATTATTCACATATTAAAAAATTAACAAAAATGTCAAATTTACATACTGTATGTGAAGAAGCCAATTGTCCGAATATTTATGAATGTTGGAATGGAGGAACAGCAACTTTCATGCTATTAGGAGATGTTTGTACTCGTGTATGCAAATTTTGTTATGTGAAATCTGGAAAACCAAATGGAATAGTAGATAGTTTTGAGCCAGAAAATGTTGCAAAGACTGTTAACAAATTAAATTTTAAATATGTAGTTCTAACATCTGTTAATCGTGATGATCTTGATGACGGAGGAGCTAGTCATTTTGCACAAACAGTAAATGAAATTCATAAGATCAATCCAAAGATTTTAGTTGAAGTATTGATTCCTGACTTTGCTAATGATTTGTCTTCATTATCGACTATTGTGAATTCTAAACCAACAGTAGTTGCACATAATATAGAAACTACAGAGTCATTAAGTCCAATGATACGAGATATCAGAGCAGATTATCATAAATCATTGAATGTATTAAAGACAATAAAAAAGATTGAACCTAAAATTTATACTAAATCATCAATTATGTTAGGATTAGGGGAAACAGAAAACGAGGTAATTCGCACCATGAGAGATTTAAGAAAAGTAGATGTAGACATAATAACACTAGGTCAATATCTACAACCATCTTCATTTCATGCGCAAATAAAAGAATACGTGCATCCTAAAAAATTTAAAAAATTAAAATCCATTGGATTAAAAATGGGATTTATGTACATTGCTGCTGGGCCATTAGTTAGAAGTTCGTATAAAGCAGGAGAATTGTTTGTAACAAGTATCAAGAGAGAAAAAAGAACATGATAATGACATTAAATCAAGCAGTGAGAAGTGCATTAAATAATGAAATGGAAAAAAATGATAAAATTGTCCTCTTAGGAGAAGATATTGGAAAAACTGGCGGTGTTTTTCGAACGACAGAAGGTTTGTATGATAAATTTGGGTCAAAAAGAGTAATAGATACGCCATTAAATGAATCAGGGATTGTAGGGACCGCAATTGGCATGGCATTGTATGGAATGAAACCTGTGGTTGAAATCCAATTTATGGATTTTGTATTTCCAGCGTTTGATCAGATAGTTTCGGATCTTTCTAAATTTAGATATAGAACAGGAGGTGCTTACAGTTGTCCAATAGTGATTAGAATGCCATATGGCGGAGGAATTAAAGGAGCTTCGTATCATTCGCAAAGTGGTGAAACTCATTTTGTACATACGGCAGGGCTAAAAGTAATCATACCTTCAACACCATATGATACCAAAGGATTATTAATATCTGCAATGCGAGATGATGATCCGGTTATTTTCTTTGAACCAAAAAGATTCTATAGATCAATTAAAGAAGATATTCCTGAAGAATCTTTTACCATACCAATAGGTAAAGCAAACATTATTGAAGAAGGAAATGATGTAACTGTAATTAGTTATGGTGCAACCATGCAAACAGTAAAAGAGGCTACGTCAATAATAAAAGAAGAAGGAATAAATCCAGAAGTAATTGATTTAAGAAGCCTCTCACCTCTAGATTCAAATACGATATTGCAATCAGCAAAAAAAACAGGCAGAGTAGTCATTGTACATGAAGCACCAAAAACACTTGGAATGAGTGCAGAGATTTCAGCATTAATATCTGAAAACTGTTTAGAGTATTTAGAAGCACCAATACAAAGAGTAACAGGCTTAGATACGCCATTTCCATACACATTAGAAAAACAATATTTACCTGATGTGAACAGAATATATAAAAAAATTAAATTAACGGTAGAATACACTTAGTGATTATATGGTATACAATTTTAGATTAGCTGACATAGGAGAAGGGATTGTAGAAGGCGAGATAAGTAAGTGGTTTGTTAAAAAAGGAGACATTGTAAAGGAAAATCAACCATTAGTAGAAGTAATTACTGAGAAAGTAACAGTAGAATTACCATCTCCAGTAAATGGAAAAATAATTGAAATAGGACCAGATTCAGGTAAAATAGTAAAAGTTGGCGAAACTGTGGTTATTATAGACGATGGTAGTAAAACAGAAACAAATCAAGAAATACAAGTACCAGAAATAAAAAATCAAATAAAAAATGAATTAAGGAAAAACAATGAAAATAAAAAAATAATTGCTACTCCCGCAGTAAAGAGATTAGCAAAAGAATTGGGAATAAATTTAATAAAAGTGATCGGTACAGGAGAAAATGGGAAAATTATTGAAAAAGATGTAAAACGTTTTTCAAAACTCCAAGATTCCAATAATGAAGAAAGAATATCAATAAAAGGAACGCGAAAAACAATTGCAGAACGATTATCGAAATCATCACATAGAGTAGTGCAAGCTTGGATTATGGAAGAGATAGACATGAATAGAGTTTCAGAATTAAAAACAAAATTAAAAGATCATAGAAATAAAGAAATTAAATTAACTTACATGCCATTTATCATAAAAGCCGTAATCGAATCATTAAAAACTAATCCTAAGATTAATGCATCATTAGATGAAGAAACTAACGACATAGTAATAAAAAGAGATTTCAACATAGGAATAGCAACAGATACAGAGCAAGGATTAGTAGTTCCAGTAATTCAAAAAGCACAAGAAAAAAATATTTTTGAGCTTGCAAAAGAAATTAATGAATTAGTAAGTTTAGCAAAGAACAATAAATTAAATATTGAAAATCTACAAGGAGGAACATTTACAGTTACAAATATAGGATCTATTGGTGGAATATCATCAATACCAATTGTCAATCACCCAGAGGTAGCAATTCTTGCAGTAAATAAAATTATGAAAAAAGTCGTACTTTGGGAAAATGAAATTATTGCCAGAGATAGAGTGTATTTGTCATTATCCTTTGATCATAGAGTTTTAGATGGTGCAGATATTGCAAGATTCCTGAATTCAATTAAAGATTATTTGCAAGATCCAGATAGATTAATTCAACAATGACAATTCTTAAAATAGCCGATATTGGAAAAATAGAATACAAGAGATCATTGGCATTACAAAAAAGATTAGTCGAAGCACGTAAAAAAAAACAGATATGCGATACATTATTACTAGTAGAACATCCAGGAACCATAACGTTAGGAAAACAAACAAATAATTCAGATTTAGTTGATGAAAAGTTTCCTATTTTTAAGATTGATAGAGGAGGAAGTGCAACTTACCATGGACCAGGTCAACTGATAGGATACATAATAATGGATCTAATAGGAAAAGAAATTTCAATCAGTGTATTAGTGAGAAAAATTGAAAAATGTTTGATAGATACATTAGCAGAATACAATATCGAGTCTAATATGATTACTGGAAAACCAGGTGTGTGGTATGAACAAAAAAAAATTGCTTCAATTGGTTTAGCGGTAAAAAAATGGATTACTTATCATGGATTTTGTTTGAATATAAACACAGATCTAGAGGCATATGACGCAATTAAACCATGTGGATTTGATAGTAAAATAATGACTTCGTTAAAGCAATTGAAAGGTAAAGAAATTTCTGAAATTGAGGTAAAAGAGAAACTAGTAAAAAATTTTACTAAGATATTCGACTATGAAGAGATTGAATATCAGTACAATTTATCGTCACAGTTAAAAATCAAATAAATTCTTTCATAATTTCTTTAGACATATTACCAGTATTATCAAGAGGTTGTTCTACCAAAGGACCATTCTTTAAGCCAGGGTCGTCATCTTCATAAGTAGCTTGATTTGCTTCATAGAATACACCAATGGGAATTTTAACATCCCATTCATGTGCTTTCTTAATTGCTGAATCTAAATTACGTGTATTGTGTTTTTCATCTTCGAGTTTATAGACTCTTTCACGAAACCATTCATAAGTCTGAATTTTATTATAAGTAACACAAGGACTAAGAACATCTACCAGTGAAAATCCCTTATGTGTAAGAGCATTTTTAGTAATCATAGCTAAATGAGATGGATCACCTGAAAAACCTCTAGAAATATAAGTTGCGCCAGAAATCAATCCCAAAGCAATTGGATTTACAGGTACTTCCAATGAACCAGTAGGTGTAGACTTTGTAAGCATTCCTTTATCAGAAGTAGGAGAGGCTTGACCAGTTGTTAAACCATAAACTTGATTATTCATTACAATATATGTAAGATCAATATTACGCCTCATAGCATGAATGAAATGACCTAACCCTATTCCATAGCCATCACCATCACCACCAGTGGCAATAACTTTAAGATTATGGTTACCAAATCGTATTCCACTTGCTACGGGTACTGCCCTACCATGCAGACCATGAAATCCATATGAATTAATAAAACCCGTTATGTTTGAAGAACAACCAATACCAGAAACCACTACTACATCTTTAGAATTAATTTGTAATTCAGTTAATGCACTTAGCACGCCTCTAAGAACGGCAAAATCACCACAACCCGGACACCAAGTTGGAGTGGTATTTGTTTTATAATCAGATATTTTTTTTGATTCAGTCTCCAATTAAATAATATCCCTCACTTTATCAATAATTTCTTCGGTATAAAATGGCTCTCCATCATACTTAAATAAAGTATGATTAATTTTGAATCCGGTTTCCATAGTAATTAATTTAGATAGTTGGCCTGTGAAATTTCCTTCAATAATCAATGTGTCATTACTCGTTTCAAGAATTTTTTGAATTCCAGATTGAAAAGGTGCTAAATATTTTATATGAAGATGATTTATTGGCAAGTTTTCTTGAGAGAAAAAATGCATAGACTCTCTAATAACATTAAAAGTTGAACCCCAACTGACTAGAGTCAATTTAGCATCATCAGTACCATATAACTTAGGAATTGGCAAATCTTTTTTTACAAAATCCATTTTTTTCATTCTTTTGTCCATTATCTTTGTTCTCATTTCAGGATCGGTAAAAACATCACTAATTACATTACCAAAATCATCATGTTCATCACTTGTAGCCTGAAATATAGTACCAGATGTTCCAGGAAAAGCACGTGGAGAAACACCAGTGGGTGTAAATTTATATCTTCTATATGCATTGTCAGATGGTTTATGAGTAACAATTTCACCTCTATCAATAATGGCATCAAAATTAAATGAATCAACTGATTCCATGTGTTCAGAGAGAAAAAGATCAGATAGTAAGATAACAGGAAGTTGATATTTATCAGCAAGATTAAACGCCTCAATAGTTGAATAATAACAATCTTCAACAGTAGATGGTGCGATAATAACTTTAGGGAAATCTCCTTGTGATGCACCAATAGCTTGGAATAAATCTGCTTGTTCTGTTTTGGTCGGCAATCCAGTAGATGGACCGCCTCTCATCGAATTAATTATCACTAAAGGTGTTTCTGTCTGTCCTGCAAGTCCAATAGCTTCAGTCATTAATGAAAAACCACCTCCAGATGTACCCACCATAGACCTAGCACCTGCAAAAGATGCACCAATTGCCATATTAATTACTGAAATTTCATCTTCTGCTTGTTTAACAACCATGCCAGTTTGTATTGAATGTGCAGAGAGCCAGTGTAATATAGACGATGCAGGAGTCATAGGATATGCGGCATAAAACTTACAGCCTGCAGATATTGAACCCAATGATAATGCTTGATTCCCTGTTAAAACAGGTCTTTTATTGTCAAGATCAGTTTCTAATTTAAAATCAAATTGTGGTAAATTTTTGTCTGCATAATCATAACCTGCTTTAGAAACTTGTAAATTAACTTCCATAGCAGTTTGTTTCTTTTTTCCAAAATAATCACGAATAACGTTCGCCATATTTTCAAAATCTAAATCTAATAGCTTAATTAATGCACCGAGCGCAACCGTATTTTGTAAAATAGGATTACGTCCAATATCTTTAATTATCTGACCGACAGGTAGAGGACATAATATTATATTTTCGTTGATTTTATCTTTATTTGGTTTAATTTTATCACTATTATACAATATTGCACCACCAGGAACAATATCAACACAATTTCTTTCAAATTCACGCTGGTTTAAAGCAATTAAAAAATCAACTTTATTTCCATGTGTAAAAACTTTTTCATGGGATGCACGAATTTGTAACCAAATAAAACCTCCTCGGATTACAGATTGATAGCTATTATAAGCTAATAGATGTAAACCACTTCTTGAACAAATTTTTGCAAATGCTTCACCTGAAGAGGCTATTCCATCGCCAGCTGCTCCAGCTACACGTAATACAACCTCAGTTTTAGACATAGATCATCAAAGATATTAAAAAAGTTATATTATTTAATCTTACAAATAAAAAATTTTAATGATTTTTCGGTTTTATTGAAAAAAATTAGATCGTGTCCTGTTTTTTTAACCCAAGATTTAATATCTTCTTCGGCAACTGGATCATCAGCTAATACTTCAAGGATATCACCATCTTTCATTTCCAAAATTTTTTGACGTGTACGAAAAACCGGTTCTGGACAAAAATATCCCCTCATATCCAAGCTAAAATCAGGTTTTATAGATTTTGATTTATCATCATCCATATTAGAATTGAAAGAATATGAAATAAATAGTATTTGGATTTAGGTAAAAAAAAAATATTATATTTATATCGAATATATTTTGTTTAATTAGTGTTATAACATTAATACTAAATGAATATTATGGAATTCAAGCTGCCTAGAGGGATGAGGGATATAGAGCCAGCAGAATATGCTATTATCGAAGAGGTTAGAGAAGCTTTCAAACAAACATGTAAGGTTTTTAATTTTAGAATAATGGAGCCATCACCTATAGAAATGTTATCAACATTAGAAGCTAAAGGAGACCTAGCAATCAGAGATGAAATATATTATTTCAAAGATAAAGGAGACAGAGAATTAGGATTAAGATTTGATCTAACGGTTGGTATAACAAGAAACATAACCCAAAAAAAAGGAATCGTATTACCGGTCAAAATTGGGACATTTGGAAGCATGTTCAGATATGATGAACCTCAATATGGCAGATATAGATGGTTTCATCAATGGAATGCTGAAATTTATGGAGAAAATGAATTAGAAGCCGAAGCTGAAATTATAGATTTTACTACGTTTCTTTTTAATATATTAGGACTGAAAAATCTAATAATTAAAATAGGTGATAGAAGACTTGCAGAAGATTTCATAAGAAAAGAATTAAAAGAAAATGATTTAGAAACGGTAAAAAAATTACTGCGACTTCTAGATAAAACAAATAAAAAGAATGATAATGAAATAATTGATGAAGCGAAACAATCTGGAATATCAAGAGAGATAATTATTAATCTTCTAGAATTTGGAAAAATAAAAGAATCGCCTGAACATTTAAAGAAAATGATAATATAAAAAATAGAAGATGTCAAGATATCATAACTCTTGTAGATCTTCTTAAAGAACGAAATATTAGAAATATTGAAATAGACTTTGGTTTAGTACGAGGTTTAGATTATTATTCTGGTGTAGTATTTGAAATAATCAATAACGATGATCCAAATATTGGATCAATTGCAGGAGGAGGAAGATATGACAAACTGCCAGAAAATTTTGGAAGAAGTGATTTAGGTGCGGTTGGAATTGCTGGCGGGATAGAAAGAACAATATCTGCATTAATAAAACCATCAGATATATATAATAATATTATTTATATCGCCTATACAAATTATAAATTTAAAAAAGAGATACTATCCTTGACAAAACAACTTAGAGAACATGGATTAACTGTTTCTTATGACTTAACAAATAAAAAATTAAAGAGGCAATTTGAATTGGCTGCTTTACGGAACTGTAAAATGTTAATTCTATTTGCTGATAAAGAATATTCTGAGGGGAAAGTTATTCTGCGTAATATGACAACTGGAAAAGAAGATTTAATCAATAAAAATATAATAAAAAAATCAATATTAAATGAATTAAATAAATTTAAAAAAAAATAGATAAGGTCATTAATTTAACCCATTTTAATCAAAATTTTAAATGCTGTTACAGTTTATAATTAAAAGATGAAGGAGAATCTAGTATTATTTTGTTTAATTTGTTTAATTTTATCGTTACAGACTGTAATTATAGTTCCGACGAGTCAAGGTGAAAGTGACGAAATTTCTATTGACGCAATTCCGTCAGAATATATTGTAATTACAAAAGGTAGCAGTGGAACAATCACACTAGATATAACAAAAGTAAATAGCACGTTAGGAAGTGGAAATCCTATAAGAACGGTGTCAATAAGTGTAGAGAATTTGCCTACTGGAAGTAGCGCAAGTGTTTCTAGTCCTTTTAGCACTTCGGTATTTGTAGGTGTGACAAGTTACAATTTAGACGTTACAATTACAGCACCTCTTAGCGTAGAAAGCGGGAGTTACAATGTAGTATTCAGAGCTACATTAGATAAAGATTCTGAAGATGTAAATACGAATGATGTAACAAAAACAGTAACTGTATATATTTCAGATTTTGAACTTTCCACATCATCATCTACAGTTACACTTATGCCTGGTGAAAGTGAAGAGATAGTATTAACAGCAAAATCATTGAATAATTTTTCCGGGTCGGTGGATGTAATTTTACCAACAGTAACGGGTGCAGTAATTGAAAACTTAGGAAGTCTAAACGTTCCTGAAGGAACTCAAGATACTACAAATATTAGATTTACAATAAACAGCAATGCAGTAGAAAATGGTAATGGCGTTCCTGTAGATATAAAAACTAAAGTAGGAAATTTGGAACGTATAATCACAATTACTTTAAAAATTATTCCAAATACCCTTCAGATAGAATTAACAGCAGATCCTAATCCTGTAGTTATTTTTCAAGAAAGTGTGATTACAGCGACTATCAAAGATGGTAACGGAATTGTGATTTCAGGAGCAAATGTAACGCTATCATTTTCAGGTGGAAGTGGTAGTTTTTCAAATTCATTATCTTCTATTGCAGGTATTACTGATTCGAATGGAAAATTTTCCGATCAGTTCGAGGTGATTAAAGGAGTAGTAATAATCAAAGCAGAAACCTCAAAAACCAACTATGGTACGAGTAGTACGACCATAACGCTAGGTACAAAAGGACATTTTGAACTTTCAGTGGAACCAGATAGTAACATAATAAATGCAGGGGATCAAAAAACTTTGACTGTGTCTGTACGATCAATTGATGGCTTTAATTCGCCCGTTAAACTGTCATATGCAGGAGGAGGAATAGGGATTTCAGTAGAGTTCACTTCCAGTGATATAATAACGCCACCACCAAACGAGACTTCTGAAGCTAGTGTTTTAATTACACTTTCAAATTCTGTAGATCCAAAACTTTACAGTGTGCAATTAATTGGGGTAGATACAATAACAGGCGAGTTGTCAAAGACTGCAACATTTTCTATTGATGTGCCGGAAGTCGATATAGCAATAACTATCACGCCAAGTAAACAAACTATTAATCAAGGAGATATAGCATTATTCAACATTACATTGTTATCACTTGGTGGTTTTCAAAGTGATGGTGTTACTTTAAAAACAGATCTACCTGACGATATGGAGGTGACGTTTATACCTAATCCAGTGACGTTAGAACCTGGTGGAAATAGAAAACTTCAGTTGCGTATAGAAACAAATGACAACACCAATCCAATTGATGAGTATCCCATAATTATTGCTGCAACATCTCTAAATTCTGAAACTACAATAACTGCGTACTTGACGGTTAAAGAGTTATTCGATGTATTTTTTGATTCAACACATAGGATAGGGGGAGAAGAATTGGCTGTTGTTAAAATTTTTGTAGATGGTTTTCCAATACAAGAAGAAGATCTACCAGCTCATAGGAAATATGTCGAAGGAACAAATATCACAATAAAAATCCTCAACAATATAGTTGATGAGGAAAAGGGAGTACGATACAAATTTAATTCTTGGAACGATGGAAGTGTATCAGTGGAAAGAAAAATCACCGTGGATAGATCTTCGACATTTAGAGCGGAATTTGATAAAGAATTTTTACTTGAACTTAAAACTACACCAATTGGTGTTACAAAACCGTTAGGTGATGGATGGTATAAAGAATATACTGAAGTTTCAATAAACACAATGCCAATAGTTGATATAACGGATACATCAAGATACAAATTTCAAAACTGGGACGGAGCAATATTAGCCAAAAATGAAAGGACGGATATAGTAATGGATGCGCCAAAACAAATTTTTGCGAATTATATATTGCAATATAGAATAAGTAGAACTGTAGAACCTGAATTTCTGAAGAATTTAATTAATTTGTCAGAAAAGGAATGGGTTGACAGAGGAGCGCAAATCGATTTAGTAGCAGACGAAAAAGTCAACGAATATGGTTTTAAACAATGGATTATAGAAAGCAGTCTAGGAAGAGAGTCTATAATTAACAATCCTTGGAAAATAAGTGTCAATGAACCAATTAATATAATTTTAGAATATCAGCTTCTTCCTGATGTACAAATAGTATCAGTAAATATGGCAAATAACGGATTTGAAGGAGAATTTTCACATATGTGGTTGAATTTAGCGAATAATCATCTTAGAGGAGGAGACATAATAATAAAAGTAGAAACGAGCATAGATGGACTTGTAATTACACCATTAAAAATTGAAATGTTTATCGATGCAAATGAAGAAAAGACAATATCATTTATGATTAATTATACAAAACAAGGTAGCGGAACAATAAAATTTACACTGGAAAAGACTGCACAGATGGAATCGAAAGAGTTTTATAAAGAATTTAAAATATTTTCACAGAATGAAAAGAGAATTGTGATAAATATGGGTAAATCTCTTAGTGCTAAGCATCTTCCTGAGTTTAATAGTTTAATGGAGCCAAATGATAGAGTAATAATTTGCGCGACAGAAATAATTGAACAAACAATGCTACAAGAAAGTGCGACTGAATTAGAAAAAGCAAGATTAATTTTAAAATTTTTGTCATCGAGAATTATAAGTGTACCTGAAATACAACCACGTAGTGTATCAGAACTAATACGTGAATTTGGAGTTATGGGTTGTGCAAATAGTAACAATATTATAGAAGGAGACTCAAGAACAGCACAAATACTATATGGAGGTTTATTGAGATCAATTGAAATTGAAGTAAGACCGGTTATAGGCATCTTAGGTACGTCGACAAATATGATTTCGCCAAATGTTGAATTACATGCATGGCTTGAAGTAAAATTAGATAACCAGTGGATAATTATCGATCCATCAACTGGGATAATGTCTATTGATTTAATACTGCCGGAGAATGTACAAGGAGAATTTAATCAACGTGAGATATTCAATGCAATACCAGAGCAAGGTGGAATATTATCAGCTATGATGTATAAATGCATTACGATATGTAATATAGATATAACTGAATCATACAGTGGAAAAGTGCCAATTTTTAATCCAGGGTCAATGATTTTTGTAGAAGGAGATGTAAATGTGAATATAATAGACTCAAATCGTAATTTCATCACTAATGGAACTTTAGTTACATATTCATGGTCAGAGAATAATCAAGAAGAGAGTTTATCAAGATTTGTAAAGTTAATTATGTTGTCAGAAGGTGTAGATCTGCAATATATAACAATAAACATAGAAGGGCAATTGGGAAAACAATTTCAACTAAATATATTGAATTCGATTAATTTTGAATATAAAGTAACTTCTATTTCACCGACTTTATTTTCAAAGTCGGAAGTAGAATATAAAATTCAGATAGAAGGAAATAAATTATCAATATATGAATTTGTTACGTTGGAATTCGAAGAAAATGAAATTGATATTATATCAACTTCATCAATAATTAGAGAAAGTCAACAAAGAAGATTAACGGCAATAGAAATTACAGTAGCTGGTAATAAAGGCAATACAGGAACAGTGATAATAAGCATACCTAGAGAAATATTTTCAGAACTGAATTCAGAATCAACAGATATAATTGTAATAATAGATGAACAAAGAGTACCGGTAGAAATAATAGATGATGAATTAATACCAATAATAAAAATAAATTACATATTTAATATGGAAAAAGAAATTCAAGAAAAAAGAATCATAGTTTTCTTAAAAACATATAAAGTTTCATTCGAATTGAGAGATCCACTAAATAGAATAATTAATAATGCCGAAATAAAAATGATCGGGGAAACTGAAAATAGAACGCAAATAAGTAACCAACCAATATTTGAACAACTTCATCCTGGGAATTACAAATTTACAATTAATTATAGAGGCGAATTAGAAGAGATTTCAAAACGAATTAATGATGATGATATAAACGTTAGAATTAATTTATTTAGATCAGATTCTATGGTTAGTTTCATAACAGCAGGTATTTTTATAATAATTGCAGTAATATCCTTCGGTATACAAATTGCTCTTTCAAAAGTAATACCTGAAGATAAAAAGAAATCAGCTTCGGGTTCTTAACAATTTGTTTAAATTTTTATCATAAATTACGAAGGTATTTTCTAGTTTTTTAAGGTCATCTTCAGTAATATTGAATTCATCCCATAACTCCATATCATGAATATACGACTTAAAACTGTCATAGCCATTTTGCAATGGCTTAATTATATTTTCTAATTTTGCGCCACCTAATAATAATAAAACATCCATTCTATCAGAAGTCTCACGTACAGGAACAATGTGTAACAATGATTCTTTGAGTGCAGGAAATCGTTTTCTATTCCAAGAATTATAATCATCTTCTATACGTTTAGAAGATATATTTTGGAGAACAGTTTCAGGAACTCTTATTATAGCAATACTTAGAATAATTGATTCAAATTCAAATGGCGAAAGTGGGAAATATGCAGCGTCGTCAAGAATATTTTTTATATTATCATATATTTCATAACTTCTCCCATAGACATAAACCGGAGAAAATGCAAGTACTTTTAGAGATTTTGCAATTCGACTTAAGTTATTAATAGTAGTTCCATGTTCAGATATCAAATTAAGCATTCGAGGAACTAAAACATCTGAATTTAATGTTTTACCAGAACGATCTATTCCTATCATTTTCTCAAGTGCATTACCTTGAAGAACCACCAATATATCTCCAGAAGCCTTTTGACTTTTAATTATTCGAGAGAGGCCACAATATGCATTAAATTGAATTTGATCAGTATCAGTAGTCGATGGTAACACAGAAAAAATAATTCTAGATGTTCCTTGGTTAATTGATTGGATTTTACGAAGGACATAAGGCGTTATAGCAGAAACTAATGGTTCACCCAGTAAACCAGTCAATATAACAGTCTGGTCTTGGATATTCTCATTAATACCGACTCGTCGGATGTGATCATCTAATTGTTTATTTTCAGACAAATTAGATCCTATACCGCTCCAGAGATTAATTTCATTACTTATATTCAAATCAAATTTAAATATTCCATTATTTGATTCAACATTATTATTTTTTATATCTGAAAACGATTCTAAATCCGATTTAGAAGAACCCAATACCAAATAATTAGAAGATGATTGGTAGGTATGTGTACTGAGATTAAAAATAGTTTGAGAACCGTATAAACCAATACCAAGATTAATAATTTTTTTACTTTTCGTGAGGTTTTGATTTGTAAACATATCAATAATAAATTTTAATTCTTGTTGAAAATTAATAAGTGGTGAATCACAAGTTGCGCAATCATCTAGTCCGCGGACATTCTTATGTCCATCAGGACATAAAATAAAGGAATCAGAATTTGATTTACGATTATTAGGACGAATTCTAATATTCATGTCAATAATAGAAACCACATAGTGATACAAATAATTTTTCCAAAAATACGTAAATACTATAGAAATATTCGATAAAATAAGCATGAAAAGTAATCAAACAATCAAATATGATTCAATCATGGTTGATGAGAACGGAGTAAAAACAAAGGGCAGAATACATGTATCGAATGTAAGTTTATCCTTTGAAAGAAAAATTGGATTAATATCAAAAAAATTTGAACCGATGTTAAAAATTCCAATCGAATCAATAACGTCTTTTAATAAAAAAACATATTTTGAAATAAGTCTTAATTATGTAATTTCAGATCAAAAAGTAATAATAAATATTATTTTTAATACTCCCGCAGAAGTAATAGAAATAATAGAAAAAATTAATTCTTTGAAAAGTAATCTGGAAATCAAAGAGGAAAGAAACCAACAATTAGAACAAGATAATAAGATAAATAAAATAGATTATTCAACATATATTTATGATACTAGTTTCAAAATTTTATCAATAATATCAATAATATTTGAACTTTTAAAAGAAAATACAAATAGTAATTGGGATAATGTAGATAATGAATATAAAAAATTTAATGAATTAATTGCATCACTTGAAAATAATAATATAAATCTAGTACAAGATTCTACAAAAATAAAATCTGCACTTCAAACTAGAGATACTGAGAAAATATTTAATTCAATGAAAGCAAGTATTAGAACACTGGGAAACGTCTTAGAATCAGAAATTCCATACAAAGAATGGAATGAATATGATAATTCAATAAAACCAAGCTGGAACAATATTCAAATATTTTATTTATTAACACTATCATTGAATCAAGCTATATATTTTTCTAAATTAAATATTGATTTTGATAAAGATAAAACATTAAACAATATATTCAAATATATTCCAATTGTAAATTCAAATTTTTCAAATATAGCATCGTATGATAAAGATGAAATATCGAATAAGATGATAAAGGATGATCCTGAAATATTAAAAGAAATAATCACACAAATGTCAATGAATTTACAAAAGAATGTGAAAGAATTATTAAAGCAAGCAAGCTTATTATCCTAATTTTTAAGAATTTTGTGTAGAATACTAGTTTTTGTGTCAAAAGATATCTTCTTTTTACCAATAGCAAATAATTGAAGATATTGTATTGCATATTTTGATTTTACAGGTAATTGCGTTGGAAGAACTTTTCCATCTATTTTAATCAATGAAGAAATCAATGGCTCAATATTGATATAATTTAAGATAAATTCATTCATTATCAGATATTTTTTAAGTGTGTTAGTTTCATTTTCAATAATTTTTATTCCATATTCAATATTAGAGAGTCTATCAGAAACATCATTAAGTACCTGATCATCTAATTTTCCTAAAGATGCTTTAATATCTGAGATTAACTGTGTATCCTTACCCCAATGAAAATCAGCCGGAATTTTAGAATCATTTCGTTTTTCAAATTCATGTAATAATTGTAATAGTTCTTCAATAACTGTTCGAGTTCCTGATTCAAGGAAAGCTAGCGAATCCATAACATCAGGTAAATAAAGAATCCCGCGAAAAGTTTCAAGATTTTCAAAATCCTTAGAAATTCTTTGAGTAATAAGACCAGTTTCAGTTGTTTTCGGGTCTTTACCTAATGATTCATTTAATGGTAAAACATTAGATTCGTACATCTTAACTGATCGTTTAATCAACTTTTTTAAATTGACAATAGTTTTTTGCATTATTTTCATGTATCTTTGATTTAATGAATTAATTGTTACTAACAATGAATCCAGAGCTTGTTCTCCCTGACCTTGTTGAATGAAATTTTCGCTAATTGAAATAGATGTTGCTTCAAGTGTAGGATCGAAATTTCTTTGTACTACTTTAACAAGTTTATCAGAAATATTAATAGTATTTTGTGATAATTCTAGAAGGAAATTATTTAAATCGTCCTGATGACTAAGAATTATTGTAAAGGCAATTTCTGCATCAGGATCTAAATGTGTTAACTCAATATCAGGTAAATTAACTATTCCCAACTTATTTAAACTATTGAGCAGAGTCTTACTTTTATCTAATTGTCTATTATGATATTCAATTAATTTCTTATGCAAATTAATTTCATTTTCAGATTGAATAGCTGAAAGTTCATATATTATTTTAACTTTAGAATTTAAAATTTTATAAGATAAAGTATCAACACCATCAAGTGTAATAAGCAATTCCTCTTTGAATTTGTTAGCTGCAGTAAGTTCAAAATTGATATCAATTCCAGGACAAGCATCTTGAATTTTTTTTATTTTTTCAAAGAAAGCATCTACTAATAAAGAATGATCTTTACAAACTTTTTTAATTGTTTCATTCAATTGTGCAGATATATATCGTTTGGATAAACTTATTGAACTAACGGAAAGAATTACGCCAAACCCTCCAGCAGATAAAATAGTTTTTAATGAATTTGAAAAATTAAAACTGGTATAATAATCAAAGGGAATTTGCATGGTCTGTAATGGAATAATAAAGAAAATACAGCCTAAAATAATAGTAAATATGAACGAGAAATCCGGAATTTGATTAAGATCAACACCACGTAACTTTAACCAAGGCCATATTCTATCCATAATACCAACAACAGAAAATGTGACAAGTAGTAAAAGTGGAATAAATAAAATAACCAACCGATCAATTAATAAAAATAAATAAGGATGAAATACGTCATTTTGTACAGTTAAAATTCCTGAAAATAATTCACGAATGACGGGTAAATCAAATGAAGATAACCTAGGATTCTCATTAAAAATCAATTGATTGAAAAGAGGTAGTGATTCTGAACTCATAATGTGAAAAATTTCTTGTGGATTTAAATTTTCATTAATATTTGCATTATATGCAAAAGAAAGAGCGCCAAAAGGAATAAGTATCATAAGAAACATAAAACACATTCCTAAATTGCGTAAGAATTCATGGTCTTTTCGAATTAAAACAATCGACAACATTAATGGAATAGAAATGAAATAATAAGGAGTTAAAAATAATGCTCCTGATATTAGACCAATAATAGGTGATAACAAATTATTTTTATTAGTAAGAGATCTAACTGTGAATAATCCTACAAAAAACAAATTAATTAATAACCACCAGAAAGGGACACTGGTTTGATATAGATAAGCTGGAATGAAAGTAAAAATCGATAGTGAAAATCCTATAAGAGGAGATCTAAAACCAATAACTGACGTTATAATAGCTATAAGAAATACTATTGGAACCGGATATAAGGGAATTACATACAACAATGTTGCAGTAAGAATAAACAAGAGAATAGAAAGAAATACGTTCTGTAGGTTTTTACGGTATTGAATTTCTCGTTCTATTGCATTATCAATAGAAGGCGAGGGCCTTATACCAACTTTGTCAATAACTGAACTGTTAATGAGAGATGGCAAGGTAGTTTCTACATGTTTTTTATTATCAATACTAAGAATCTGTATCTTCAATCTTTTCTGTAGTAGTAAGTTGATGATCAGGTGATATGTGAACACCTTGTTCTAATAGAAATGAATGAGAAAGGAGTGTTTCACCTTTTGTTGTTTGGTTGTAAAGTATTCCCATTTCCTTAAAATTGTCTAAATCCGAAGGAGATGCTTTTGCAGCAATAATGAGAAATCTCATTGTCCAAGGATCATCAGAATCAACTTCTCTAATATAGATGCTTTTAGATGCATCTTTACTTACATAGCCCGCAAGCATGGTTTTTGCTTCAGAATCTAAATCAGAATCCCAAATACCACGCGGACTAACTACAGTAAACCACAGGTAATCAGTGCGATATTTTGAAGTCAACCCGAGAGTAGCAGGAATTCGAAAGATTCCCAAAGCACTTGCTAAATATTCTTTCAAATGTTTGCGATCAATAATCTCATTGAGCATATTTTCCTGAGTTAAAGAAGCTTCATCTTCAAGTAAAATACGTTGCATAATTTTTAGTTGTTCACCTTCAGTTAGTTCTGCGACACGATCATAATAACCTCGATCTCTCATAGTTTCATTCATTTTTTCATAGTAAGAATTTTCAAAAGTAGTAGCTTCAGTTAACATTTTTCTATAATTAGAAGCTACTTCAAATTTTCTTTCAATATTAGTATAAGCAGAGAGTTTATTTTCAAGGATCTGTCTTTCACCACTTACAGCATTAATTTGTTGATCAATAAGATGCAATTCATGTTCTAAATCAGAAGATTTACTTTGCATAATTTTTTTGCGCGGTCCTAGAAACCCAAATCGAATCTTTTTTGCCTGTCCACCAACACGATCTTTTTCCTGGGTTCTACTTTTCTGTTTTATTAATAATGATTCTTCATGTGTACGAAGAGTATCTAATCTTTCAGATATAATACGTTTCATTACTTGACAATCACTTAATCGCGCATCAAGAGTTTTAACTTCTAATGAAATAGGGGAAAGAAGAGAAGATAATAAAGCAAAATTAATAACAAGTTCTGGATTAGATATTCTGGAAACAGATTCTTTCATACGATCATGTAATTCACTCTGATCGAGTTTATCAATAGTTTTAGATAATTTATCGGACAAATTATGAATTTGTAAGTAAAGTTTCAGACCGTCAAGATAATAATTTATTAATCCAATTAAATTAATTGTATCATTAATAATTTGTAATTGTCGAGGAGTTAAACTTTGAGCACTAGGGAGAGTTGATTGAAGATCTTCAGTGAGTGTTTTTACTTTTTCTTGTAATTTTTGATAATTTTGAGAGAGATTAAGGCTCAATGAGACCATTTCTTCAGAAAGAGATCGTATTCTAGATTCAACTGTGCCGTCTACAGCATTTAATCCTATGGACAAAACAGATTTCGATAAATCCGTGATTAGACTTCTAACTGAATCTTCGACCCCTCGAATATGCATAACAAGATCAGCGTCCATAGATGTCCCCTCACCAAGAAAACTCTGTACGGTCGATTCAAACCTTGATTCGTCATAAGTGTTTTTTTCAATAAGAAGTCGTCGATATATAGATTTTAATTCAAGAAAATCTGAGTCGAAGATTGTTTTCAAACCAAAAGTTTCTTTTGTTCCATTATAAATATCTAATTTTTCCCGTCGTAATTCTCGAAGTCTATCGAGTTTATCTAGATAGATTTTTGTGAGATCAATAAATTCAGCAACAGGATAAGAAACTTTTAGAGTTGACATAACATTGACCCATTTCCCATCTAAATCAACATTAGAACCAATATTACTAAATAAATCGGCTAAATCAAAGTTTAATGATTTCATTAGAATATCAACAATAGCTTCATCAACTAATTTTCTAGCATCTAGTACACTACCAGCTCTGCTATAAGCAGGACCTAAGGACATCATAAGAAATGCAGTAAATGGATTTTGATATGTATCCCCATATTTACTAGTAATTTTATGATTTAATGATCTATCAATTGCAAATTCATGCTCTAACAATGCAGCATAGCTAGCAGCGCCTTTTGCAGGAGGATCATCACCACTACAAGGCAATATAGTTAAACCAATTATAGGAATTCCACTACCTATTTTTTTACGTAGATGTCGTGTAAAATCTAGTGCAGTGCCACTTCCAGAACCACCGCCAAGTCCATAAATAATAAATATAATTGGTTGTACTGTAGAAGTAAAAACATGTTCCTTAAATTTATCCATATAACCATCAACAAGTTTTAGATGGTGATAATTTAAACCGTATATTGCTTTAGAAAGTGCACGTTTTCTTCCCACACCACCAGCTAAAGGAGGTATTTCCATTGAAGAGGAAAGCCAAGGAATATAGTTATCTGGTACTTTTACACCTTCTCTTTGTAAAAATTCAGGATAATTTTGGATAAAATCAAACATAGATTCAGGAGTTGGGAATTTCATTGTCTTGCTAACCAATTTAATTTTATCAGCAGGAATATTATTAATCTTCAAATCGTCACCAAGTCTCTTATATGCCATATCAAGGCTACGAATGTCGTGATCAGCAACGTCCAATGATAAGAGAGATACCTTAACCCCTTCAATTTTTAGGAGGTCGATAAGATCAGATTTATTTTTAATAAATGCCTCAATTACATTAGCACCAGTTCCTCCTAATCCAATTATCTGTATAGAATTCGTATAACTGCGAGCTTTGTTTTCTGACAACTATATCACTACTCTAAATGTTCAAGTTCCTTTTTAATACTTTCAATTTCAGTTGCTAGTTCCTTATCAATTCGTTGTGCGCGAACTAATACAAGATCAAGTCGATTTGCTTTGTCATTCACATAGCTAACTAAAAATGAATTTGAAGTACGAGCACGATAAAATAGAAATGCTAGAATTAATGAAATAAGTGCAAAAGAAATAGAAGCTGCCATATACAAAGTTGTAGTCATAGGCGGTTCAGGGAAATCAGAATTAGGGATAGTAGAAAGAAGAACAATTGCATCATCATAAAAACCAAAAGAAGTTAATGTCTCTGCTTCATTAACAATACTAAGTGCTAATTCAGAATACTTAGCATCCATACTGGTTTCAGATAATATTTTACGTTTATCAGATAACAAATTTTCATAAGTAATAATTGTCTGATCGGTAATTGTGTAAGTTTTATCATCAAGAATCTCCATAGACTCTAATGAAAGAATCAAAATAGAAAATTGTTGCAAAGAATGAACAGTTTTTTGTATATCTTGAAGTTGTTGTTCAGTTATATCACCAGGAATCATACCATTGAGAGTAAATTCTGCAATTCCTTCCTTAGCTTGAAACATAATTGATTGTGAACCAGGAGTCCACGTTGAAGTATCTACACCAGCATAATTATTTTCCAATGTCCAAAATTCATTTCCTGATTTTTCCATACTAGTAGAAAGTAAAATATTATCACTGAGTGTTGCACCAATTTCTATAGTAAACTTAACAGTATATGCACCACCAGCAACAAGAGACTTGTCTGTAATGTCATTTCCATTTGGATCCAATACAACAAAACTAGATAGAACTGCGGGTGCTTGTTCAAAGGAAAGAGGAATTTGAAAACAACAAGTCAATAACAAGAAGAATAATAGTGCAGAAACAAAATTTAATTTTAAATTCATAATGATGTATGTTTTTATTCAAATATATGTTTTAAGTATTTAATGATGAAAATACTGAATTATAGAACTGTCAATCTATTCAATTAACGAAAACGCTAATCTAACAGCATCATAAGCGTCATTTGCAACTAAATATCTATGTTCTGCAAATCCAATTGGAGTATTTACGAACCAATCGACAACACCGCCAGTATTCTGTATTATAATAACAGGTTTATTTAGATTCAATGCAAGAGAAAGTTCAGAGAGCGTACCCCAACTTCCAGATATACCAATAACTGCATCCGCTACACTCACCACAAAAAAATTTCTAATTTTACCAATTGATGTAGGTATACATATATCAATGAATTGATTTGCTGCATTAATATTGTCATCTGGTAATATACCCACTGTAATTCCATTGTATTTTTTAGCGCCGCGAGATGCACATTCCATAACACCACCAAGACCACCACAAACAAGTATACCATTCTTTTTCGCAATCTCGATTCCAACTTTTTCTGCAATATCACTAATGTGAGTTGAAGAAACTTCATTACTTCCACAAACAGCAATTTTTTTTCTCAATGACTAATCAGATACACTATATTTTCCACGATAATAAATTAATGGTTTAGAATTTTTGTTTAGACCTAACTTAATAACTCTACCAACAAAAATATGATGATCTCCTGATAAAAAAACAGAATCAACTTTACAGTCAATAAAAGCTAAAGCATTAATTAAAACCGGAGATCCACTAGTCCTATATTTCCATAGGTCATCATCAAATCTATTTTCCTTAGTTTTTGGATCGGCAAATTTTTGGCTAAGATTTTTTTGTTTATCAGTTAAAATATTCACAGTAAAAATTTTACTTTGTTTAATAAGTTTATAAGATTCAGCTTTAGTGTCAATACAAATTAAAACTAATGGAGGTGTTAAAGAAACGGACGTGAAAGCATTAACTGTTAAGCCATGAATTCTTCCATTTAATGAAGTTGTAACAATGGTCACTCCTGTAGCAAAACATCCCAAAACAGTTTTAAATTTTTTAGAAGTAATAGGCATGAATTGGTATTATATTCGATTAATTACAATATATATTTAAACAATTCAGGAAACTTTTTCTCGAAGATTTACCTAATATCATAAAATGACTCAATGTGTAAAATGTAATTATGATAAAAAAGGCATAGAATCACTCGTTTTTCAAGGTGAAATCTGGAATAAGATAAGGAATAACATATGCATGGACTGCTGGAGCGAATGGGAAGATGATATGCAAATGAAAGTAATGAATGAATACACCTTAGACTTATCAAATAAACAACATAGAAAATATTTAACAGAGAAAATGAAAGAGTTTTTAAGTTTAAATTAATTCATTGTAATATTTGTTTACGTAAAACATTAAGAGCTGAACCTTCTTTGAACCAGTTGATTTGAGATTTAGTGTAAGTATGTTTCAACAAAAGTTTTTCGTGAGTTTTATCTTGATGTTTAACTATAGCTTCTAGATTTTGATTTTCACTAAAGTGTTCAAGATCAAGGATGTCAATCAAATCATTTTCTTGAATAACATCATAATTATTTTCATTAACAAATGTAAGAGTTAAAATTCCTTGTTTTTTAAGATTTGTTTCATGAATACGGGCAAAACTTTTTGCAATAACTACTGTACAGCCAAGATAACGAGGAGACATTGCAGCATGTTCCCTACTGCTCCCTTCACCATAATTATCTTCACCAATAATCATCCAAGAGATTTTATTTTTCTTATAATATCTGGCAATAGAAGAAAATGCTTCAATATTTCCTGTAATTTGATTTTTACCCATACCAATGGAATTATGAAAAGAATTTGCAGCACCAATCAATAAATTATCACTAATGTTATCTAGATGACCACGAAACTTCAACCAAGAACCTGCTGGAGATATATGATCTGTTGTGCATTTACCTTTTATTTTTCCTAAAATGATTAAATTAGAATAATTTTTACTGTTCCATGAATCAAATTGGTCTAAGACCTGCAACCTTTTACTATTTTTAGCGATGAGTATTTCAAATTCTGATTTATTAGATTGTGGAGGTATATACAAATCACTAGACCAAACAAACCCGTTTTTTGGTATATCAGAAACCGGAGGAGGCGGTTTTAATTTAAATTTAGAACCATCATTAGCAATGAGATAATCTTTAGTTGGATTGAATGATAATCGACCTGCAAGAGATAATGCAACTACTATTTCAGGACTAGCCATGAAACTCATAGTTTCTCTACTGCCATCATTTCGCCCAGGAAAATTTCTATTAAAGGATGTAAGAATAGTATTTTTCTGATTTTTTATTTCAGGTCTATTCCATTGACCAATACAAGGGCCACAAGCATTAGCAAGTACAGTAGCGCCAATTGATTCAAGATTATACAATTGCCCATCTCGTTCAATTGTAGCTCGAATTTGTTCTGAACCAGGGGTAATTAATAAAGGAACGGATGTTTTAATATTCTTATCAACTGCTTGTAGAGCTATGCTTGATACTCTTCCCATATCTTCATACGACGAATTAGTACAACTTCCAATAAGCCCAACTGAAATTTCATCAATATAATCATTAGTACGGACATCATCAGCAAGTTGAGAAATAGGGCGAGCTAGATCAGGAGTATGCGGGCCAACAACATATGGTTCAAGATCAGATAAGTTGATTTCAATAACCCTTTTAAAATATTTGGTAGGATTATTTTCAATTTCTTTGTCAATAGTAAAAAGATTATAATATTTATTGATAAGATTAGAAATTGATTTTCGATTTGTGTGATTAAGATAATTTATCATGGTTTCATCTAAAGGAAAAATAGAAGAAGTAGCACCAATTTCAGCTCCCATATTTGTAATAGTTGCTTTACCAGTGCAGCTAATTGATTTTGTTCCAGGACCAAAATATTCAATAATGCAATTTGTTGCACCTGAAACAGTTAAGATAGATGTGAGATATAGAATTATATCCTTAGGAGAAGTCCAGCCATTTAATTCACCAGTCAGATATACACCAATTCGCTCAGGATACAAAATTTCCCAATTAAATCCTGCCATAACTTCGGACGCATCTATACCTCCTACACCAATACCCATCATTCCTAAACCACCAGAATTTGGTGTATGTGAATCGGTGCCAATAATTAGACCTCCAGGAAATGCATAATTTTCAAGTAAAACTTGATGTATTATACCAGCACCTGGTTTCCAAAATCCGATACCAAATTTCTTAGATGCTGATTCAAGAAATTTATACACTTCATTGTTTTCAAAAAGAGCTCGTTTGATATCAGAGCTAGCTGAGACCTTAGCCTGAATTAAATGATCACAATGTAGGGTAGTAGGAACTAATACTTTAGAAAGTTTAGATTGCATAAATTGTAAGAGAACCATCTGCCCAGAAGCATCTTGTAATGCTACTCTGTCAGGTTTTATAAATATATAATCGCGACCAGGGGTAAGAGAATCAAATTTAGGTTCAGATAAATGTCCAATAAAAAGTTTTTCAGCAAGTGTAAGTGGTTTGGAATCATATTCTTGAAATTTCTGAATATTTAATTGTATTTTATCGTAAATCCCTTTAATTAATGATATAGGAGTCATATCTTGCATTTTACTAATCAATATTAAATTTTAATATCTAGTTAAAATAGTTTCCTTGATAGCAATTCGAGTAAAGGTTAAAAGAAAAAACCAGTATTATGGTTATTATGAATATTGGAGAATTTTTCGGCTTTATTAATAATTCATTAATTATGCTTTTCATAATTTCAATTGTTTTAATTTTTGTCTATGAATATCAATCTAATAAAACTGAGAAAATTTAGATGAATATATGCAAAATAATGATATAGAAAAGAAAATCATTTCACAATTTACAAAAATTGGATTTGTTAATTTAACAAATATACAAAAACAATCATATTCAATTATTAGAAAGAAAAAAAATCTATTGTTAGTAGCGCCTACAGGATCTGGAAAGACCGAAGCTGCAATTATTCCAATTATTGTTGAAATCATCAACAACAGGCCAGAGAAGAATAAAGTAAGTGTATTATATATCACTCCATTAAGGGCATTAAATAGAGATATTTTTGAGAGAATAATTAAGTATACGAAATTAGAAGGCGTAACAGCAGAAGTAAGGCATGGAGATACAACAAGAATACAAAAACGTCGAATGATTGAAAATCCACCTGATGTATTAATAACTACACCTGAAACACTTGCAATTCTTGTAACAAATAAATCTACAAGAGTAATTTTGTCGTCAGTTAAATGGACAATAATTGATGAATTTCATGAACTAATTGGAAATGAACGCGGAACACAGTTGACATTATCATTAGAACGATTACAAAAATTAAGCAGTAACAAAATTGTAAGAATTGGTTTATCAGCTACACTAGGCGATGTTAATAATAGTTTAAAGCTTTTATCTGGAAATAATAATAAATATTTCTCAGAAGCAATTATAGACAGTACCGTAAGAGAATATGATATAGAAATAAAATATTTGAATGGAAATTTAGTTGATTTATCAAATTTAGTCTTAAAATATGTATTAGAAAAAAGAAAAACTACACTATTATTTACAAATACCAGAGTGGAGGCAGAAGCTATCGGGTCGATATTAAAGGCAAAATCACCAGAATTTCCAGTTGAAGTGCATCATGGATCTCTAGCTAAAGAAGTAAGAGAAAATACGGAATTAAAACTAAAAAGTAATGAACCAGTTCTGGTAGTATGTACATCTTCCCTTGAATTAGGTCTAGACATAGGTAGTATTGATAGTGTTATTCAATTAGGTTCGCCAAGACAAGCTATCAAGCTTATTCAGAGAATTGGAAGAAGTAGACATAAAGTAGGGCAAACAGCAAAAGGCATCATATTTACAAATAAAATAGACGATGAAATAGAATCACTTGCTCTTGTTAATCGAATTAAGGATAAAGATTTAGAATCTATTTCAATGCATGAGAAATCACTGGATGTTTTATCACATCAAATAACGGGCATGGTAATGGAAAATGAAAATTCCAATATAAATGACGTGTTTTTTATAGTAAAAAACGCATATCCATTTCGAAATATCACTAAAGAAGAACTTGTTGAATGTGTTATATTTTTACAAAAACACGGAATAATAGGATTTAATGGGGAAAAAATGTGGAGAAGAAGTAGAATATTTGAATATTATTATCAAAACATCTCCACAATACCAGATTCACTTCAATTTACTGTTAGAGACATTACGAAAAAGAAAATCATTGGAAGATTAGATCAATTATTTGTAGGCGAATATGGTGAGCCTGGAAAAACATTCATATTGAAAGGAAATTCTTGGCGAATCATATCCATAGATGACGAAAAAAAGATAGTTCATGTAGAACCAATTTTTACAGATATAACAAATATACCTCATTGGATAGGAGAACTTATTCCTGTAGACTTTGGAACTGCACAAAGAGTTGAAAAATTAAGAGAAGAAATTTTTAACCAGAAAATAAATACAAGCCCTGAGCAAAAAGAAAGAATTGTAAAGACATTTAATGCATTAAATGTCATTCCCAATAATCAAAATATCATAATAGAAAAAAATGTAAAAAATAAATCAGTCATATTACATTGTTGTTTTGGTTCAAAGATCAATCAAACTATTGCAACTTTATTATCTACAATAATTTCTTCAAAAAGCGGTGTTTTAATTGACGCAAAAACAGATCCATATAGAATTTTATTATCATCACAAGGACTGATTTCTGAAAATAATATTGAAGATGCAATTATAAACGAAATTGAATTAGAAGAGATATTAAAGGTGGCAATAGTCGGATCACATCCACTTAATTGGAAAATTTGGCACGTATCGAAAAGGTTTGGAGTAATAAAAAAAGAAGCAGAATATGATAGACGAGCGGTTAAACTTATTCAAAAAAGGTATAAAAATACACCATTATATAAAGAAGTCATAAGAGAATTAATTTTAGAAAAATACGATATGGTGAATACTAAAAAAATTCTCCAAAAAATAAGGCAAAATAAAATTAAAATAATTTTTAAATCAATCAAGGAGTTCACACCTCTGGCAAAACCAATCTTAGAGCATGCTTCGACATTTGCAGCTCTTCCATTAACTGTTGAAAAAAGTATAATAGATCTTATAAAAAAAAGACTTGAAGAAACAAATAATAAATTAATGTGTATAAGTTGTGGAAAATGGGAAACCGTGATAAAACCAATCAATATAAAACAAAAAAATATGGGATGTAAAATATGTAAATCTAAATTAATAACTCGTACATTTGTAACAGATTATGATCTTTTAAAAATCATAAATAAAAAGAAAAAGGGGAAACAACTAACTGATTCGGAAGAAATATCATTTAAAAAAGCATGGAAAGTTTCATCATTAATTCAACATTTTGATAAAAAAGCTATTATTACGCTATCAGGATTTGGAATAGGACCTGTTACAGCAGCCAGAATATTACGCAATACGTTTTCAGAAGAAGATTTATTTAAAAAAATATATGTTGCAGAAAAACTTTATGTAACTACAAGAGGGTTTTGGAAAGAATAGAATGAAAAGGAAATCTTATTGCATATCACATGGAAAAGACGTAGATGGAATAGCATCAGCATCGCTGGTTAAAATGGTCACTAAATCAACTGTGTATCTTGTCAATTATGATAAAATAATCAAAGTGTTGAGTAGTATTGATGATAATTCCGAGGTATATGTTTGTGATTTAGGTATGAATGATTCAATTGCAGATGACTTCATTAATGAATGTAAAAGAATAACTAAAAAAGGTCATTTGACTTACATAGACCATCATATTCTAAAACCAAATATTAAACGTAAACTTATAGAATCAAATATTACTCTAGTACATTCGAGAAAAGAATGTGCAGGCGTTCTAACATATGAACATTTAAAAAAATCACTGCCAAGAGGCGCATCGATATTAGCATGTTATGCAGCAATAACAGATTATTTAGATAATCAACCAATTGCAAAGAGCCTAATAAGCAATTATGATAGGCAATTAGTTTTATTTGAATCAACTATGTTAGCATACGCATTTGCATATAGTGGTGCAAGACAAAAATTTGGCAATCAAATTGTAGATGAATTTCAGAATCTAAAATTTCCACATGAAATAAAAGATGTTGCAGAATTAGCAAATAAACAAGCTGAAAAAATGAAGGAGGTTATGGAAAAGATAAAGAAAGATGCCAAATATTATAGAAATTTTGCATGTATGGAATCAAATGAATCAACCATAGGATTAGTTGCCAATTTGATAATTGGGGAATTAAATGTTCCAGTGGGATTTGCATATAAATATAATTCGAATGGATACTATGAAATGTCTTTTCGTGCAAAATATGATTCGAAGGTAAATTTAGGTCAAATAGTTTCAAAAATAACTACTAAGATTGGCGGAATGGGAGGCGGGCATAATAAAGCCTGCGGGGCAAGAATACCTGAAGAAACATTTGATGATTTTATTAAATTATTTAAGAGAGAATTGAATAAAACAAATTAATTTAAACAAAAAACAATATCAAGGAGCAGGTTTAATAAATTTATTTCGCATCTGGTTTTTTGTTATGTTTCTAGATCGAGTTATAATATTCAGAGCATTTTCATAAATTTCTGTTTTGTCTAGTCGTATTTGAGCAATCCCTTCCTCAATTGCCTTCATTCCAACGGCTGCGGCTTCTCTTGCATATACTTCAATTTCATTCATATTAGGAATTATTTTATTTTCAGTTAATCCTTGTTCTTCGGCATAAGAAGCTAGTTCGTAAGCTGCGGCTAAACACATAGAATCTGTAAGTTTTTGGGCACGAACGTCGAGTGCTCCGCGAAATAATCCAGGAAAACCAAGAGAATTATTGACCTGATTTGCAAAATCAGATCTTCCAGTAGCAATAATTGCAGCACCTGCAGTTTTAGCATCCCAAGGCCAAATCTCTGGAACAGGATTAGCACAAGCAAAAATAATTGGATTATCAGCCATATTTTTAATCCATGATGGTTTAATAACATCAGGGCCAGGTTTTGAAAGAGCTATACATACATCAGATCCTTGTAATGATTCAGGTATTCCACCATCAAGTTGGTCTTTATTGGTTTGCTGAGCAATATTCCATTTAATTTTGTTCTCTTGTAAATCTTCTCGTTGTAAATTTATAATTCCACGACTATCAACAACTACAACATTCTTAATATCCATTCCAGCTTTTTCCAATAATCGAACTAGTGCAACATTAGCAGCACCACTACCAACAAGACTAATTTTCAATTTGTTAAATTTTTTATTGACGAATTTTGCAGAATTAATTAGCCCTGCAATTACAACTAGTGCAGTACCTTGTTGATCATCATGCCATACAGGTATCGGAAGAGTTTGTTGTAATTCAGACAATATATCAAAACATTTCGGGCTTTCAATATCTTCAAGATTAATACCACCAAAAGTAGGAGCTATAATCTTACAAAATCGGATTATTTCATCTTTATCTTTTGTATCTAACATTAGTGGCACAGCATCAACACCGCCAAGATATTTGAATAATAATGATTTACCTTCCATAACAGGTAGACCTGCTTCTGGACCAATATCACCTAATCCCAATACACGTGAGCCATCACTAACTATGGCCACAGAATTTCCTTTATTAGTATGTTCAAAAACTTGTAATTTATCATTACTAATGTTTTTACAAGGCGCTGCAACACCTGGAGAATACCAAATTGCAAAGTCGTCGAATGATCTTATAGGACATTTTACCATAGTTTCAATTTTTCCTTTATAATATGGGTGTAAAAGTAACGCATCTTCACCAGGTTTTTGGGCTTTTTTTTCTAATTCTTTTTTAGTTTTTTCCAATATATCACTAATAATTATTATTTTTTTTTAGATTTATTCTTTATGTAGGTAACTCTATCTGAAAATATAGAAAAGAATTATAGAGAGAAATAGATAATGAAGATGAACAACAGATGAAAATAGCGATAATTGGATTAGGTGTTGCAGGTTCATATTTACTACATACTCTAAGTTCTGAACATGAAGTTAAGGGATTTGAGATGCAAAAAGAAGGACAATTCGATGCGGTTTGTGCTTGGGGCGCATCAAAAAGTGAAATGAAGAAAATATTTGCGAGAATTAACATTAATTTTGATAATTATATCTTTTTCAATGGTAAAAATATTCATTTGGATTTAAAGGGAAAAATAAGAAAAATAGGGTGTAAAGGATTAATAACTTACAATAAACATCAATTAGAATTAGATTTAACCAAAGGACTTGATGCAAATTATGGAATAAGAATAACACCTGAAAACTTTTCAGTTGATGAATATGATTTAGTAATAGACGCAACAAGTCTGCAAAGAGTTATGTTACCAAAAGTTAAAGATCAACTTCTTGTACCTTGTGTAGAATATATGGTAGAATATGACAAGCCTCCATATGATGATTTCTATGTAAAACCGTTTAGCACAGCAAGTGGTTATTTTTGGTATTTTCCATTAAATGGAAAAATTGCATATGTCGGCGCAGGTGATTATTATAGGAAACACATGGAAGAACTAAATAAATTTAATAATAAACACGGAGGCAAAATACTAAAAAAAATTGGACGGCCAATTCGTTTATCGTCACCAGAATCGTGTCAACCATTTACGAAAGGGAATGTAGTTGGTGTTGGAGAAGCTATTGGAACTGTATTTCCATTAATAGGTGAAGGAATAATCCCCAGCTTACAATGTGCAGAATTATTGAAAAAAAATATTAATAATATTCCTCAATATATAGAAGATGTAAAAAAAGAATTCAAAGTGTATTCAGATGTTTTCAGAGTTATTAAATTAAAAATGAACAATAACCTCAATCCATACAATTTCATTCTAAATTCAGGTTCTATTTGGAAGACTTATCGTACAATGAGGAAGCAAGAAGAAAGGTTCGGTCTTGAAGTTAAAATGAAAGATATGGCAGAGATACTATTAACACAGTTGTAAGATTTATATCGAAGGTATTTCTATTGTAGGTTGTTAAACAATGATACATGATAAAAATTATGTAGTAGGTGTTAATTTAATTGCCAGAAAGTATAGTAAAATATTTAGCGAAACTAGAATTCGAAATAGATGGAATAGTAGATAAAGCCGATATAATTGGAGCAATTTTTGGCCAGACCGAGGGGTTATTTGGACCAGAAATGAATTTAAACGAGCTTCAAAAGAATTGGAAAGTCGGGAGAATAGAAATTTCTATTCAGCCACATAACGGTAAAGGTAAAGGCAATGTAACAATTCCTATGAGTACAGATATATCAACAGTTTCTTTGATAGCAGCTGCTGTTGAAGCAATAGATAAAGTAGGCCCATGTTCATCACATTTTAAGCTCAAATCGATTGACGATGTAAGAGCATTAAAAAGAGAAGCTATAGTAGCAAGAGCCAAAGGAATAATGAAAGATTGGAGTGCAAAAAGTGCCAGTGAAGGTGAAGATATTTTAAGAGATGTTTCAGATGTTGGTAAAAAAGTCAAAATAACAGCTTATGGGAAAGAAGAGCTACCTGCCGGCCCTGCTATAAATACATCAAAAGATATTATTATTGTAGAAGGAAGAGCAGATGTATTAAATCTGTTAAGAGCAGGAATAGAAAATACAATTGCAGTAGAAGGCACAAATGTACCTGATGCAATTGCTAAATTGAGCAAAGAAAAACAACTTTCAGCTTTTCTAGATGGAGACAGGGGAGGAGACTTAATTTTGCGAGAATTGAATCAAGTCATTAAATTAACCAAGGTATCAAGAGCTCCAAAAGGAAGAGAAGTAGAAGAATTAACTCCAATTGAGATTTTAGAAATATTAAACAATGGTAAATTAAAAACAGTGGAGGAAACTAAAAGCGATATCAAGGATAAACAAATACCAGACGGAATACCGTCTAAACTGATTGAAATTGGAAAACAAATCAAACAGGATCTTGAAGGAACGTTAGAATCACATGTTTATGATTCTTCTTTTAAAGAAATAGACAAAGTTCCAGTTAGTGAACTAGTAAAAACAATAGAATCAAAAAATAAGATAGAGTTTATAATTTTTGACGGCATTATTACTAGTAGACTTATAGAAATTGCAGAAAAAAAAGGAGTGAAAGTTATTATTGGGAATAGAATGGGAAAGATTGGAAATAATCCATCAATAAAAATGCTAACTTTTCAACAATTAGAATAGAGTAAAATTGTAACATGTTATTAATTAGGCTTCAAAAAAGGCCTGGAATAGCTGTTATAACACCAGAAAATGTTGATGATCTATGGACAATACGTAGAATTGTCATTCCAAAAGATATAATTTCTGGACATACAAAACGAGTGATTAAAGATAAAAGTGAACATGCACGGCCAGGTAAAGGAGAAAGAATAAGAGTTAAACTTAGTATTGAAGTGGAAAAAATTAATTTAGATCACTTGTTAGAAAGAATTCGCATATCAGGGAAAATCGTGGAAACTTCTGATGAATCAATAAGTAAAGGAGCTTACCATTCATTTAATTTAACAATTGGAAATTCAATTATTATAAAAAAAAATTATTTCGAAGATTTTCATATTAATTTAATTAAAAATAAAATAAAATCCACTGATAGATACATTATAATATGTATAGATAGACGGCAAGCAGGAATAGGTTTGATAACAGGGACTCATCTCAAATTATTTTCAAATATTGAATCAGGTCTAGCTGGAAAAATGTATAAAACTAATACATCATATTCAAACTATTTTGATAAAATATTGAAAGATATTATCAATATTCATACAAAAGGAATAAAAATTATAGTTACTGGACCAAGTGAAATAAAAAAAGAATTTGTAAATTACTGTATTGGAAAAGCAAAAAATTTAGCCGAATATATTACGATCATAGAAGGAGTAGATTTAGGTGGTCAAGATGGAATTTTCATGTCGTTAAAATCACCAAATTTTAAAAATTTTTTACAGAAATCTGAATTAACAAAAGCTATCTTATTTACTGAAGAAGCAATAAGCAGGATTTCAAGAGGAGATAAAAAAGTCTGTTTTACGTTCAATGATACTTTACGAGCAAGTAAGATGAGTTCAATAAATGTTGTAATGATTTCAAGTAAAATTTTCGAGGGGAGAAATGAAACCGACGTAATAGAATTATTAAATAATATAGAAAAATTTAAGGGAAGAACTTTCCTTTTAGATAGTTCAACTGAAATAGGAAAACAAATTGATTCTTTAGGAGGAGTATTAGCCTTACTGAGATATCAAATGGATTGGGTAGATTGAATAATCCAATCAAGATATTTAGAATTTGTATGATTCAATTCAAAATCTATAATTTCGGGAATTTCATAGCTATGATTTTCCTCTAAGAATTGTCGAAGTTGTTTAATCTTCTTATCAGTTGTTTTATAAATTACTAAATATTCATCATTGTTTTCAATTTTCTCATGCCAAGAATACATAGAATTAATAGGAAAGATATTGGCGCATGCAGCAATCTTGCTTTCAATAGCTAGTTTAGAAATTTTATTTGCTTCGTCGATAGAGGAAAATGTTGATAGTAATATTATTATTTTCATAATCTATATTATAATCACTTGAAAATGAATTTAATGTTTTTATGATAACTAAATAATCATCAGATCGACCAGGCCTTCTCTGATCAGTCTAATAGCGACAGCGCCAATTAATAGACCCATAATTCTAGATATTGCTAATGAACCTTCTTTGCCAAATAAACGCATAAATCCTGATCCCAATCTGAGAGTTATCAAGCAAATAAACAATGAAACAGATATTACAGCTAATTTCAAAAAGATTCCAGACATGACCAAAACATAACTAATGCTACCAGGTCCAGCTAATATGGGAGTAGCCAAGGGAAAGATTGCAAGACTAGATTTAGTATTTTTGTTAAGATAATTTGTATTTCTACCAAGTACATATTCGACAGAAAAAACAAGAAGTACTATTCCACCAATAATTTTTAAATCTCCCATGGTTATCCCTAAGATAATAAGAATAAACTGTCCAAAGAAACCAAAGAAGATCAATATGAGATATGATAAAAGGACGGATTTGTTTACCACTTTAATTCTTTCCTTTTTTCTTAATTTAGAAGTTAAAGAAGAAAACATAGGAACAGAACCAAAAGGATCAAGTATAGCTAACAATGAAATAAGAGACTGAAAAAACACTATAGTTGATTCTGTCATCAGGATAGGCACATATATTCAATAATTGAACTGATGAATAAGTCTATTTACAAGAGATTTGCTTTAACCATATATGAAAGTAAATTTGTGTCTGAAATGTCAGGAGAAAGCAGTATATCACAGAAAATATTCAGGAGAAAATCTATGTCCAAATTGCTTTAATAATTCGTTAATTGAAAAAACTAGAAAAACAATTTCGAAATATAAAATGATAAATTATGGAGATAAAGTTGCAATAGGTGTATCAGGAGGAAAAGATAGTCTAGCGTTACTAGACATATTAATTAAAATAAAAGAATACAAAGACTTTGAATTAATTGCAATTACAATTGACGAAGGCATTGCAAATTACAGAGAAGAGGCAATTGAAATTGCATTAAACGCTGCGTCAAAAGCAGGTGTCAAACAAGTAGTTTTATCATTCAAAGAACTTTTTAATTTTGGATTAGACGAGGCGTTAATGAATAGAAAAGAGAAGAAAATAACATCCTGTGCAATTTGTGGGCCATTACGTAGAAGAGCAATAGAAATAGGTGCAAAAAAAGTAGGTGCAAACATAATTGCAACTGGGCACAACTTGGACGATATATTACAGAGTTTCATGATAAATCTATTTAGTGGTGATGTTTATAGGATTAAAGCAGGAGATCCAAGAAAAGAAGCAAAAAAAGAATTCATGATTCGTAGGATAAAACCATTTATGGAAATTTATGAAACTGAAATTGCATTTTATAGTTTTTTAAACGAGTTACGCTTTCAAACTTTAGAATGTCCACACATGAATGAAGGTATAAGAACTGAAATTAGAAATTCGCTGGATAATTTTGAAAATAAACATGCAGGTATAAAGCTAAGTTTAATTAAGTCTATGTTTGAAATTTGTGAGAATATAAAACTTAATCCAAAACAATTACAAAGTTGTAATATTTGTGGATATAATTCATCAAGCAATCCATGTTCGACTTGTAAAACGGTAGAATATATTAGCGAACTAACCAGATCGTCTAGTTTAGAAAATAGATGAGACTAACAATTTGTTACTAACATTAATAGTGAGAGTTTTATACCAGAACTAGTTAATACTTTCATATTGGGCAATAATGAAGAAATAGGTGAGTTTTTAGATCTTCTAGGCAACAGTACGCGTAGAAGAATATTGCTATTATTAGCAAACGAACCAAGATATTTTATACAATTATCAAAAGAATTAGGTGTAAGTCAACAAGCAGTTCTAAAGCATTTAATTAGATTAGAGAATTCAGGGTTAATTGAGTCATTTAGAGCAAAAAGTAATTTATCAGCTCCAGATAGAAAATACTTCAAATTAGACAAGTCAATTTATATGAGTATAGATATAACAGGAAATTCTATGAATATCAAAATGGAAAGTTTAGAGGATACTAATAATAATCAAGATAAAATACTCTTAGAATCAACTAAAATTAATCAGGGAAAACGTGATGTGGATATTACACGAATTATTAAAGAAACAGATTTAAAATTACAGAAAATAAATAAACATATGATATATTTAGAAGATGAAAAAATGTCTTTATTAAAAGAACAAGAACAAGTGTTGCAAAAAGCACATCAAATAATTCAGGAATCATTAGATGAAGAATTAGCTAGAAAGATACTATATTCAAGATTGAATTCATCTAATAGATTTAATTTAGAAGAGCTTTCAGAGGAATTAAACGCGAGAGAAAAAGAAATTAAGAATATTATTAAAAAATTAGAAGATAGATTTTCTGTTGAATTAATATAAATTTAAGAAAAAAACAACATATTAGTTTGTAGCAATAGAAGTTGTTTGTGGAAGTTTTGATGAAGCTGTTTTCAAGGCGTTTTTACCTTCATTGAAGAATTCTTTGTAAGTGTTAACCTCAAGTATAACGGATCCAATATTTACACGGGCTGCAAGACCAATAGGTTTACCATAAGCACGTCTCATACCTTCTTGTAATCGGTCTGCACCTGCAGTAGCAAGCATCCTATTTTCACTAATTACAACATGAGGATAAAGTTTAACGGATAATCTATAACTAGTTTCGCCAATGTGTTTTGTAAGAGATTTATTAGCAGAAACACGTGCAGCTTCTATAGCATTGTCACGGATTTGCGATTTTTCCTTTGAAATCAACTGGAGTTTTAAGTTATAATCAGAATTAGAAGCACCAGTATTAAATCGAGCTATTTTAATATCAGGCGTACCTGGAGCATATTTTTTACTCAAAGGCATGCCATTAGGCGTTCTATAGTTGCTACCATTCATATTTAATATAGAATATTAAAGGTGTAATTAAATATGTTCCAGAGAGGAAAAATAGTAAAATGAAAAAATATCTATTAACTTTAGTAAATGGAGAATTATCATATTATGAAATAAATACTATCCTAAATTTAAAAAGCACACCTTATAAAATTCTTATAAAAAACAACAATTTCTTAATTCTTGAAATAGAATCACTTAAAGAATTTTCAAAATTAGGAGGAGTATACAAAATCATTGAGATTACAGCAGAAAATGAATCAATAGAAAAATTATATAAGAGCATCAAACAAAATAATGAATTTGTTTGGTTAGAGGAAAAAGCACGATGGTGTTTAAGTTATTATTCAATTGAAAAAACAAATAATGCAATATATAAAAAAATGAGCGAGTATTTAAACGAAGAGATTTCCAAATTAGTAAAAAAGAATAAACAAATGAACAATGATATTTTAGAAGATTCTTTTAGGGAAATATCTGTAAATAAAATAAAAACCATAACGGAAATAGTTCTGGCTTATGATGGTAAAAAATTCTACATTGGAAAAACTAAAATAATTTTTAATTCAACTGATTATATAAAAAGAGATTTATCAAGGCCATTTCAAGATTCTTCAATTAGTATCTCACCAAGAATTGCAAGAATTCTTGTAAATTTATTAGGATTAAAAAATAATCAAACTGTTTTAGATCCATTTTGTGGAACTGGTACTTTTTTAATAGAAGCGTCAATTCTAGGATTAAATGTAATGGGCACAGATAAACGAAAAGAATGTGTTAATGGTACTAGAAAGAATCTTCAATGGATTAATAAAAATCAAAAGAAGATAAACAACAATATAATGGTTAATGATGCGGAAAAATTAGTTAGTTTTCAAAAAAGAACAATAGATGGAATTGTTACTGAGCCAATTCTTTTACCAAACTTAAAGCGTCATCCAAATGAGATAAAAACCAGAGAATTATTAAAAATCACTCAAAAAATCTATGTTAAGGCAATGATTTCTATGAATCGAGTATTAAAAGAAAATGGAAAATTAGTAATAGTCACTCCACGTGTAAAAACAAATCGAGGAAAATTTATTTCATTGGATATACTTCACATGATTAAAGAATCAGGTTTTAGATTTACCAGGATTCATAAGAACAATCAACCAATTATTGTGAAATATTCGAAAGATCAAAAGATAATTAGAGAAGTATGGGTAATGCAAAAAGAAGAGAATTCAACTCAATCGTAATAGTATTTTTTTAGCAAAACCTAAGAGTATACTAGTTTCACGTGGAGAAGGTTTTCCTCTTTTAATAACATGATTTAAGCTTTTTTCAATCAGGTGAATTTTATGTTCTGGAAGATTCAACTTAGTAGCAATGTCTATGTAAGTATTAGTCATCATATTAATTGCATCTCTATTTGCAATTGTACGGCTATGAAAGTTAGTATTTGATATTTCATAAAGAATAATTGAAAGTGCATGACTAATGTTCAAGGTTGAATAGCTACTATTAGTTGGAATGTGAAGAACAATATCAACTTGTTCTAGTTCGTAATTAGTTAAACCGGTAGTGTCTCGTCCAAATATTAAACAAATATTTTGACCAACGTTATTCAGTGATTCACGAAGCTCAGAAACAGATATAGATTGTCTAGAACTGATCCCTCTTTGACTAGTTATAGCAGTAGTTGCAATCAATGTATCAAACATATTCAAATCATTGAAAGATATACGAACACAATTATCAAGAATATCTACTCCATGAGATGCAAATGGACGAGCTTTTTGTAAATCAATATCTGAATTACATAATAATAATTTATCAAAACCAAAATTTTTCATGATTCTGGCTACATAACCGACGTTAATAGGATACAATGGTTCAATTAAACAAATTGAAATGTCTTTATCAGAAATCATCGTTATAAAAACATTAATCCTCCAACTGATTAAGAATATTATATGTGTAATTTTTAGTTCGGGTTGCCTCAAGTACATACAAAGTTTCAAAAAATAACTTTGTTTTCGACAAGATATTTAATTTAATAGAAGATAATTCATCAAGTTGTAAACGGTCTAGAATGTAGAAAGGATTAGATAAATCTGATACGAGAAAGATTACTCGACCGTCAGATTTTATAATATTTAGAGATAAATTCAACCAATAAAGTGTTTTTTCAATGCCATATATTCCTCCATCGGTAGATATATCAGTATATTGATCATGGGGTAGATATGGCGGGTTAAAAACTACTAGATCAAAAAATTGATTGTTGAACATAGAAATACCATCCCCCAATAATAAATCAACTCGATTTGTTAAGTGCATTTTTTTAATTCGTTGATTAGTAAAATCAATTGCTTTGGGATCAATATCAATACCAACGACAAAATCATTGACCATTGCAAGCTCTTGTGTTATCAAACCATTACCAACACCAATTTCCAATGCTATAAGATCATGAAAATTTTTCAATGTATCAATAAGTAAATATGTATCATGAGAAGGTTCATAGATATTCAATATATATCAATCCTGATTTATAATTAATTTTTTAATTATTAATACTATATCTTCAGGACTTAAATCGGCAAGGCGATGGGAAAGATTAACATTATATTTAGATGAATTTTGGGAATAAGATTGATTAGAGGTCATCATCTTAATTGCAGTACCAAGTTTTTTTCTTCTATAGGAAAAGAGTTTTTTGACTGACTGCATCTCCAGAGAATTGAGTTGGTTTTTTGGTGTAAAAACTACAATTTTGGAATATACCTTAGGTTTTGGAATAAAACAGTCAGGGGATAAAATTTCGATTTCTTCAATATTAAAACAATATTGTGATATAACACTAATAGCACGGTAATAAGGAGTATTAGATTTTGATGTTAATTTATCAACAAATTCTTTTTGAAGTATTACAACAGCTCTTCTAAAATCACGTTCAGCTAACCATCGAATAAATCTTTCAGATTCAGAAAACGGCAAACTTGAAATAAATATATTAAAATTTTCAGTATATTTTAGGCCATCAATATGTTTAAGATCAAGATTTTGATTTTTAGATAGTTTAAGTTTTGCCAATTCATACAAATTTTTATCAATCTCAGAAGAAACAACATATTTGCTCTTTTCACATAATAACCCGGTAAGAACAGCTTTACCTGTGCCAAGTTCATATACAATATCATTTTCAGTAATATCAGCTAAATTAATCATCTTTTCAATTATATTTTGATCAATTAGAAAGTTCTGGCCAAAATTTTGTCGATTTGTCAATTTATGTATGTATAAATTACTTTCTGATAAAAACGTTTAATTTCGTACTACAAGAAAGTTCATCAAATAATCTTCTAGCGATAAGTTTTGAAGGATCACGAATATGAATTCGTTCTTGTAGATCTGAAAAACTAGAAAATCTATTAATGTCTCGTTCTTTTAATATTTGACTTAATAATGTCTTTCCAATACCTGGAATTACTTCAAGAAAATGTAATCTTGGAGTTAGAGCCTGGCTGTCATTGAAGTAATTCACATAAAAAGTTTCATTATTACGAACTATAGTTTCTAAGATTTCAGGTAATGAATTAATTGAATCGGAAGTGAGATTTGAATATAATAATTTTCCAAGTACACTAACAACTTTAGATCTACCATCTTTTCCAATTCCTATTTTTTCACTAATTGTAAATGATTCTTCAGGAGAACCAAGAATTTCTAACAAAGTTAAATTATCGAGTCCAATGCCTTGAATTATTGTTCCATCTCGCCCTTTAATAAGTGAAGATCTACTATTTATTCGAAAATCGAGAATAAATGCAAATTCTTCATATTTTTTTTGATGAATACTACCCATATAACCACCGAATCAAAATAAAAGAGTTAGAAATTAGAAATATATTCGGTGTAATAGATATTTAATGTAAATAAAAATGAATAGGGCAATTAGAGTCAGCACTATATATATACAAACTTTAGTATTAAACTTTATTAAACAAAGAAAAAGTAGAATTATTCGTAGACTTTTTCAACAATAGAAAGTATTTGTTCCATGTCTTCAGTTGGAATTAATTTTTTCCAACCACTAGTAAATACGCGTAATTCGGGAAGGGTTTTTGGGTTAATATTTAAAATCTGATATGCTTCCTCCAGATTCAGATATCCTAAAGCAACAATTTGTTCAGATGCTTTCTTGAATTTTTTTTTATCAGGATTAGAAAACTTAATTACATAATCATAAGTTCTTTTTTGGATTTGATCTGCATTTGTTATATCAAGTTTGGAGAGTATATCTTTTACCTCAGATAAACTAATAATAGTGGATTTCTTTGTTTTTATATCAAACACCTAATTTTGTGGCTTTATATGTTCAAATCTAGCTATAACAGTCTTAAGTTTTTTCCCAACTGGAACGGCAATCTCTAGCGAACGCTTGTTTGCTTGTTTCACAGTACCAACCAACCCGTGAAATCGTCTATGTGGCATGCCTTTAACCTGAGTAGGATCAATAATAATAATTACTTTATCATCAGATTTATAATCCCTGAGTAAGTAACTTAGTCCTTTTGGATATGGTTTCCTTTTTGAAAGGAGCGATCGTGTCTTTCTTCTGTAACCCGAATTTCTTGCCATCTAGATTCTTCGTATTGATATTTTTCCTATTATTTAAAATAATTGATTTAAGACAATTTGATTTATAATTATTATAGAATATTTTACTTGTTATTATTTAGTATTTTTTCTACATATGCGGCAATTAATCCACCCAGAATCGGACCTATCCAGTATAAATGGTGGCTTTGTAATGAATTCTCTAAGCCATAATAATATGAAATTATTGCAGGGCCAAATGATCTAGCAGGATTCATAGACGCGCCAGTTATAGGACCACCTGCAAATATATCTACAGTTATTATCAACCCAATTGCAAAACCATGCCATCCAACTGGAGCTTTTTTGCTAACTGCAGTACTAAAGATTACGAATACAAGAAAGAATGTTAAGATAATTTCCAAGATCAATATATTAAGGTCAGAAACACCAAGTGCAGGTAAATTAGAACCAAAATTTACCTTAGAACCCATGGGAAATAAGAAAGCATGAGCGATAGCAGCTATAACTCCGGCTGTGAGTTGAGTTAACATATATGCAATACCAGTTTGCATATCAATTGTTTTTCTATATAGCATAGCTATAGTGACTGCAGGATTAAAATGGGCGCCAGATATGTGTCCGACAGAATAAATCATTATTGCAATTACTAGACCATGTGTTAAAGCTACTGCAGTAATTGAACCTCCAGTTGCAATAGCTAAAGTACCAAAGAAAACAAGTGCGAAAGTGCCGAGAAATTCGGCAAGACAAGCACGGTAATTAACAGACATTTAAGATCATTTATTTAGGTAGTGGATATACTAATTCGCCACCAGATGCTTGTAATGAAGGTTGTCGTTGTGTTTTAGCACCTTTTGTAGTCCAAAATATTTCAGCAATCTTTCTTACAGATTCGAGAAGTTCTTCTGCAGCTTCGAGACCTACTTGTTGTCGCGTCTTTGATGAAATTTTCATTGTCTTCCAAAACAAATCATGCAAATCAGGATATTTTTCAAGATGTTCAGGTTTAAAATAATCAGCCCATATAATTCGTAATTCATTTTTACAACTTTCTGCGTGTGATTCTTTCACAGCCATGTATCGAGCTAATTTTGTTTGTCTTTGATGATCATCAGGTTCATCTGCAAGAGCATTGATAAGTTGATTCATACGCACAACAGTCAGTGCATCTAATTGAGCCCTATGTGGGTCATAGATACCACATGGAATATCACAGTGTGCATACGCATATTTTATCGGGTATAAAATATTAAAAAATTTATTTTTAATGAACTGAATATTCATAACAATTAATTCAATATACATACTTTAAAATTTAACTATGAATAAAAAAGAATCGGAATATGGACGTTTTAAGAATATTAAACGCCGCATTTTTTCCTATTTATTATATAACTGCAAAGAGATTTTTAGTAATTGGGCATTGTATGGAACCAGAATTAAGAGAAGGCGAATCTGTATTTATTAATAAGATATATTACAAATTGAATAAAATTCAACGAAATGATATAATCGGTATAAAGAATAACCATAAAGTTGAAATTAAAAGGATTGTAGGTATGCCAAACGATATAATATCGATCTCAGGAAATTTGATACTAGTAAATGGAAAAAAAATCAAAGAGAATCATAAAGAACAAGCTCAGAACAATGTTCAAAAATTAGAAGTGAAATTAGGAAAAGAAGAATATTATGTATTAGGAGATGACTATTGTCCAAAATGTATAGATTCAAGAAAATATGGTCCAATAACAAAAAAGCAAATAATAGGCAAAGTGTTATAGTAATAGAAATTGCAGAAAAAATTATCGCATTCACTGGTAACAAACGATAAATATGAAATAGAAATACCAATAATTGGACTTGGTGTATGGGGCATGTCTAAAAACAAGACAGAAAATGCAGTAAAATCAGCAATTAATACATGGTACAAACATATAGACACTGCACAAATTTATAAGAATGAAGAACAGGTAGGAAAAGCAGTAAAAGAAAGAAAGGATATTTTTATTACTACAAAGTTATGGGAAAGTAATTTTGGATATGAAAAAACAATAGAAGCTTGTGAAAGAAGTTTATCTAAATTAAATAGAATCGATTTATTTTTAGTACACTCTCCTCATAAACCAAAATTACGAAAAGAAACATGGGAGGCAATGCAATATCTATTAAAAAACAAATATGTCAAAGCAATAGGAGTTTCAAATTTTGGAATACATCATATTAAAGAAATATTATCATGGGCAGAAATTGGTCCTTGTATAAACCAAATAGAATTATCGCCATTCCTCCAGAGAACTGAATTAGTTAATTTCTGTAAAGCAAATGGAATATCTACAACAGCTTACAGTCCACTAACTCATGGAATAAAGATAAATGATAAAAAATTAAAAAAGATATCAGAACGATATAAAAGGACATCAGCTCAAATTTTAATTAGATGGAGTATACAAAAAGGAAATATAGCAATACCAAAATCATCTAATAAAAACCGAATCGAAGAGAATTTTGATGTATTTAATTTTAAGATAAAAAATAAGGATATGGAATTATTAGATGAATTCGAACAAGAATTTATAACATCGTGGAATCCAACAATAGAACCATAATATTTTGCAAACAACCACATATCCATTATATTTAATACGAGTTTTTGACATGAAATTTTATGCGGGGGTCGCCCAGCCCGGTCAAAGGCGTAGGATTTAGGCTCCTATCTCTCAGGAGTTCGTGGGTTCAAATCCCACCTCCCGCATTTATTTAATATTTTTTCAATGTGTAAAAATAACTTTGAATACAGAACATTTATTCAAGAGAATCACGAGTAAATTCTAGACATTGAAAATATTTGATATAATGGGATATTCAACTAGAGCGATTAGAGAAAGAAAATTGAGATCAGGACTTACAATTTTAATGGTCCTATTAGGGGCAATGTTATTGACAGGATTAAACGGTTTAGGTGGAGGTTTTAGTTATAATATTGAAAAAGAATTCGAAGCGTTAGCACCAGATGTAATTACATTAACTAGATCACCAATAATAAGTGGACCTGGTGAGGATCCAGATGAACCAGACCCTGCCCCACCAGTTGAATTAAACTTAGAAACATTAAAGAGTGTAAGGAGAATAGAAGGAGTAATCGAAGTCATACCAAGTTTTAGAGAAGGTTTACAAATAGAATATGCTGGAAAATCACAAACAACATCTATAATTGGAATAAATCCACAAAAATTAACTTTTGTACTACCAGGATTAACTTTTCTCGAAGGAGGTTTTACAGAGCCAAATGATCCGACTGGGATACTATTAGGATTCACAGTTGCATATCCAGGTGGATTAGATTCAGAACCATTTGCTCAGGTTGGAAATTTAGTTTGTGCAAAATCAGCAAAGCAGGAAGTAATTGGTGGTGTTGAGAAAGTTGTAATGGATAAACAATGTTTTGTAGTACGCGGAATAATTGATGAAACAGGAACTGTATTTTACGATCAATCAGTATCAATACCATTGATGTCAGCAAATAGTTATCTAGATAAGAAGAACATATATGACCAAATTTTTGTAGTCGTAGATAAAGAAATTGGAAATGATAAAGTAGTTGAAGGAATACGAGAAGTATATGGAGAAGGAATGGGAATTACAACACCTGCACAAATACAAGAAACAATTCAGGGGTTTGTGGCAAGTTTCAATATTTTCCTTAGTAGTATAGGATTCATATCTTTAATTGTAGGAGGAGTAGGAATAGTTACAACATTATATACGTCAGTAACTGAAAGAACAAAAGAACTGGGAACACTCAAGGCATTAGGAGCAACAAATACAAATATTATACTCTTAATTCTCTTTGAAGCAGTAATAATAGGAATAATTGGAGCATCTACTGGTCTTGTGGCAGGAATTGGTATGGGATGGGCGTTAACCCAGTATGGTTTTGGAGCCCAATTTGGGGATCTAGTTCCTATTTTTCTCAGAGAACAGTTAATTGAGGTCTGGCTTTTGGCAGTTACTTTGAGCATACTCGCAGGAGCATATCCTGCTTGGAGAGCAGCAAAAATGACACCGATGGCTGCGTTAAGAAGAGATTAAATTATTACTTTTTTGTAGAAGGTTTCACGGTATTCTTCAAAGTCTGTTGAATTCTATTCCCTAGTCCAGTATATGATATGAATAAAATCAATGTAATAAGGAAAATAACTATCAATGCTAAAACTACTTTTGTAGATAATAGAACTATTAGAGACACAGCATTTTTTGAATCATTATCTACATAACCATTAATTTCATCAAAAAAATTCATATGACTAACTTTAGCAGAATAAACTCCCATAGGAACTAGTTCAAACGTAACTGTTCCACGTAAATCAGTTAATTGAGATATTTTTAGATTATTAGGCATGGTAAGAATTACAGTGGCATTTTCAATAGGGTATCCAATAGAATCAACTACCTCAAAGGAAAGATTATATAAATCAAGAGGAATGGTCCATGTTTTGCCAGGTTCTGGTACAAAATTTAAAGCGTTAACGGGCAAATAATCAGATCCTTGATATTTTACATTATTCAATCGAATTATTCCATCAGGGATCCAAATATCAGAAAATGAATTCAGAGTAATCAAGTTTCCAGTTACATCAACAATTTCTATTAATGAAGGTTTATCAGGTAATAGTATTTTTCCTTCTGCATCAGTGAATGCAATAGATATAGTCATTAATCTTGAATAAGTGACACTAACTAGTTTTGGAGAATTAAATATTGCAGTGGTAGAATCATATGTCAGCCATTTTTCTCCTGGTTTACCATATACTTCATTTTCAATTTTTAAGGAACTTCCATAATCAACCCATTCTGACCAAACTGAAGAAGAAGAAGCTGTTTTTTGTAATCCCTGGATTTGATATTTAATGGTGGTTGGATAATTATCCAATAAACCTCTTATAATTACTGTAGGTTTAACTTGATGGGAATATTCAATAATTATTGGATTTGAATCAACAGACCAAGAATTTGTATTAATAACAAATCGTTGATCGTCTTCTGTTGATTGAATTATTGGAGATATTATGAAGTCAGAACTATCATCAAGCCATAAGTTCAGATCATTACCAATTAATTTATGAATTTCATCTCCAAAAGAACGGTATGTAACGGGAATAGATCTATCTACGTTATGTGTGATAGAAACTAGCCATTGATGGTGATATTCTATTAAGGCGTCAACAGGTTGGTTAGTTTGAATTACTACTTCATCGGTAGTAATAAAACGTTCATTACTAGAAATGTCTATAATCCTTGGAAGTACTACAGACCTACTTTCATCTATCCAGTCACTCCATAAATTAGTAAATGAAGCAGTATGTATTTTACCATCAGCAGAAAATGACAACTCTAATGGAATATTATTCTCGATTCCTGACGTTCTTATAGTAGAAAGATACTGATGGAAATAATATAATTCGAGTTCTTCTGTTTGAACTATTGTGAATCTTACATCTTCGCCTGAATGAAATCGTTCAACTGAATCAATCATAATAGTTTTGTCAAAATTTAATGTACTACCTTCATCTACCCACATAAACCAATTATTTACTACTTCTTCAGTATGAGTATTACCAAGAAAATCCCAAGTTACATTAGCAGGATAAACTGAGTTTAACCCTTCGACAGAAACATCAACAAAATAAGTAGTACCAATAAAATCGAGATCGTGATTAGTTTCTAAAGTATATAGTGCTGTATCATCAGTAACAATATCAAAAGCCATAACTGCAACTGTGTAATAACCTGGAGGTACATNAANATAATNTAATAGAAGTGAATTCGAAAAAAAGAAATTACGTCCTCCTGCAACAGCATTAAANTCTTCCTCAGGATTATAAGNTTCGGATAGATTTTGATCGTATAACAAAATAGCTANATCGTCTACAGGATAATAAGTCGATAAAAATAGTGTCCAATTAGATTGTTGAGTAAATTCAATACCATACCAATCAGCTTGATAAGTAGCAATATCTCTTTGTATAGTAGATNNTTGAGCATAAGCAGGCTCANATAAATTAAGAAGTGAGAAACATAAAATTATTATAAAAGCTATCTGAAGAATTTTCATATTATCTCTTGTTAAATAAATATTCTATTATTTATAACTAATGTCATAACAAACAGGCTACATAATGATTTTTTTTGATTTCCTGAAATTTTGGATATTGTTTTTTACATTTATGTTTTTTTTGTTCGATATGAAGATCAATAACTTTATGTGATTTTGAATCAAGAATTGTACAATTAGGATGAAAGAGTTCTCGAGATAATACTTTTCTCATATTAAATCGATTATTAGGGTTAGGTTCTGGAACTGCTTCCATCAAAGATCGAGTGTAAGGATGAAGAGGATCAAGTACAATGTTATTAGAAGNTCCCATTTCAACAATTCGTCCAAAGAACATAACTGCAATTTTGTCTGAAAATTGTCTTGCTGTNGCAATATCATGTGTGATATAAAGAAAACTAATTCCTTTGGTTTTTTGTAAATTACGGAGGAGATTCAATATATCCAATCTGCTAGATGCNTCAATCATAGATACAGGTTCATCAGCTACAATAAATTTGGGATTAAGTACCAAGGAACGAGCAATTCCTACTCGCTGTCTTTGGCCTCCAGATAACATATGTGGATATTTATAAAGAAAGTCATCTACAGGTGTTAGATTCACATCCATCAAAGCTTTAGTAATAATTTCTAATCTATCAGTATCATCTCCAATTTTATGAATAACAAGAGGTTCTTCAATAATTTGATATACGTTCATAAAAGAGTTTATGGAAGAATATGGATCTTGAAAAATTGCTTGTNTATTTTTACGAAATTCAAAGAGTTCGCGATAATTATTTGAAATTACTTTATTCTGAAATTTAACTTTACCAAAAGTAGGTGAAATAAGTCGAAGTGCAACTCTAGCAATAGTAGTTTTACCACTTCCAGATTCTCCAACTAAAGCAAAAGTTTCTCCTTTTTTGATATCCAAAGAAACATCTGACACTGCCCTAAACGGTTCTGTCTTAAGTAAGCCTTTGCGAACAGGGAAATCAACAGAAATTTTATCAAGTTTTAATATTGTATCAAGAGATTTACGCCGAGTCGAATATTTTAATTTAGTTTTTAAGGCAGGCACACTAGATAGTAATTTTTTTGTAAAATGATGTTGTGGTTTGGTCAATACTTTTTCGATATTATTATGTTCAACAAAAATACCATCTTTCATAACAGCAATATTATCACACAGATCACTGGCTAATGCAATATCATGGGTGATGAATATCATAGAAATTTGTTTTTTCTTAAGATTTTTTAATAAATTCATAATTTGTGCTTGAACACTAACATCCAAAGCAGAAGTAGGTTCATCCAATATGATTAAGTCAGGATCGTAGATTAAAGACATTGCAATTATAATTCGTTGTTTCATACCTCCACTTAATTCATGAGGATATTTAGAATAGATATCTTCATTGAGNCCAACTAGTTTTAAGAGTTCTATTGCTTTTTCTTTGGCAANATTCTTATCCTGTTTATTAATAATTAGTGGTTCAATAATTTGATCACCAACTCTAATTACAGGATTAAGAGAATTCATAGCACCTTGAAATACCATAGAAATTTTTTTCCATCTTATTTGCTTTCGAAAAAGTTTTTCAGAAATTTTTTTAACTTGTTTACCTTGTAATGAAATTTGTCCACTAAATCGACTAACATTCTTAGGGAGTAACTTAATTAAAGATAAAGCAATGCTTGTTTTTCCACAGCCTGATTCTCCAACAATTCCTAATACTTCACCAGGTTTAATTTTGAAAGAAATTCCATTTATTGCATTAACAGACCCATTTTTTACTCTATATCTCAGTCTAAGATTATCAACAATTATGGTGTAAGTATTTCGAGATGATTTTAGTTTAGTCGACATATCTAGACACAGTGGTTCATGTTAAAGTCATATTTATAATTCGAGATAGAAATCACAATACTATATTTTCTTAATTTTTGGGTTAACTATAGGTTCCAAAGCTAATGCNATAAGCACAAATATCATAGCCGTTATTACAATCAGAATTCCTGGAGGNAATATTAACCACCAGAAATCAACATAAACACCNCCAGTACGGAAGCCATTTTCTAAAATTTGACCCCATGTTGGAATTGATGGATCCCCCAAACCTAAGAAACTCAATGAAGCTTCAGCTAGAATTGCGGCAGGGGTAAAGAAAATAAGCTGAGCAAAAATGAACGGTGCCAGTTGAGGAAATACATGTCTGAACATAATCCTCCATTCAGATGCTCCCAGAGATTTTGCAGATTCAATTGATTGACCAGAACGGATTTGTAGCACCATAGAACGCACAATTATAGTTAAGCCAGGCCATCCAAATGCAACTAAGATCAACATTACTAGCCAAAGTTTGGGGCCAATAATAAAAATAAGAAAGATNAGGATAGGCAATAGAGGAATATTAGATAATATATCAGATAGGCGTTGAATAACAATATCAGTTTTTCCACCTCTATATCCACTAAGAATACCCATAAAAGTTCCAATAATAGTCGTAACGGTAGAAGTAGTAAGACCAATCAGTAAAGCTACAGGAAAACCAAATAACAGCCCTAAATAAAGATCCCTTCCTAATGAATCAGTGCCTACAAATCCATATGTTGTGCCTCCTATCACAAAACGAATTTTTGAGATAGAATCACTGTTATCATGAATTAAGAATTTTATAATTATTGTATATTCTCCAGAGAGGGTTTTTTGAGTATTTATAGAATTTTGTTCAAGAGTCCCAAAAATAATTTTCTCATTAGAACCTATAATATCCTGAACTAGTAATTTTTCATCTAAATCTTTATTCAAAGCAAGCACCAAATTTGATGAAACGGAGTTATCACCACTTAAATTAATACGAAATGGAGAATCAGAATATCGAATAAAAGGTGCAATTTCATTGGGTCGAGGTGGAGAAACTATACTTCGATAGAGTAAAAGTTCTTTATTATCTGGACGAAGTATAGATAATTCTACATTAGGCGGATTAGCATGGTATTCAATATTGTAAAGTGAAAAAGATAGAAAAGTAGGAAAATCATCAGAATTATAATTAACTTTATATCGATATATTATTTGTTGTTGACTTCCTATATCTATTATCTCATCAGGTTCTGAAATTTCAATAACTTGATGTTTAACACCAGTCGAGCCAAGAAGTGCCGTCCAAGTTGGCGGTGCTGACTTTGGATAATCAGACCAATACGAAGGGTTGCTCCAAATAGTTGTTCCAAAGTCTAATGGGTATGTCAAAATCACAAAAAAAGATATGATAAAGAAAATGATCAATAAAGCACTGCCAAGTTTACCTGAAGTACTGCTAAGAAATTCATTAATACTATCTTTAGATTTTTTATTCAATCATATCTCACCCGTGGATCTAATACAATATATAATATTTCTAATATGAAACGTGCGATTACATATAATAATGTGAACATAAATGTCAATGCAACAATTACTGATTCGTCAGCTGCCAATACAGCTTCATAATATAAACGTCCCATTCCAGGCCAACCAAATACGGTTTCAGTAAGTATAGCACCGCCTAACGAACCGGTTAGACCAAAAATAAGACTAGTAACTATAGGAGGCGCAGCTACACGAATAATATGTCGTCGCATTACAATATTTTCTGGCACACCTTTAGCACGCGCTACATTAACAAAATCTTCTTGCGAAATATTAAGAACCATTGTACGAACAGAATATGCCCAAGAACCAAGAGAAACTACGACCAATGTAAATACAGGAAGAATTGCATGCCATAACATATCCATAAATCTATATATTGGTTCGGTAGGTGGAGGAACACTAAACATACCAGAAGATGGAAGTATTCGGAATTTAAAAGCAAATACAATCACAAGAATTATTCCTAACCACCAAGCAGGTAATGCATAAGAAATTGCAGAAAAATATGAAACAGTACGTTCTAATTTAGAACCGACTTGGGTTGCAATTTTTACACCAACATAAAGACCAATTATTGATGTAACAAACATAGCAGACGTAACTAACATTATAGTATTAGGTAATCTTTCTAGAACTATATCACCAACATTATTACTGCCAGAGAAACTACGTAATGTTCTTGCTTCGCCTAAATCTAATCTAAGAATACGAAAAACCATATCTGGCAGTCTATAATACCAAGGTTGATCTAAACCATGAAATTCAATAAGTTGTTCTTTTCGTTCTGAAATTACTCGTTCAAGTTCAACTGGATCACGTATATTTTGGGATAGAGATTGTCGGAGTCCACGTAGTTCCTCGCTAATAGTAGCTGTCAATAAACGATCTGAAAAACCTGTAGCACCTAAAACAACTACGGAAAGAACAAGAACAGCAATCAACACAGCAAGTAGCGAGAGCCCACGTATTAGCAGAATTCTAAAAAGGGACATACTCTAAAAAATGGTGATAATTACCTTTTATTTATCTTTCTTTTAGAGGTATTTTGCTTAGAAGTGGTTTTTTTAGAAGTAGTTTTTTTAATTCTCCGAGTAGGACTAGAACGAGTTTTTGTCTTTTTGCGTCTAGTTGGCGTAGTTTGAGTAGAGCGTTGATTAATTATAAAACCACCAACTACAATAATTAAAAGAGCTACAACAATAGGTATAATATTTGTATTTGAAGAGTCAGAATCATCAGAGTCGAGCTCACGAACTGAATTGGATTGAATATTTTCNACTTGTGGTTCTTTTGCTGCTTGTTCTTCTCTGACCTCGGCTTGTTGTTGAGATCGAGCTNCAGACATAGCCTCTAGAACAATAATTCNTTCAGTGAGAGAAGAAATACTATCACTGTATCCAGCTAAATAGAGTTTATAAAATCCCGGTTCGAGTTGAGAAACCAATGATTCATCGAAATTNATGAGGAAATTATTATCATNNTCAGGTAACGCATCACCTTTCGAAATTATTTGTCCTGTTATTTCATTCATTAGAATATAACGCAGACCTAAATTGCCCTCACCAGTTAGTTCTATAATAAATTGATTGGGTGAACTAAGATCAATGAAATTTTGATTAACATCAATTATATCAACTAATTCTGCATTACCAAAATAAAATTGACCGGGTTTAAATGGGTAAGTACTATCACGGAAAGCAATTAATTCAGCATACTGAGCTGGAGGATCATAAGTTGTTAACATAAATGGCCCATTAGAAATAACCAACATATTATATTCATCATGCCAAGACATAGCAGCTTGATAGCGATTAGATGCATCATTCATGTTAGTAAGTTGTTTTCCATTTATAGAAAAAATATTAGCAGGGTATATCTGCTTTGAATCGAAGTCTCGTATCACATTATTAACAAGTCTTGAATCTCTATCCATTACTAAACTTAGCCATGGAACATTGAAACGTTGTGAAGCAGTATCACTATAAGCAGCTTTTCTTTGATCAAATACTAGAGTGTCCATTGCAAATAGTATTTCCCAAGGCATGGTAAGGCCTGTAATACTTGCATAATCGGCAATGTAGTCTGGAGCAAAGTGCCAAAAGTCTACATATATTTCAAGTGTATTCTCATCAACAATTCTAAATCCTTTGAAAGTATCCAGGTATGGTTTGCTTACAGTTGCTATAGCAAATTCCATAGAGGATTTTTCTTCATTGTANGTTAAATCAAATGTCTGATAGATAGAATATATTACATCTGCCATATCAATCGGTTGTCCATGATGCCATTTGGAATTGAAATAATTTGAATAGTCAAATGTTACCTTACTTGATGCACTTGTACTGGGCGAGACAGTAGTCCAAGCCCTAGATTCAGCGTCCCAAATAAATGCATCTGGAGGAACATCCAAAGCATTGTTAGGACCTGCAGTATCAACAACATAATTAGCTCTGTACGGGATAGGCAATCCATTAAACGGATGTCTAGTTATTGGAGGATCAAACATATTTCNCCAAATATCNGTACTATATACATCACCAAATCCACCAACAGGATTCCAAGTAGTCCTAGCGGTCCAGACCCAAACATTACCAATAGTAAGATCAGTTTTTCCAGGAATGTAAGCATCTCTTTGNGACCATAAACTTTTTGGTCCAGATATTATGTCAGAACTTATTCCTATAACAGTGTCTTGAGCTGGAAGATTTGTTATTATATTAGCAATCCAGATTCTTACTGATTCATCTAAACAAATCTTTGAAGCTTCAATATATATTGAATTTCGTTCTTCTTCAGATTGGAAATTTCCACTAAAAATACGTTGTCCAAGGTCATCTAATTGATTATTTTCATATTGCCAAAATCCAAGTTCTTGCCATCCTGGCATAGTACCTAACCAAGGGGCACACATTTGATTAAGTGTACCAGAATCATATCTATCTGCAGAACCTTTACCCCAACCTTCAGTATACATATGCCAAGAACCGCCAGTTCCAACTAAATCAGGATCTTGACTATAAACTTGATATATTGCAGGACCAAATTGTTGATAAACAGGTTGTACTGTAAAGCCTAAATTTTCCATTTCAGATCTAATTAGATCTCCGACATCTCTTCGTTCATCTTCAACGCGTATAATAAAATCTAATCTGATTGGTTTTCCATTGTAATGCCATTTACCTTCGACTAATTCTGCTCCAGCATTTGTCATTTCTTCTGCAATTATTTGTTTAGCATAATCAGGATCATATCGTATTGAAGATTCGCGAATCATATCGTATAAAGTAAGATAATCATGATCGAAAGAACTAACATGTGCAAGCATAGGAACTGCCATTCCTTGGTAAATTTCTTGCACGACAAAATCTCGATTAATAATTAGTTGGACTGCCTGTCTCACTTCTTTAATAGAAAAAGGATTTAATTGATCTTCTGGACCAGGTGCAGGGTTTAACAGCAAAGATATAGTAGAAGTGGGAGCTTCATAGATAGTTATTCCTTCTTGATTTCGCATTTCTTTAGCAGCTGCTACTTTTAATCCAAAATAATATATGTCCATCTGATTAGCAATAATTTCTTGAGGTGCTATATCTACATGAAAAGCTCGAAATNTGAGTNTGTCAACTGCAGGNCCTTGTTTGTNATGAGGAGCTACATAATTATTTTGACTCGNAACAGTTCCTATTACAGTGTACGTAAGTAAAGAAAATATTATAACTAAAAGGAAAATATTTTGTTTTAATTTAAACAAATATCATCAGTCCGTCTCAATTTTTNAAAAGTCGACGAATTTGTTTTGAAGTTGGTATATTTTTTTTCTTATTGAGCGAAATAAATGCAAGAACTAGAACTGCTATCATACTAGCAATTATTGTATAAAGAACAGTCTGGAAGTTTTCAGTTACAGCAGAAATAGAATTAATATCATCCTGAAGTTGTTGTATTTGATCTGGCAACCCCTTAAGTGAAGATAAATCTTCAGAAACTTGTGGTGAAGATGGAGCTACACTCATACTAAATGAATTTGTAAAGTTCTGGAATGAAGCAATAATTGAACTAGAACTTGTTTTAAACGAATCAGATAAGGATGCTAGATTGTCAAATCCAAAATCCATATAAAATGAAGCAGTTGCAACATTACCAGTGGCTTCTATTGCAGTTACAGAATGTGCACCTTGACCAGCTATTGGAATAAATATCCGCGTATTGAATAATCCATTTTCGTCAGTTCTGGTTGTAGACACCATCACTCCACTTACTGTAATGTATATTTCTTGATCAGGTTGGAAATCAAATCCAGATATTTGAACATCTCTTCCACCAGGTCCATTTGGCGGACTGAGAAAAATTGAAGGAGTGGGCATTGGACCGGTTCTAGCAAACGCAATTTTTTGATTGAATCCGCCAAATTCTCCTAAACGTCCATCTGTCCAAACCATGTATACCTCATCACCAGTTGCTTTAATGTCATTATAATCACCAATGAACGATCCACTGGGAAAAGCACGGTTAGGATTTGTAGGAAAATCAGTAATTCTAGAATTAGGTAGCCAAGTATTTCCATTATCATCAGAACGAGTGTAATACATATGATAAGTTATTTCACTTGGGCTATCACGGAAATCACCAAAGAATGCATGAATAACTCCATTTTTATCTATATCAAGTGTAGGAAAGAATTGAAAAGAAGAGCCTGGATCGTCATTAATTGTTTTAGGCAGTGACCAAGATTCACCTCGATTAATTGATCGAGTAAAAAAGACATCCCCATCATCAACGGGTTTATCTGATGGTCTGCCTCCAAAAGTTAAACTAAGTGAACCGTCAATATCAGAAACAGCGCCACGAGGAAATGCAGTTGCCCAAGATCGAAAGGGAGCATTTCTTGATCTATAAAATGGTTCATTGAACGTTGATACACGACTACTTGTTGAAATAGAATCACCGCCATCATCAGATCGTGCAATATGAATCTCAGCAAGTCCTCCAAATGGCCCATCGTCAGTAGAATCAAGATAGGCAATATAGGCAGTACCATCTTCACCTGTAAAGACATTAGGAAATTGTACAACTCGATCCTGTTCGCTCTCAAATTGACCCTCGCCACCACCACCAGAATAAGTAGAGAGTACGGTCGGACTAACAGCTATTGGATCAGTCCAAGTTTGGCCATAGTCATCTGATTTTACTAATTCTATAGTTGTTTCTAAAACAGGATTTCTAAAATAAAGAAATGCGCCTCCCAAAGCAAAGGAAAAATCATAACGTGTTACGAAATGAGTGTAAACGACGTAAATAATATCTTCATCAGGGTTTTCAGGATTTGGACCCGATGCAATCCAAGGTTTATCTAAAAATCCAAATTTTAATGTTCCAGTACTTTCTTCGAAAGGATTTCCACCAGCCGGTGTTTCTTGCCATTCTAAAGTTATTGAACTACGAGCACTTGAAATTGGTTGTTGCCAAGTTTCACCACCATCCGAAGATCTTGTAATTGAAATACTAGAAACAACTTCTTGAAGTGGAACGCCACCAAGGTTAAAATCTTCACTGCCAACTGAAATACAGCCCATATAGACATTACCTTTTCTATCGAAGGTAAGAATCGGATCGCCAGCAGCTCCCAAATCCTCAGCTAGGTATTTTGACTGATATGCACCTTGCCAACTTTGACCTCCATCAATACTAATATAGGAAACAACATTAGCAAAATTATAATCAATAGTACCTACTACAATATGGTCTGGATCATTAGGATTAACTGCCATTGCGGGTTCAGTTTGTATTGGAACAGTACCATAATCTCTAGTAATAAGTATGTTTCTACTGAATTTCTGAGAAGGATCACGGTAAGGTACTAGAGCGGCAGCGCCTGCTGCTTGCATTTTTACATCGTCAGGATTATTTTTCCAATCTTCAATTGCTTGTTTTTTTGCATTATCAAATCTATAATCTTGTCCAGTAACAACTCTTTCTGAAGAACCTGACAATTTGTTAGCAATAGGTTCATGGAACAACATTCCACTTTCAGGAATTAGAGGCGATATTGCTCTAAAAGGTCGTGCACCACTCCATATAATATCTTCAGGTCCAGCTAATGCAGAATTAAGCATAGGACTAAATAATGAAGAAAGTAAAATAAATGCTAAAAGATAGCCATAGTATTTCCTAGACATAAGAAATACATGCAATAATGGCATTTATATCATTTTTCATAAAAATAAATTGTCGGATAACAAAAAATATCGATTTAGGCAATAAGACTTAAAGCTGCATCCATTCGAATAATGACAGCTAAAAGAGCATCATTTCTGAATTCAACTATCTCTTCATTATAAGTATATGCACCACTTAATTGACCTTCAATAATCCAATTAATATATTCTTCATCATTTGTAACATTATCTAATTTAGCAATCCAATCATAATATGGATCAATTTTTGTAATGACTTTATCAATTGCTGGGCCAAGTGATGAATCAGTTTGAAGGGCAATGGTTTTAACATTTTTCCAATGTTGTTGAGCTTCATTTCTTGTTTGTGGAATTTCTTTTCTGATCTCAACTAAAAGCAATTTGTCATTGTCAAATCGTAAAATAACCGACTTGATAGAAACAAGTTTGTCATTGATTCTAGTAACTTCAGCATCAGAAAGATCTTTTTCACGTAATATAGTATCGAGTTCTAATTTTTGTAATTCAAAATTATCTTGTAGATTAGATACATCTGTATTCAGTCGATTAATTTGTGAATTAAACTGAATATTTTCTTGTTCAGACTGCATCAAGTTTTGATTTAAAATAGCTATATTTGCTTTTGCATCATTAAGATTACGTTCAGTTAATTCAAGATCTTCGACACGAGAATTCAGAAAATCAATTTCAGAATTTAATACTTCCTCATGTGCACGAAGCTCACTAAGTTGTGGGGTGATATAAGAATAACTCAAAAGAGAGCCAAAAATAAAGGCAATAAAAATCGATACGAATAGTTTAGAATATTTAGTTAATATAATCGAAGAAGATTGATTTGATTTAAATCTGCTATTTGATTTAGATCTGCGACTTTTTTTCTTAACTGGCATAATTATAATCCAGATGACGTTACTTATAATCATAATGCATTAAGCATCAAAATAATAAAAGCAAGATTATAAATCACTAACTACTTTAAGTGGTATTGGAAACTGTATATTTTTTATCAGTATTAATATTATCTAGTTTTGCTGGATTAATTGGTTCATTATTAGGTCTTGGGGGAGGGTTCATAATTGTCCCTGGACTGAATTTGTTATTTAATATTCCAATACATCTAGCCATAGCAACGAGTTTTTTAGGAGTTCTAGTGACTTCGAACAGTTCGTCATTAATATATATAAAAAATAGAATGACAAACATCAGATTGGCATCAATATTAGAATCAGGAGCCATTGTAGGGACAATAATAGGTGCCACAATATCACTTTCTATAAACAAAGATTTACTAAGTATAATTTTTTCAATTGCTTTATTTTATACAGCATACAATATGAACAAGAAAAAAAACCAAGCAGAGCATTATAATAATAAAAGCATTTTAAGAAATGAGTTGAAGGGAGAATATTTTGAAACTTCTCAAAACAAAATAATAAAATATTCAATAAAAAATATAAAAAAATGAATATCATTTAGTTTCTTTGGCGGTATATTCTCTGGATTATTAGGAATAGGCGGAGGTGCAATATTTGTACCAATAATGAATAAAATAATGAGAGTTCCTTTAAAGGTTTCAATTGCAACAAGTAGTTTTATAATTGGAATAACATCATTTATCGGTGCATTAGTTTTTTTAAAAAATGGGTTCTTTGATCCAGTTTTAGCAGCACCAACAATTATTGGTATGTTTATTGGTGCTCAAATAGGACCAAGAATAAATCAATACATAAAGAAGGATCTATTATTAAAAATATTTATTGGTGTTTTAATATATATTGCAATACGTATGTTATTAAATGGATTACAGTTAAAATTAATTTGATTTAAAATGTCAGAAGATTACAATATGAGAAAACTAGAAAATGCAATTCTCAATGTTATAAAATTCGGATTAAGTCTTACTATAATTTTTGTAATTTCATGGAGTATAAGTGCAATCTATAAATTAAACTATATTATATCTGATTTTCAATATTTTAATTTAATAAAAGATTGCAATAATTGTTATCCTTTATTTCAAAATATTATTAATATGCCAATCATTTTTGCAATAGGATTATGGTTTTTATTCTTAATACCAATAATTCGTATAATATTAGTAACATTAACGTTTTGTTTTAGTGAAAAGAAGATATATGCACTATATAGCTTACCCATATTAATTATATTTATAATCGTTATTGTGGGTGGAATTTAGAGCAGTTTATTCTGTAATAACTTCTAATGTTCCATAACGGCCCACATTTAGTTTCACTTCTCCACGGAAACTATTAGTATAACCATTACCAATTTTGATTTTGGATCCTATTTCAACCTTGTTGATGTCTTCATTCCATAATGATAAAGTAATTTCACCACTATCATCTTTAATTTTAACATCTGCTACATTTGCTTCATTACCAAAACGCGTATTTACAGTACGAGTCTCTCCTTTTTCGCTTACTTCAGCCTCAAGGTCAATATTACGTGCCCCATCAGTTAGTTCAGAAATTTTCATATAATTATTATATTTTAAAGTGTATTTTAAAGATTTCCTTCAAAAATGAGAGATTATTGTTTTGAATATTATTTATAAAAAAAAAGTAAAAAGTTATAAAATTTTGACCTTTATTAAGGAAAAATTATCAGTAGTTATTAAAAATGATTATAAATTCTTATTTTAATATCGGATTAGTTATAAGTGTAATAACTTGCATAAGCATATTTATTTGTACTAAGTTTTTAATTTCAATACTTTGGAAATTTAAAAGTATAGTATTAGATTACCATAAATCCAAAAAAAGCTTTGTTGCTCATCCAGGTGGACCATCTATTATTATAACAATTTTAATTGCAGAAATTGTTCTATATTATTTTACTAATGAATTAAAGATAATAGCTATTATTTTAACTACAATAATAGCTGGAACTATAGGATTAATTGACGATTTAAAAAATTTAGGGGGGTATTGGAAACCAATTTTATTATTATTATCCCCTATTCCAATTATATTTCTGGATGTTTATAATCCAAATTTATTATTTCCGCTATTTGGAGCTGTACATATGACAATAATTTATCCCGTATTAATTCTAATTGCCATACCAATTACATCCAATACGATTAACACAATTGATGTACTTAATGGGGTTTCATCAGGATTCACACTTGTTGCAGCAATACCATTAGTTTTTGCTTTGTTACTTAAGGGAGATTGGATAATGGTTCTTGCTACAATACCACTAATATTGACATTAACAATTTTTTTACATTACCATAAATATCCTTCAAAAATATTTCATGGAGATTCAGGTACTCTTTCAATTGGAGCAATGTATGGAGCAATAGCAATCATAGGAGGAGTTGAAATAATAGGAGTTATTGCCTTATTACCTGCAATTTTGAATTCATTCTTTTTCTTAGCTAGTGTAAAGAGATTCACAGAACATAAACTGATAAAAATAAGACCAACAATTGTTTTGCCTGATGGAATTATAACAGCAGAAAAAGATCATAGAGCCCCAATCACTTTAGTAAGATTAATAGTAGCTGGAAATCCATCAAATGAGAAGACCATAATAAAATACATGATGATATTAGCTATATTTTCATCATTTTTAGCAATAATAGTTTCTCTAGCAATGTTTGGTGTGGCAATATGAAGAATATATTTCCATTATTAGGTTTAGTTTTTATTTCATTTGTATTAGTTCTATTAATTTTTGGAATCATATTCACAATAATAGTACCAATTAACAATTTATTTCAATTTAGACTGGGAAATATAATAACTGGAATATTAAAAACAAGCATGGTAGTTATTTTATGCATGACTTGGATTTACGCAATTAATAGAATTACAAAATTTTATTTAGATGATAGATTAAAGAATCAATAATAATATTTAATTAAAAATTATAAGCTATATGTTCAATATAGAATTCTGTATTTCTTGATAATCAGGTTCTTGACCAGGATTATCTGCAAGCCATTTATATTGAACAATGCCTTTTTCATCAATAATAAAAACTGATCTTGTAGCAACAGTATATCCATCCAAGTCTAGAAAATTCTGATATTCAATTCCAAATTGTTTGATAACAGTTTTATTATAATCACATAAAAGTAGGAAAGGAATATTATTTTTTTCTTTAAATTCTTTAACGCTAAATGGATAATCTACACTTATACCAATCACTAGTGCATTCACATCATTAAATTTACTTAAATTATCACGAAAATTACATAATTCAGATTGACAAACTCCAGTAAATGCAGCTGGGTAAAAAACTAGAACGGTTTTCTTTCCTTTATATGTAGATATATTAACAGAATTACTATCTGCGTCAGGAAGTTGAAAATCAGGTATAGAATCACCTACATTAATCATATTAAATGATAATTATTACTAATATTTAGGAGTTCTTTCCCATTTTTTCATTTTATTATTATAATCTTCACGAGAATAAACAACTTTAGCTGGAGAGCCAAATACAACGGTATCTGCTGGAACATCCTTAATTATTATAGAGCCCATTCCAACAACACTGTTTTTTCCTATTGTGACACCAGATTTTATTACTGATCTTGCACCGATCACAGCATTGTCTTCAACATAAACGCCATCAAGTTTTTTACTTGGTGGATAAGGGTCATTTGTTAAAGTTGCAGAAGGACCAATAAATACGTTTTTTCCAATAATGCATTTAGGGGCAATGTAAACTAAACCCTCAATTTTTGTATTAGAATCAATTTTAACATCATAATCGATATGGCAAAGAGAACCTATAATCACATCATTCCCAATAATAGTATTATTACCAATGTATGAGAGATTCCAAATTTTTATACGGTCTCCTAATTTTACATTATTGCCAATGAATGTAGTTTTTGAGATTTGATTAGTTGATTCCATATATATCAGCTAATCTTCAGGTTTAATATTAAAAGGGAGACTTTGATAGATTATTTCATCTGGTAATTTATTTTTCCATTTTATTAAGAAATTAGTTTCTTGACTTTGATTTCTTAAGTGATCAGGAAGAAGAATAGGAATTCCGTCTATAATTGGATAAAATCTAGTACATTCACCACAACGAAATACACCTGAAACTATTTCAGAAGAAGAATCATCTAATACAAGAAGTAATAATGGTGATTTTTTGTCAATAGGACAAGCAAGAAACTTATGTAATTCATGTTTCAAAGAAATCATCATAAGTCCATGTATATAGGTGTGCCACGTTTAGCAGAAAATAATGCAGCTTCTGCTATTTTAATAGTATTCAATCCGTCCAGGCCAGTAACTACAGGAGAAGTATTAGATTCAACTGCATGAATAAAGCTTGTCAATTCATTTACCAATGGCTCTTCGTGTTTACGAGTAGGGATAGTAACAGAAGTACCGTCATCTTGTCTAATTTCTTGTGACATATAATCTCCTGATAAATTACCACCTGTGCAAGTAACAGATATTCTTCGAACTTTATATGGAGTAATCCAATTAGCAATTATTATAGCAGTTTTTCCGTTTTTAAACCCAAGAATTATAGTAGCAAAATCCTCATAATCAGTACCAACAAATCCAGAAGCTTTAGGATTTAAGACATTGCCAGTTCGTGCAAATACTACAGTGGGTTCTTCATTAAATAACCATCTAGCTCCATCAATGTCATGAACAGAAGAATCCAGAATAACACCTATATCTTTTGTAACACCAGCCCATCGATTTTCGCGTTGAAATTCTATCAATAGAGGATCTCCAAAAGTTTGTTTCTGAAGATTTTCCTTAATATTAATGATAATAGGATTAAATCTCTCTACAAAACCAACAGTAAGAACAGCTTTGTTATCACGAGCGAGGTTAACTAATTCTTCACCTTGGGAGGACGAATAAGTAAGTGGTTTTTCCACTAATGTAGATATTCCATTAGATAACATAGTTTTAGCAATTTCGAAGTGTGTAATTGTTGGAGTACAGATATTTACAATATCAACGTCGTGATCATTAATAAGATCATTAATATTAGAAAAACCCTTTATCGAATATTTTTTTTCATAAAATGTCCTACGTTCATTATCCATTTCAACAAACGAATCAAGATGACCTAAATCATTTAATACGCGAAGATGATGTTTTCCCCAAGAACCAGTTCCAATAACTGCAACTTTCATTTAATTACCTGCCAGATAAATTCATCATTATCTATCACAAATTGTATTTGCATGAAGTAGATATATATCATCTTGTTTTTTAGCATTAATAATATCTAATTGTTGAAGATCTTGATTTGAACAAATAATTAATAATTGTTTTTTTTCACTCGATGGTAAAGAAATAACACGTTTTGGATTGTTAGAAAGATAATCATTAAGATCAATTACATTTCCAACTAAATCAGTAATTTTATTTAAAATAGCATCATGAAGTAATATCTTATCACCACGTATTTCGAATTTATCTATTTCCCAAGAAAGATATATCTCAGTTCGACTCGCTTTTAATTGATTTTCTTTCATAAAAGATTTTAATTCAGTTATAAAAAATCGAGAATAGTATTCAATCCCTTTTAATATTCCAGATAGAATATACAAAAGTGGTTCACCTGAGTCTAAGGAAGATGAAAAACATTTAACATCATATAATTCATCTGATAAATCATCAATATACTTTACACCACGTGATGAACTTTCTAAATCTTTACGAGAAATAAAATCCTTAATGTATTTCATTGATTCAGAACTAGATATTATAGCGGAATATTTTGAAGAGATGTATTCTAAATGTTTTAATTCAGATAAATAAAGATCGGATATTTGAGAATATTTAATATTAGTGTTTTTTAAATGTTCATTAGCAATTTTTATCTGATCCAATCTAGAAATACCTACGCAGAGAGCACTAGTTGTTCGTGGTTTTAATGGAACGTAACAATAGACAAAATCTTTTTGAGAATCTAGACCGCTATTTCTTTCCAATATTTCAATTAATTCGTTATTGTGTCCATATCCAATAGGCACACAAGAAAAAATAATTGAATCTTTTTCAATTCCTTTAGATAAATCAGAAAAGGATGACAGAGTCTGATTTAGATTATCATAGTTATGAATTTTAGGTGTGAAAAAGATAATTTTGTTCTTAGAAACAACATCTTTTTCTGGTTTAATTCGAAATAACGATTCTGCCTCTATGAATTCCGTAGCAGTGGGATAATTAGTAATTATATCATGAGTTATTTCAGTAGCTAGATGCAATTTTTCATCAATTATAATCGTGGGAATTGAATTAGACACTAGAGAAGATGCAATCATATATCCTTCGGTACTTAAGCCGTAAATCAATACAGATTCGTTATCAGACATTACATACACTAATTCCTTTATAGTAATAAAATAATTCTTATCATTAATATAATGTATAATCAGTAATTTCACAAGAAAAGATTATATCATGTAATATATGTAAATCATAGTTAGTATATGAAAATCTGGATAGATATGTTAACACCTAAACAGGTATTATTTTTTGAACCGGTAATTAAAGCATTAAAAGAACGAGGTGATGAAATCGTAGTAACATCACGCCATTATAGAGAAGCAGAATTAATGATCAGAAAGAGACAAATTAAGGCAGAATTCGTAGGAGCGCATGGTGGTAAAAATCTAGTATCAAAATTAAGTGCTAGTTTAGATAGAACTGAAAAACTAACAGAACTTTTTAAAGATGACTTGCCAGATGCAGTTGTTTCATTTAGCTCACCTGAAGCAGGTAGAGTAGCTTTTGGATTAGGTATAATTAATGTTTGTGTTAGTGACTCTCCTCATGCAACTGCTGTTTCACGATTAACAATTCCATTAGCAGATTGTTTATTAAGTCCATGGATAATTCCTGATAAAGCATGGACTCAATTTGGGATTGATAGAAATAAAATTCAACAGTACAAAGCAATTGATCCTTATGTATGGCTTTCAAGAAGAGATTTAAAAAATAATTCAAATTCAGCATTGAATATAGATCATGATAAACCTACAATAGTACTTAGATTAGAAGAGAGTCATGCGTCATATATGCTAAATTCTGAATATACACAAGAATTTGCATTAATAAAAAGAGTTGTCGAAGAATTTAGAAATCACAACATAATAATACTATGTAGATATTCCGAGCAAATAGATTTAGTATTGCAAAAATTCAAAGGGCGTGTCATAGTTCCAACAGATCTAGTTGATGGAGTAAAAGTATTGCAAGAAGCAAAATTGTTTATTGGGTTAGGCGGTACAATGACTGCAGAAGCAGCTTTAGTAGGTACACCGTCTATATCATTCTTTAGTGGGAGTTTTTTCGTTGAGAGATATTTAATCTCCAAAGGTCTTCTTACTAAACCTAGAGATATAGATGGAGTGATCAGAGTATCAAGAAATTTTTTGAGAGATGATAAACTTAAGAAGCAAATGAGAATAAAAGCAGGGAGAATAAGATCAGGAATGGAAGACCCTGTAGATACGATAATAAAAAGACTCGATATTCTAATGAGAGAAAAACTTAATCAACAACTTGTACGAAAATGATAATGAGCCCGGAGCCCGGTGGAGGATTTACATATCCATCGAATGTAGCGGTCAAGCAAGGGTCTTTACCTCTTGATTATCGGCCTTTGGAATATGAAGAAAGCCGGTGACGGCAGTTCGAATCTGCCCCGGGCTATTATTCAAAAATTTTTGCAGATAAGTAAGTTGTATGGACATCAGTAACTTTTACGTTGTAAATATTACCTAGAATAACATCAGAAGTTTTTAAAACAATAGGTTTGTAAGCAAAATTTCGACCAATCATTGTACCTTCAATTTTACCTTTTTCATTTACGAGGCATTGACCAGTCCAATTCAACCATTTTTGATTTTGATTCAAAGAAATGTCTTTAATTATCATTGATAATAATTTTGAACGTTGGTTAATTATATCATTAGGAACTTGTTCCATTTCAATAGCTTTTGTTCCAGGTCTTGCTCCATATTTTGAAAGATTAACAACATCAGGTTTTGTACATTTAAGAAGATCAATTGTATCTTGAAATTCTTCATCTGATTCGGTGGGGTATCCAACTATTATATCAGTTGCTAGTGACGAAAGAGGAAATTTTTTACGAAAATTAGAGGACATAGCCTTGAAATCTTCAATTGAATGTCCTCGTAGCATTGATTTTAGTACACGATTATTACCAGATTGAACAGGAATGTGTAAAAATTTATAAATTTTTTCATCGGCAAACGCGTCAAACAATTTATTAAATTTGTTTTTTGTGTGCATGGGATTCATCATTCCAACACGAACAAAAAAACTATTTGGAATTTTTATAATCATTTCAAGAAGATCTGCAAGATCCATCATCATATCCATTCCATAACAACCATTATCTGTAGATGTTAACCAAATTTCATTACAGCTAGTATTAGTTGAATCAGTAATTTGTTTAATAATAGCATCAGGAGGATAACTTACAAGAGTGCCTTTTGCAATTTTCACTTGGCAAAATGTACAAGAACTCAGACAACCAGTTCCAATTTCCACTATATCAATGACAGGATTTATACGAACTTTTGGCAATAATACTTTAGGTTTATTTGATGTTGAAAGTTCTATAACTCTGTTTCCTTGAAGTGTAGAGTTAACAATGTCAGTAATTTTATCAATAGAATCAGGTCCCATCATACTAGCATTTGGATTAAGCTTTTTAATTTCGTTAGTTTGTGTTTTTGGCATACATCCTGCAACAACTAATGGAGAATTAGTTTCAGAGAGTTTCTTTATACGATGAGTCATACGATTCGCAGTTGCAGTTTTTACAGTACAAGTAACAATAATGTTTACATCAGACTCTCTAGGATTGTCAACAATTGAATATCCAGCTTGAGTTAATTGTCCTGCACAAATTTCAGAGTCAGAATAACTTGCACTACATCCATATGTTTCGATATATACAGTATGCTTTTTTTTCAAATTTAATACAATATACTAATTTAGAAGCTAGAATATTTTTCTTTTGTTAAATAATTAATAATAGAGTAAAAATTGAGAGGAAAATAGGGATTGGAATGCCAGGAAATAGGTCAAATTTTCTCAAGAAATAAAGTGTAAGATGAATTCCAATAGATATAACAAAAATAATAACAAATGCTACAAATAAATCAGATAAAAGTAATGCAACAGAAGGAATCATTGAATAGAAAATAAGATCCCCTAAACCTATGGTTACATTTTTTATATTAACAACCATTGGATTTAGATTAAAATTATTTTGAGATTCATTAATTAATGATTTCAGAGGTCCACGAAATACAGTGTATATATCATACAAACCAAAAAACACAGGTATAACCAAAACAGTTGGAGGTTTAATAAATAATGAAAGAGATGTACCATATAAAGAGGCTAAGATAAAAGCTGTCAACATAGTGTAAATATTTTTGGAAGGAAATATGAAAGACAACATACCAAGAATACTTAATATTGTAGAGAATAGAAAAATAATATTCGAACTTACAACGTTGTAGAAAATTAAATTAAAAATTATATAACTAGTAAGAAATGTACCAATTCCAATTGAAAGAATCATTAATATTTTTAAAATTAATAATTTTCTAAATTTAATCAGCATAAGCATAATTGTAGTCATAGTAAAAGTGAATATAATTAAAATAAAGGAATTCAATATTGAACCACTGGTTGATTGTCCAGCTGGTTCATAAGAAGGCAATAATGTATAAAATTCAATAGCTTGTGATGTAAGAATTAATGAAGTGATTTGTATAAAAATGACAAATGCAGATAAAAAAATAGAATCAAGAAAAGTTATTTGACTTTGCTTATTAGATGACATTTAATTCAATAAATAAAATCAAGTTATTTTACTATTAAGTTACCACGATGTTTTGAATGACCTTCACCGCAGAATACATTACAAAAAAATTCAAATATTCCAACATTATTCGCAATAAAAGTGATTTCGACAGTTTCGCCAGGTGTTACAAAAGCATAGATGTTGTATTCTTCCAGAGCAAATCCATGAGATACATCAGTACTTGTAATTTTCAAGGTTACAGATTGACCTTGTTTGACCTGAATTTCAGAAGGTTTGAATTCCCATTGTTTTGAAGAAAGGTCTATAACAACATCAGAGGATTCTTTTTGTAGACAATTTCCAAATATGTCTCTTGCAGTGACACATGATTCGTCTGGGGTGTTGTTACCTTTTACAATTGCTCCAAATACAATAAATGTAATTATCGCTGCAATTACTATCCCAGTTATCTTAACCTTGTTATTCATTATAAAGAATGAAGCAAGCCAGTAATATAAATTAAAAGAAAACCAAGCAACATAAACAGGAAATGATAATTCTTTTGATTTGGTGTTGTTTTAATGTAAGCATTCCAATTAACTATTAAAAACATAAGTCCACCAGAACTTATTGCAAAAAATATTGAACTTATAATTCCAGGAAAATTATATGTGCCTAAAAAATAACCAACAATAATAGGAAAAGAAGCAATAGTTGCGAACGATAATAATTGACTAATTGATAAAAGAAAGAAACCCGGAATTATAAAACCCTCTGCAATTTTATGACTTAAAAAGGAAAATAGTTGAATACTCCTCTCAACTGAAATATATAATCCTAATTGATTTAGATCATAACCAATTATTAGACCTTCGGCAAGACTATGATATGCTATTGTAAAGGAAATAATAAATACATAAGAAAAAGATGATTTTAATCGAGTAAATTCATTAATAAAATAAGATGATAGAAATCCAAAGATAAAACTAGAAACTAGTAATAAAGAAGAAATGTTAAAACCGGAGTTTATACCCAATTGTGATGAGTTTATAACAAAATCGAGAAAAAAAGCAATAACTATACCAAATGTAAAGCTTTGAGAATAAATCCTTCGATTTGGAGATTGATTAACAAATATTCGAATTAATAATCCAAAAGTAATTGGGATAATACCGAGGAAGAAAAAAACTACGAGTGGAGAAACGGCAGAAAGCATTATTGTTATTTATTAATCAATATTCTTAAGCATATCTTTGGAAATCCTCTTTAACTTCTTTTTCAATGAACTACCACAATCAGAACATGTTTTTATTTGAGAATCAAATAATTTTCTACAATAAGGGCAAAAATTTATCCAAATTCCTGAATATTTAATTCCAGTGTATAAAAGAGAATTGAATTCAAGATTCATGATTTTTGCGAGATTTTGCACACCGTAATCATCGCTTATCAAACAATTATCAATGCCTTGAACTTTGAAATCTAAAGCAAGTGCTATTATTGAAATATCTGCAGATGACAATTGTTTAATTTTTTCTATGTTTTTGGCATTGGTTTGTACTTTAGAATAATAAATAGGGAGAGGATTTTGAATTAATAATCTGTTAGTATTCAACAAAGTTTCTATTCTTGTTCTAAAGAAAGTGATTCGATTTAATTCATTAAGAATTAAATCAGTAGTATAATAGCATTCTAAAGAATGAAATGGTAAACCAGCATAAAAAGCAGTGGAATCGATAATAGATCTAAAATCCAAATTTATTTAACTGCCTAATAGGAGAATTATTGAAACGAAGAAAAACTGCATCAGAATTATGTTTTTTGATAGAAATTTTATCATGTGCTTTAATTTGAAATTCAACTTGTCCATCTACAACAACATATGCATCATCATTAGGAATGACAGATATATTCATAAGAGGTAATGCAAATGGAGGAATTCGAGATATAGGAGCTATTGGAGTTAACATCAATGCAGAGAGGTTTTCATTTAAAATAGAAGAACCAAGTGAAAATGCATGTCCGGTTGAACCTGTAGGCGTTGAAATGATTAATCCATCCATTTTTTGTTTTAATTTATGTGAATCTAAATATATTTCAAAATAACTTGAGCGTAGTTTTTTATAACGTTCTATATAAACTTCATTTAGAGCAGAAACGGATTTATTTGAATTTAAAAAAAGTTTAATTCGTTTTCTACGATCAAAAAATACTTGACCATGTTTTATTTTTTCAATTGCTTTTGAAATTTCAGCAGGTATTAATTCCGTCAATATTCCACGGCCTCCAAAATTTATCCCCAAAATAGGAATTTGTGATTTTATTAAACGTACTGTTTTTAAAATTGTGCCATCACCACCTACTGTAATAATGCATTTTATATTTGAATCGATTAGATTATCAGAAATAGACACAGTGTCAAAGTTTTTGGAAATTAATGGAGAAATTAGTTTTACAGTGAATCCAGAGCGCATAAATTTTTTTGCAATATTAATTGCAGATTTAGCAGCTATCAAATCTGAGTCTTTAGATATTATTGCAAACGAATCAATATGTTTAGTATTCAATTATGTCTAAATTATTACTTATCAAGAATCGTTATATATCTTACCCATGATTTGCGGTGTGTATGAGTAAGCCAGCAGATTTAGGTAGTGTCAAAGTAGGATCTTATATAATTATCAATGGTGAGCCATGTAGGATAGTAGAATATGATAAATCAAAACCTGGAAAACACGGATCTGCAAAGGCAAGAGTAGTAGCAAGAGGAGTTTTTGATGGTTCTAAACGTAGTATTGTATCTCCAGTTTCTGCAGGTATAGAAATACCTATTATTGAAAAAAGGGTGGGTCAGGTAATTTCTATTTTATCAAATGTCCAATTAATGGATATGGAAACCTTTGATACTTTTGATACATCATTTCCGAGTGATGAAGAATTAAAGAAAAAAATAATTGAAGGTATAGAAGTAGAATATTGGCGAATTTTAGGAAGAACAAAGATAGTACGAGTTAAGAATTAGGTTCTAATTATCTTAAAAATTTTTTTTTCTTCGGTTTAGGGAGACCCATTTCTTCAGATAGGGTTTCAATTAACTTTCTGGTTTTGGAATTTATTTTGTTTGGAATCGAAAGATGAACTTTTACTAACATATCCCCACGTCCAAACCCACGAAGTTTAGGGAAACCTTTACCTTTTAATTTGAAAATCGTTTCAGGTTGTGTTCCTGAAGGAATTTTAATATTAGCATTTCCATCAAGTGTAGGTACAGTTAATTCACCTCCCAATGTTGCAGTTGGAAAAGAAATCTCAGATTCGTGTATGAGTAGATCACCATCGCGAATAAATCGTGAATCATGTTTCAGATGAGTAATTATATAAAGATCACCATAAGGACCATTACCTGAAGTTGCATCACCATAGCCTTTTAATCGAATACGGGTACCCTCGTCTGTACCAGGCGGAATCTTTAAGTCTATTTTTTGTTTTTTTTGTATCATACCAATACTTTTGCAATGTTTGCACGGTTTTGTGATTAATTTACCTTTTCCTTGACATTGTGAACAGTCTTGAACACGAACGAATCTAGCAAATCCAGTGGACTGAACTAACTGAACTTGTCCTTTTCCATTACAAGAAGAACATGTTATTGAAGAAGAAATATCATATGCGCCTGATCCATTACAAGAATCACAAATAATAGTTCTTGGAATTATTATGTTTAGATGTTCGCCATGATAAGCTTGTTCAAAGCTTAATTCAACATCATGACGTAAATCTTGACCTTGAGGTGAAGCACGATTATCTGATCCCCCAAACCCTGAGCCAAATAAACTACCAAATAAACTGCCTAGATCTACATTAACACCACCAAAACCTGTTCCTTGAAAGATTTCATTAAAATCTGTATGTTTAAAAATATCTTCTTGGGTAAATCTTCCATCAATTCCATCATGACCAGTTTGATCATAAATACGTCGTTTTTCAGGATTTGATAATATCCCATAAGCAGTGGATATTTCGTTGAATTTTTCTTCGGCGTTATTTGATTTATTACGATCAGGATGATATTTTAGGGCAAGTTTTCGATAAGATTTTTTAATTTCATCAGGGGCAGTATTTCGATCTACACCTAGAACTTCATAATAATCACGTTTTGCCATGAATCATCATGATTTATTATCATTATCTTCTGCAGAATCATCAGTGACATCAAAATCAGCATCAACTACATCTGCTTGATCAGCTGTATTAGAAGTTGAATCTTTTGATTGATTATCATTGTTAGGAGGAGGAGATGATGATTGTGTAGATTGTGTAGATTCTGTTTGTTTATATACAGATGAACTAAGTTCTTGAATAAACTTGCTAAAAGCGTCAGTTTTTTCATTTATCAGAGAAATATCATTAGATGGAAGAGCATCTTTCAAGTCTTTGACTTTTTGATCTAATTGAGAAATTTGTTCTGTAGAAAGCTTATCTTTTAGATCATTTTTTGTTCTTTCAGCAGTATATATCATATGTTCAGCAGTGTTTGTTGCTTCAGCAAGTTCTTTTCTTGTCTTATCTTGATCAGCAAATTGTTCAGCATCTTTTTTTGCTTTTTCAATTTCGTCATCTGATAAATTACTTGAGGCAGTAATAGTAGTACTCATTTCTTTGTTAGTAGCGAGGTCTTTAGCAGAAACTTTGATTATTTTATTTGCGTCAACATCAACAGTGACTTCAATTTGTGGAATGCCTCTTGGTGCAGGAGGTATACCACCGAGTACAAATTCACCAAGAAGTGTATTATCTGAAACCATTGGTCTTTCTCCTTGACAAATTTTAATTTGAACAGCGTTTTGATTGTCTGCTGCTGTAGAAAAGATTTGGGATTTTTTAGTAGGAATAGTAGTATTCCTTGGAATTAGTTTAGTATTAACACCTCCGAGAGTTTCAATACCAATGGAAAGAGGTTGATTATCAATTACCACCATACTAGCAGTAGTTGAATCACCACTCATAATTGATCCTTGTAATGCTGCACCATGAGCAACACATTCCATAGGATCTATACCAGTTTCTGGATCATGACCAGTTAATTTTTGAACGAATTCTTTAACGCAAGGCATTCTTGTAGGACCGCCAACAAGAATAACTTTATCAATAGAGGAAGGATCTAGTTTTGAATCAGAAAATGCTTTTCTTATTGGTTCTTCACATTTTTGTAATATAGGAAATACTATATCTTCAAGTTTAGCACGACTTAGAGTATTTCTAAAATTAAAATTATTATCAGCAGATAAATTCGGTACGTTAGTTTCTACTACTATTTCTGTAGACAATCGGACTTTTGCTTGTTCAGCAGCTAATCTAAGAGATCGAATAGCATCAGCGTCATCTTTTAGATCCACTCCGCGTTGTTGTTTAACTTCATCTTTAAAATAATCCAATATTGCGTGAGTCATATCTTCACCGCCAAGTTGTGTATCTCCAGTAGTGGTTATTACATTCAATACACCGCCACCTAATTCCATTATTGTAATATCAAGAGTTCCGCCACCAAAATCAAAAACCATTACTTTTTGCTCAGAATCCGTTTTGTTAAAACCATAAGCTAAAGCTGCAGCAGTAGGTTCATCAAGAAGTCTAATTACATCTAAACCAGCAATTTTTCCAGCATCTTCAGTAGCTTTTCTTTGATTAGCATCAAAATATGCAGGAACGGTAATAACAACTTTTTCAACTTTCTGACCAATTCTATTTTCTGAATCAGATTTTATTTTTCGAAGAATTAATGCAGAAATTTGTTCAGGAGTATAATCTTTACCATCTATATTTTGTTTATGTTTTGTACCCATTTTTCTTTTAATTGCTGTTATTGTCCTACTAGGAGGATAATTTTTTGCAGTTTCACCAACAACAGGGGGACCTTCTGAAGGAAAGGCAACTACTGAAGGAAATGCTTTTCCATATAATCCTGCACCTTCTGAACTAGGTATAAGCTCAGGTCGACCCATATTCATAAAAGCTGCAGCTGAATTACTAGTACCCAAATCAATTCCAATTATTTTAGATTTAGTTTCTGACATTTACATTTTCCTCTTTCGTATTAGATTCAGATTGAGATACTGCAACTTCACTAAACTGAAAAACATTACCAGAAATTTTATAACCTTTTTTAATTTCTTTGCAAATTATATTGTCTCCATAATCATCAGTTGAAATTTCTTCAACTACACGATGTAAACTTGGATCAAATTTTTCGCCGGTTTTAACCTCAATAGGTTCAACCGATTCAAATTTGAAGATTTGTTCAAGTTTTAAAATAACAGTTTCAATGCTTTCACTCAGATTTTCGAAATCCTTGGAATTTTTAACAACTCGATTTATATCTTCATATAGTTCAATCAGGTGTTTAATAACATCAATACGAGATTTCATTTTAGCATTTAACAAATCTTGTTCTTTGAGTTTTTTATAATTATCAAAATCTGCATATAAATATGAATAATCTTTCTTCGATTTTTCAAATTCAACTTTAAGAGTTTCTAATTCAGACTCTAAGTCTAGAACCCTTTTTGTATTTTGTGGTGATGTTCTGTGTTTTTGAAAACATTCTTTGCAATAAACTGGTCTATCTTCGTCCGGTTTAAATGGAACTTCATCTCCATTACCACAATCTACACAGATTATTTTATTCATTTCTCGTCTTCTCATATACCTTCAATTACTAGTTCCTAACTAGAAGATAGTAACTTAACCATATCTATAAATCTTTTCCTTCAATAGATAAAATTTAATTTGGATTTTAATAATGCAGAATGAATTAGATAACATATGACTGATGGAATTTCATTCTCTTCGGGTGGCAAAGATTCAATACTTTCGCTTCATTTAGCTCATAAAAATGGAATTAATATCAAAGGCATGGTAACAATGATTCCTGAAGATTCCGAAAGTATGCTATATCATACACATAATGTATCACTAGTGAAGATAATTGCAGAAGTGATGGGAATCAAATGGATTTCAGTAAATGCTCCAAAGAATTCTGAAATCGATGCATTAACTAATGCATTGAAAAAATTAGATGCAAAATATCTAATAACAGGAGGAATAGAATCAAATTATCAAAAGAAAAAATTCGATAATGTATGTAAAGAAGTAAATATGAAACATTATGCACCGTTATGGGGTTTAGACGCCAATAAATTATATGAGAATATTATTATGAATAAAATAGATCCAATAATTGTTTCGGTAGCTGCNCTGGGATTAGGAAAAGAATGGTTAGGAATTCATTTAAATGAACAATCAGTAAAGAAATTACTTCAATTATCAGAAAAATACAAATTCAATGCTGTGGGAGAGGGAGGTGATTTGGATACATTAGTACTTGACGCTCCGCTTTTTTCAAAAAAGCTAGAACCATCAGAGGTTGAATTAATATGGTATGGAGATAGAGGGAGATTAAAAATCAATAGTCTTAAAAAAATTTCCAAGTGATTAATATGTTAGCTAATTTAAGAGATGGTTTACAGAGTGCAGTAAAAAAGTTTGTAGGAAGTCAAACCTTAGATGAATCAACAATAAAAGAATTTATGAAAGATCTTCAAAGATCACTATTGCAAGCAGATGTGAATGTCAAGCTTGTACTTGATTTAACAAAAAAAATTGAATTAAGAGCATTAAAAGAAGAAATACCAGCAGGAATACCAAAACGTGATCATATTGTAAAGATACTTTATGAAGAATTATCTGAAATGCTTGGATCGAAAAATAAATTTAATTTAAAAAAAGATAAAGAAAACATTATTCTTGTACTCGGGATACAAGGAAGTGGAAAAACAACATCNATAGGAAAATTAGCTAGATATTTTTCAAAGAATAAGCATTCAGTTGGAGTAATTGCAGCAGATACATTTAGNCCAGGAGCATTAGCGCAAATAAAAACCATATGNGAACCATTCAATATTGAAATATTTGGAAAAGAAGAGGAGAAAAAGGCAGGAAAAATAATTAAAAATGGAATAGAATTTTTTAAGAAATCATCTAAAGATGTTATCATAATAGATACATCAGGACGTCATAAAGAAGAGAAGGCTTTACTTGATGAAATAAAGCAACTTTCAAATGAAATAAAACCAGATCATATATTTCTTGTAATAGATTCAACAATTGGTCAACAATCTGAATCACAAGCACGTGCATTCACAGAAGTAGCNCCAATAGGAGGAATAATTTTGACAAAACTTGACGGAGCTGCAAAAGGAGGCGGTGCAATTATAGCAGTTACAAATACTAAATCAAGTATTTTTTTCATAGGGACTGGAGAGAGAATTGATGATTTAGAAGAATTTGTTGCGACAAGATTTGTTGGAAGGTTAATCGGAATGGGGGATATTCAAACATTGTTACAACGAGTAAAAGAAGTTCAAGAAGAAGGACAGGATATTAAAATGCAGAGAATTATGTCGGGAAAAATGACTATTAATGATCTATACGAACAATTAGAACAAATCAACAAAATGGGTTCATTAAAGAAAATAATGGAACTAATACCAGGAATGTCTGGTCAAGTTAAAGAAAAAGATATAGAAAATATAGAAGAAAATATGGAAAAATGGAAATTCATAATTCAATCGATGACAAATAAAGAGAAACAAGATCCTGATTTAATGAATTCATCAAGAATAAAAAGAATATCGAAGGGTTCAGGAAGAAACGAAAAAGAAATAAAAGAACTTTTGAACAGATACAAACAATCTAAACAAATGATGAAAGCTAGTAAAGGAAGAGGCATGAGACAATTAATGAAAAGATTTGGTTCTAATTGAAATTAGATAACAACATAAATAAAATTTCAAAAAAAATAGTAAAAGAGCATAAACTATGTGATAATTGTCTAGGACGGCAGTTTTCTAAAAAATTAATGAAAAATAAATCACTAGGTTATTTAATTAGAAAACAAATTAATGTAAAACAAACACGTAAATCATGTTTTATTTGCGAGGGAATGATGTCAAACATACAACAACATACAAATAAAATCATTACAGAAGTAAAAAAATTCGAATGTTCAACATTTATGCTTGGAACAATTTTAAATTCTGAGTTCATGGAAAGAGAAGATTTCATAAGAGCTGAATATAAAATCAAAGGTGGAGAAACAATCAAAAGTGAAATAACAAAAGAAACTTCAAAAATTATCTCACAAAAAATAAATAAAAAGGTAAGTTTAATAAAACCAGATATAAATATACTTGTAGATAATATTTTTGATGTTATAAAAATAACACCAAAACCAATTTTTACATATGGACATTATTTAAAAACCATACGAGGAATTAATCAGAAAAAAAAGAGATGTAATAACTGTAAAACAAAAGGATGTAATGATTGTAATTTTAAAGGTTTTCAAAATCAACCAAGTATTGAATCAGAAATACAAAATTATTTAACAAAAAAATTTCAAGCAAAAAATATAATTATTTCATGGGTAGGAAGTGAAGATTCTAAGAGTTTAGTTAGAAATAATGGCAGACCATTTTTTGCAGAAATTCAAGAACCATCTAAACGCAAAGTTATATTTAGAAAGAAAAAAATGAACCATGGGATTATAATTAAAAATATAAAAATATTAAACAATAAACTACCAACAAATTACAATTTTATTTTAGAAGCGAAAGTAAACATTAAATCGAATTGTTCAGATAAAAAAAGAATAAAAAAATTAGAAAATGTATATAAAGAAAAAGAGATATCTATATTTTCAACCAATAAAAATAAGCATTTCACTCGAAAAATACATTCTATAAAAATAAAAAAAATTATTGATAAGAGATTTAGTGCAGAATTAATTTGTGAAGGTGGAATAAACATAAAAAAATTAATCTCAGGTGAAAATAATGAAATAAATCCGAGTTTTTCGGAAATTCTTAAAGGTAAATGTTTTGTGTCAAGTAGAGCCCCTTTTGACATTNATAAAGTTGAACTTAAAAATTATCAACTCNTAAAATCACATTAATCAAAANTAAATTGCTAAAGNNGAACGAGCATAAGAGTTAAAAATAGAGATTTTTTATATATATAGAGTAAGTAAATTGGCACAAAATCAAGGAGGTCCTCCTGTAATTGTAATAAGAGAAGGATCTAACGAAAATAAAGGAAAAGAGGCGCAAAAAAACAACATTTTTGCTGCTAAATTAGTTGCAAATCTTGTAAAAACGTCACTAGGTCCAAGAGGAATGGATAAAATGTTAGTAGATGGTTTAGGAGATGTAACTATAACAAATGACGGAGCTACTATATTAAAAGAAATAGACATGCAGCACCCTGCAGGTAAAATGATGGTAGAAGTTGCAAAAGCAACAGATAATGAAGTCGGGGACGGTACTACAACGGCAGTAGTTCTTTCAGGAGCTTTACTTGAAAAAGCTCAAGAACTTATCGATAAAGAAGTTCATTCAACAGTAATAATTGATGGTTATGGTAAAGCAGCTGATCAAGCACTTGAAATATTAAAGAAAATTGCGATAAAAGTTGATATTAATAATAGAGATACTTTGTTAAAAATTGCAATAACAAGTATGATGAGTAAATTAGTAGCAGAAGAATCGAAAGATCTTGCAAAAGTAGTTGTTGATGCTTGTTTATCTGTAGTTGAAAAAGATGAAGGAACAATTAAAGTGGATTTAGACAATATAAAAGTGGATAAAAAACCTGGAGCGTCAATGTCAGAAACATCATTAATAAAAGGTATAGTTTTGGATAAAGAAGTAGTGCATTCAACTATGCCAAANAAAGTGGATAATGCAAAAATAGCTGTTATTAATACGGCACTTGAAATAGAAAAGACTGAAATTAGTGCAGAGATTAGAATTGAAGATCCGCTTCAAATGAAACAATTTCTTGATGAAGAAGATAGATTACTTAAAGAAGCGGTTAATCAAATTGTTTCAACAGGAGCAAATGTTGTTTTATGCCAAAAAGGAATAGATGATATTGCTCAACATTTTCTTGCAAAATCTGGAGTTTTAGCTATTAGACGAGTTAAAGAAAGNGATATTTCGAAGCTTTCTAAAGCAACGGGTGCAAGAATTGTATCGAATTTAAAAGATTTATCTAAATCAGATTTAGGAACTGCATCTATTGTAGAAGAGAAAAAGATAGAAAGTGATAAATGGGTATTCATAGAAGGATGTAAAAATCCAAAAGCAGTATCAATTCTTATTCGTGGAGGATCAGCAAGAATATTAGATGAAGCTGAAAGATCATTGCATGATGCTTTAATGGTAGTAAAAGACGTTCTCGAATATCCATACATAGTAGCAGGAGGAGGAGCTCCAGAGGCGAACATAGCCTTTAAAATCAGGCGATGGGCGAATACTCTATCTGGTCGTGAACAATTAGCAGCACAGAAATTTGCAGATGCAATGGAATCATTACCTATTACTTTAGCAGAAAACGCTGGAATGGATCCAATTGATACCCAAGTAGAATTGAGAGCCAAACAAGGTGAAGGAAANAANTGGTTCGGCGTAGATGCATTGCAGGGTGGGTTAGCAGATATGGAGAAAAAAAACGTAATAGAACCGTTAAAAATAAAAGAACAAGTAATAAAAGCAGCTATTGAAGTAACAAACATGATTCTNAGAATAGATGATACAATAGCATCAGGAAAAGCAGCACCACCGCCTGGACCACCAGGTGGAATGGATTATTAAAATAGATATAAGGATTATAAATTTCTCAAAAAATCAATACTAAGTAGAACACCAACACCAGTAGCGCCTTTCTTACGGTAAGATTTCTTAGGAGTACCTTCTTGTGTCCAAGCAGTACCTGCAATATCTAAGTGGACCCATGGATAATTTCCGACAAAATGACTTAAAAATGCAGCAGCGGTTATAGTTCCAGCTCCACGAGTACCAATGTTTTTAATATCAGCTATGTCACTAACAATAAGTTTTTTATATTCATCCCATAATGGCAATTCCCAAACTTTTTCTCCAGTACGTTCTCCAGATTTCATTAGCATATTCATAAGTTTTTTATCATTACCAAGCATTCCGCTTGCAACAGTTCCTAGAGCAATTATACATGCGCCAGTTAGCGTAGCAAAATCAATAATCATTCTAGGTTTATATTTCTGTGCGTAAGATAATGCGTCAGCAAGAATTACTCGCCCTTCAGCATCAGTATTTAGTATTTCAGCAGTTTTTTTATTATGAAATATTATAACATCCCCCGGTTTATAGGCGGATCCCCCTGGCATATTTTCAGTAGCAGGCATTAATCCAATAAGATTTAGTGGAAGTTTTAGATCAGCTGCAGCTTGAATTATAGCCATAACGGTTGCGCCACCAGATTTATCATGTTTCATTTCATCCATTGATGTAGAGGGTTTAATCGATATACCGCCAGTATCAAAAGTAATTGTTTTTCCAACAAAAACAACTGGTTTTTCTTCACGTTTACCTCCGTGATATTCCATAATAATAAAGCAAGGAGGTTGCTTAGAACCTTGAGCTACACCCAATAGTCCACCAAAACCTAATTTTTTAAGTTTAGTAGTATTAAAAATACTAGTCTTTATCTGCCTAGTAGAAGATATTTTCTTTGCTCGTAAGCTAAGTTGTAACGGAGTACAATCTTTACTGGGCAAATTAGATATATCACGTGAAAGGATTATTGCATTAGCAATGATTTCACCATCATGAATACTTTTCTTCAGAGATGATGTANGTTTATTTTTTATGATGATNTTCATAAGTATTGGATGAAAAGTTTTCTTCTTACTTTTGTATATATTAAAATCATACAGTCCAAGATCTGCACCTTGAACTATTGCTTCAACATCTGCATTAGAAACATCTTCAGAATCATGATTTAGAACAAATGTTTTGCATTTTAGTTGTCTAGCAGTAAGTGAAGTTTTGGCTGCAATATTTCGAAAAATATCTGAATTAAAGCTTCTCCTTTTACCAAGACCCAATAATAATATATTATTATTAACAGTTCGTAATAAAATAGAAGTTCCTTCTTTTCCTTCAAATTCTTTATTTTTTAAAATTTTTGAAATGAGTCCATTTATTCTATTGTCTAACAACATAGTATTAGGACTTGGTTTAGAATCTTGAAAAATCGTAGTAGATATAAAAGGCGTATTTAATAAGTTCTTATTGAGTTGTTCAAATTTCTTTTTCAAATAAATCACTCAATATATGATATACTTAATAAAAACAATATAGAAATTGAAAAAAACAACATCCATATAGCTTTATTCCAATTAAATACTTTTTTCCCGTCAATGATTCCAAATGGTAACAAATTAAAAGTGGCAAGAAATCCATTAATATAGGCACTAGTTGAATATACACTCATCCACTCATCAGACATGGCAAATGTATTATAAAGAAAAATAAATACAGAACAAAGAAATATATTGCTTACAGGGCCTGCTAAAGCAATTTTTCCTAATATTTTTGGTGATGGAAAACCAGAAATCGTAACAGCGCCAGGCGCAATAATTTTGAGAGGAATGGGAAATATGCTAATAAAAGTAAAAAACAATCCCATATTATTTAATCGAAATTCTGCATGATAGCCTTTATTCAAAGCATAAAATTTATGGGACATTTCATGAAGTAAAAACGAACTCATCAATATGATGCCCAAAATTAATACAGACCATGAAGTATAAACAGTGTTTGAAGAACCAAGAAAGAATGAAATTCCAACCAATAAAACTAAAGTCATACCAACTACAAGATGTTTAAATTCAGAAGAAAAATTACTGAAGCGTGAATTTACAGATATAATTGGTTTTTTATAAAAGTTAGATTCTGATTTATCAATGTAGGGCATGTCACTAGGTTTATGAGTTCTATATAACTGACTGCAATTATGATTTTCTGGTAAATGATGAAGAGAGCACAGTGTCAGTTTACAGTAATAACATGTAAATGGTAAATCATCATAAATATCACACTCTGAACAGTGCATGAATGCTTATTCAGCACATGAATAATAAATATTATACTGAAGAAATAAGTTTCATAAGAATTTATCTAATCCTTTTTTTTCATCATTGATCGAATTCTTATTAGTTAATTTTGTTACGGTTCTCTGTGTTTTAGAAAGCCGTTTTTGACTAATATAATAATTAGTTTCATCTCGAGTACCTTTTGTGACAAATGAGACAACTTTACCTGGAGCGTTTCTTCCAGTGCGGCCAAGTCTCTGTATAAACCTAATACCACTAGCAACATTATCATAAAATACAACTAGTTTACATTCAGAAATATCAAGTCCTTCCTCCCCAACTTGTGTTGCAACTATAATATCATATTCACCAGATTTTAGTTTCGTTAAAGATTCTAGTTGTTTTTTTTGTGATTGACCTGATTTTCCACTTTTTCCAATTAGTATTCCGACATGATATCCTTCTTTATGTAACACTTCGTAAATTTTATCAACTGTATCTCTATAACTAGCAAAAACTATGGCCTTATCAGAACCTTTTAAATTATTCTGCAAAGCTATTATTAATTTAGAGAGTTTAGGATGTTCATCTCCATTGGATTGTAATTTATTGTTTAGGGTTATTGCTTCATTAAAATTAGAATCATTAAATAATTTTTTCACGCCACTAGATTTGGTTTTAGAAGAAAGGCGTTGTATATATTTTTGAAATGAATAAACACCCTGAGTTTCAATTATAGTCAATCCGTGAAGTAATCGAACCAAAGAATATAAATTACCTCGAATATCCCACCTATGTGACAAAATAGGATCTTTCTCAATTTGTTGAGTTTTCATAAGAACTGCTTTGAGAGAGGGATTGCTAGGTAATGATTGACCAGCACTCTGTAATTTTTTTGTATAGAGATAAATAGTCTTTCGAATTAGATTACTAATTTTTTGAATGTCATCAGGTAATTCTAATTCAATCTTTTCAATATCAGTTTTATGAACATATGGTTTAACATCTTCACTAAAATGATCTCGAGCCTCTAGATGATTAGAGTGAAGATTCATAAGAATTTCTTGTATTTTAATAGAGTCACTAGGCAGAGATGCAGTCATACCAATTAATCGAGCATCTGGATTTATTGACGAGACTTCCTTTGCAATAAAAACATAAGCATATTTACCAACTGTACGATGAGCTTCATCAAAAATAACAATAGAAAATTGTTCAAGATTAACTAAACGTCGAATGATATCAAGTTTTAATATTTGAGGAGTAGCGCAAACTATCTGATTTTGCCATTTTTTTTTGCGTTTTTCAAGTACATCTTCACCAGTTATTACACTAATTTCAGTGGGATTAAGGGTTAAAGAATTGGATAAAAATTCATAATGTTGATGAACAAGGACTCGAGTAGGAGCTAAAATAATGCAAGATTTTGTAGGATTAGTAATCATCGAGTCAGCAATGGCCAATAACGCAACGACAGTTTTTCCCAGTCCAGTAGGCAATACAACTATAGAATTCTTAGATTTAACTATATCAGAAATATTATTTTGGTACTCTCTTTTTTCAATTGTATTTTCCTTAACGTATTTTTTTTCAATATATTTAGAATCCAACAGTATACATATGAAACGGATAGTTAAAAATTTAGAACTGTAAGTAGATTTAGCTTAAATAAATCAATGACATAACCCACATTAATGAAAATCCGGGGAAAATTCATTGTAATAGAAGGAATAGATCAATCTGGAAAAATGACACAAACTATGATACTTACAAAACAACTAATCAGACAAGGATATAAAGTCAAATCAATGTCATTTCCTATGTACAATACGCCAGTTGGAAAATTAATTAAAAGGTTTCTCAATAAAGAGGATTTTTTACCAAGGGTATCACATATGTTACTCTCAGCAAACCGTTGGGAATTTGAAAGAATTATATCAAATGAATTAATTAATAATGATTTTTTAATATGTAACAGATATTTCTTTTCAAATATAGCATATGGGTTAGCGCATAAATTAGATAAAAAATGGCTAGAAAATTTAGATCATGGTTTACCGAAGCCAGATATAACAATTTTAATTGACATACCAATTTCTGAATCAAGTGTTAGAAAAACAAAATCTAGAGACAAATATGAAAAGAACAAAAAATTTCTCAAATCTGTTAGAAATAAATACAAACTACTTGCTAAGACAAAGAAGTGGTTTATTGTTAATGGAAATAAAGATAAGGCTTCTGTAAGTGATGATATATGGAAGATAATAAAAAAGGCAAATAAAATATAAATATAATATTAAATTTGTATTAGGAGAAGAATTTTAAATGAAACAAGAACCTACGCAAATACGAGATCCAATTCATAGTTACATATATGCCAGTGAACTTGAACAGGAATTATTAGATTCAGAAGTTTTTCAGAGATTACGTAGAATCAGACAACTAGGATGTGCACATCTGATATACCCAGGTGCAAATCACACAAGATTTGAGCATTGTATTGGAACAATGCATTTAGCAAAAATTGCTTCGACTCACTTGCATTCACAAGGTAAAATGAATAAAGAGCAATGTGTTCAATTAAATGCTGCTGCACTATTACACGATATTGGACATGGGCCTTTTTCACATCTATTTGAAGAAGTATTAGCAGAAAAAGGCATAACTCATGAAAATATTACGACAAGAATTATAAGAGAAACTGAAATTTCTGATATTCTAAAAAAATATGGAATTAATACAAATAAATTTTCTGAATTATGTGTTGGATTGTCTAATAATCACCCCAGATTTATGAATGATATAATAGCAGGATTTCTAAGTGTGGATACTATGGATTATCTACTTAGAGATTCATATTTTTCTGGAGTAGAATATGGAAAGGTCGATGTTCATAGAATTATCAATGCTTATGAAATTTCCAAAGAATCTATTGCAATAAATAGAGATAGTCTTTATGCATTAGAAGCATTAATGTTAGCAAGATATGAAATGTTTAGAGCCGTTTATTTTCATAAAAGTGTTCGAGCATGTGCAATAATGTTAACTAAAGCAATGACTTTATCAGATGAGACACTACATTTTAGTAATTTAAAAGATTTAAAGAATTATTTAAATTTAACAGATGAATCGACGATAAATAAAATAATAAATTCTAAATCAAATAATGAAAATATAAAATTTGCAAAAGAATTGGTTAATGATTATTTAAAGAGAAAAATGCTAAAACTAGTTTTTGAAAAAGAAGTATTAAGAACGGATCAATTCATAGGAAAAATATTTTCTCAAAGTAAATTTAGAAGCAATGTGTCAGAAGAAATTTCAAAAAAGTCCAAGGTTCCAGAAAAATATATTTTTATAGATGTATCTACGGCTACTTCAGTTCCTACTACATCATCAAAGAAAACATTAAGTGAAATAACTATAATATCTAAAACTGGAAAGAAAAAAACAGTACAAAAAATTAAAGCCGGAGAATTACCATTAATGAACTCAATTCTAGGTTATATGGATATTATTAGAATTTATACAACCGGTAAGTATAAAGAAAAAGTCAGTCAAGCTGTAAACACAATCTTTGAAAAAGAAAGCAGATAATCCTAATTAAAAAAATCTCAAATTAAGATATATGGGATTTTATTTTTTCAAGGATTTTATTAGCCATATCAGGAGTCAAGTCATTAGCAAGATAAACCGAAACTACTGCTATACCTTTGGAGAGATTGCATGACATTTCGGAAATTAATTGACAAAAAATAGGAGAATATTTACTGGGAATTATAGTATTAGTATTAATTTGTGTATCTGTCTTGATTGAAATTGACAATGAGCCAAATGTATTTACAGTTCCCTCAGTCAGGGTAATAAATAATCCGTTTGAAAAATAAACAACATCGAGAATGAAAGGACGATTTTCAAATTCAAATGAAGAATTAATTTTATCTTTACTCATAATTATTTTATATAATCAACTTTAAAATATTTTTCTATATCTATTTGTTCCAAGTTTTTTTGTATGTTAAAAGAGCGTAAATCAATACCTAATTCCTGTGATTTATTATCTATCCAGATTTCTCTAATATTTCTAGCAATAATACTTGCCGAAGCAACTGCTAATTCATTTTCTCCATGAATAGTCTGTTCAAAGATTACATTATTGTAATCGATTTTTTCAAGTTCTTTGTTTATCTTATCCTTATCAAATTGATCAATAACTACTTTAATCGTCTGTTCTAATTTTGTTTTATCAAGTAACTTGGTGATAACCTCAATGTGTGATTCAGCTAAAATATGGTTCAATCCTTTTCCACTTTGTTTGTAATGTTTAAATTTATTATTAAAAATTTGTGGGGTTATTTCTATAGTTTCATAATCAATTAAATGAATTAGTTTGTTGTAAATTAAACCAATGCGTTGTAGTGACAAACTCTTACTATCCATAACTCCAAAAGAAATAATTTTAGAGCGCAAAGAACCAGGGACAGATGCAGCAGCAACAACTAAAGGTCCAAGAGATTCGCCCTTTCCAGATTCATCAGAACCAATAATTAATTGACGGGTAGATGATAAAAGATTATCGAGATGTTTAAATATAAAAAGTCTAGCAGAAATATTAGTAGATACGATTTTACCGGTGTTATATATAATTATATATCCAGTGTCTTTTTGCAGGCGGTAAAATTCATAAGAATTTGTTCTTGGTAAGTTTAATGCGCCATCAGATAGTAATAATTCAACGAATTGTGTAATTTGAGTTTTTTCAATTTGTATTGAAAAAAACCCACTAGACATATAATAATGAATTAATCATTGTTTATATAGTGAACTTTTTTTAGGTTTGTTTTTCAATTTTAATTGGGCTCGTAGCGCAGTATGATATAATATATGCGAAATATGGATCAGCGCGGCAGAACATAGCCGAACCTCCTAGCTGCGGGGCGTCAGCTGCAAAAATCAAAAGAATAGATTTTGGCTAAAGGTCGTGGGTTCAAATCCCACCGGGCCCGCTCAATTATATAATCTAGATTTTCTGATTATGATAATACTTAATCAGGGTTTCAGATTCTAAAAATATAAATTTATTTTGTTCGGCGATTTTTTTACAGTCTTCTACATTTAGTGAGTCAAAAGTACGACCATCTAACATTTCACACATAATTACAACAGGGGTTAATTCTGCAAGGTTTGTAAGAAAAAGAGATAGTTCTGTATGCCCTTGTCGTGATTTTATAAGACCTTTGGTGCCAATTAACAATTGTAAATGTCCAGGAGATTCAAAAGTTGAATAAAAAATATTTTTTAAATTATTGTTAGTCGACCAATTATTACATAATTTTGTTAAAGATATTATAGTATTAGATTTCCCTAGATCAGTTACACTACCTAATTTCCTTTGGTTAAAGGTAATTGAATGAGTGGATCTATTGTTAACAGAAACATCAGTATTAATTATATTAGACAGAGAAGAATAACTATCATTAGCACTATCCAATAATTGCCACATATAAGGCAAGTCAAGTATTAATCCAATTTCATTAGGAATGGCAACACAAAGTAATCCGCCACCTAATTCACGCATTATTTGGATATTAGAAGGAGTGGCAAAATTTCCGGCGAGAATTATATCAACCTCATTCTCACGTGATTCATCATCATGTAACAAAATAAAATTTCCTGTACGAAATTGAGCAATAATAGATTCCATATCATCAGTGTCTTTCATTAAAATAACATATACAAAAAGGAATTATAACTTAATTGATTTTCAAATAAACAATTTTATATTAAGAAAATATAATTATCATATAAAATGTCAGAATGGAAAGATTTTTATGAAATGCTTCGTAAAAAATATACCTTTTTTCAAGTAGAAGGATTTGATAGTAATATTTTTGAAGAATTGAAGAGTGATTTTGAGGAAGAATTTGAGCGTCAAACTGAACAAATATTCAAAGAATTAGAGCAAAGAGCGTTTGAAAAACTTAAAACAGAAGATAATAACTGTTCTGATGAATCATGCTCTTTTGTGTATGAATTTTCAATCAATATTGGAAAAGATAGCAAATCAGAAATTAAAGAATTTAAATATGTAAAATCAACCTTGGGGACAAAATCATTGGAAAAAAATTTACATCCAAAAGAAGAATTAATTGATATTTTAGAAAATGAAAAAGAATTTAAAATAATTTTAGAGATATTAAAGATAAAAAAAAGTGAGATAAAAATGAAAGTGTCAGAAAATTCAATAATAATTTTTACAGATAATAAAAAATACTTTAAGAAGATTTCTATTCCAAAAAAAATTAAACGAGATTACGCTAAAACAACGTACAATAATGGAATTTTAGAGATAAGTGTTAGAAAAATTGATAATCATGAACCAATACAAAAATAATTAATGTTGAATAAAATATGATAATGCAATTTTTTTTATATGAATGGATTTTGTTAAAATGAATCTGCCTCTAATTAGATGGGAGTCAAACTCTAGAAAATGGATAAAAGAAACAGCTGTTCCAGGCAGTATAAAAATAATGAGAAGAAAATCACAATCACAAGCTTCAAATCAAAAGACTGTAACAATTGGAGAGGGATTAGTACAATGTCAAAATTGTGGTGAAGGATTTGAAATATGGGGTACAAATAAATCTAGCTCTCCGAGTTTCTGCAGTTTTCAATGTATGAAAAAATGGATAGACTATCATATCGATAACAAAGACAATACAGCTGGAAAAAAACGGAAATCATCAATGTCCATACCATCAAATTCTAAATTACCAATGATCAGATGGGATAGATCTTCAAGAAAATGGATAACAGGGTAACAATTTCATATTATTCAAAATAATTAATAATATTTTTAGTGAGTGAAAAGATGAAAAATAAAAATAGACGTAACAACAATATATTAGAAAAATTTAACATATCTTATAAAGTATTGATAGCTTCAATGTTAATATTTTTCAGCGGATTATTAATTTTTTTTGATGAGGGTGGAAGTTTCATGTATGGAATTCCGAGAGAATTCATTATACCAATATACATATTGCAGTTGTCATTAGCGCCTCTTTATCTAAAGAGGTACAAAAATGTGTATATACTTGGAATTATAACTGCAATTTTTATTGCGGTTACATACAAAGATAATTCATTAATTGCTCGAACTATACCAATTATACAATATTTTATAGGCTTCTCTACTCTTTTAGCATATCGAGAAACATTAGAAATAACAAAAAAGATATCAGATTAACAGTAGAAGATAAAAATGACAGAAAAGTTTGCAATTAGTGTAAAATCATTAATTAAACAGTATGGAAAATTCACAGCAGTAGACGGAATTTCTTTTAAAGTCAAATCAGGGGAAATATTTTCTTTACTAGGTCCTAACGGAGCAGGAAAAACTACAATAGTTGAAATAATCGAATGTTTAAAGAAACCAACGAAAGGAGAAGTGGAAGTTTTTGGAATAAATATAAGAGATTTGAAAAAACAAATTAATATAAAAAGAAAAATCGGCGTAATGCCACAAAATTTTAATGCTTTTGATTGGTTGACAGTGAAAGAAAATCTAGAATATTTTAAGAATATTTATTCGAGTAATAAATCAGTCGTAAAACTTATTGAAGATATAGGATTAGACGGAAAAACAGATGCTTTGTATAAAACTTTATCAGGCGGAATGAAACAAAGATTGGGAATTGCAATTTCCCTAATAAATGAACCAGAACTACTTTTCTTAGATGAGCCAACTGCAGGACTAGATCCACAAGCGAGAAGAGATACATGGAATTTAATAAGAAAATTGAAAGAGCAAGGGAAAACTATTTTTTTAACTACACATTATATGGAAGAAGCTCAAGAATTATCAGACAGGATACTCATAATTATTAATGGTAAGATAGTTACGGACGGATCACCTAATAAATTAATTGAGGAGTTTGGTGGAAAGAAATTAATAATATTAAGAAATTGTAAGGAATCATTACTAGAAAATCACAGTTTAAAATATGAAATCAATTTTAAAGGGGAAGTGCAAATTCCATTCGAGAATAATGAACATCTTTTCAAAATACTTAACATATTCACTGATATTCCAGATATTGAAATTGAAATTAAAAAACCAGATCTAAACGAGGTTTTTCTTAACCTAACAGGAAAACGAATGACTGCTGAAGGATTAGTAAAATGAAAACAGCATTGATAATTTTCACAGTGTTTAGAGGCCATCTAAAAGCATGGAAAAGGAATAAAACAACATTATTCTGGACATTAGCATTTCCATTGCTGTTAATGTTACTTTTTGGCGGTATTTTTGCACTTCAATCAGATAAGATGGATTTGTATATTGAAAATCAAAATATAGTAAACAATCAACCAACGTTAGCATCTTTGCAAATAATTGAATTAATCAACATAACAGATGCATTTAACATAATAGAGACTAATGAAATTGAAGATAGTGATAAGCAAAGAATTAGAACAATTATAATACCAAAGAATTTTGAACAGGATTTAGACAGTGGAAATTCATCAATTATTTTAATTATGGACGAATCGCATCAAAGTTTTTCACGAACGATTTCTTTAGTGAAGGGAATAATTAATGAAATAAATTTAGAACAGCAGAATTCAAAACAGCCATTAACATTAATTCAAAAGCATATCATATCATCGGATTTAAGTCGTATAGAATATTTTGTGCCGGGAGTAATAGGTATTGCAATAATGTCAACTGGAATTTTTGGAACAATTGGAACAAATACTAAATATAGGAAAAACGGTGTAATTAAGAAACTAGCTACCACTCCACTTTCAAAATTTGAATGGATTATTGGACTAGTTCTTTATCATGCAGTAATTGGAATTGTATCTGCAATAGTTATTTCTATTGTCGCATCAATTGTTTTTGGTATTAAATTAATATGGAGTCCTATAATTATTGTATTATTAATTGCAGGAGCACTAACTTTTCCAGGAATTGGTATGATAATTTCAACTGTTGTACGTGAAGAAGAAGAAGCAGACGCTGCAGGAAATATAATAACATTTCCAATGTTATTTTTATCTGGTACATTCTTTCAAATAGAAACAATGCCAGGTGCCATGCAAATTATTGCAAGAGCACTACCATTAACTTATTTAAATAACGGATTAAGAGAAACAATGATTTTTGGTAATTCTCAAGCAGCTTTATTGAATTGTGGAATTGTTGTCATAATTGGCATATTATCAATAGCTATAGCAATGAAAATAACAAAATGGACTGATTTGTAAGTTTATTCTGAATTGAATTGATATGATTACAGTCATTACAGGCGGAACTGGTTCAATAAAACTAGTACGTGGTCTAGACAGTGTTCTAGATGAAAAGATGACAATAATTACAAATGTGGGCGATAACATTTGGTTATTTGGATTATACATATGTCCAGATATTGATACAACTTTGTACGGTTTATCTGGACAATTAGATCAAAAAAGAGGCTGGGGAATTTATAATGATACATTTAATTGGATGACTTCAGTGAATAAGTTTTCTGACAATGCATGGTTTCAGATAGGGGATAAAGATCTAGACACTCACCGACTAAGAACAAAACTATTCAAAGATGGAATGAAGCTTTCTGAGATAACAAAATTAATGTCTAATAGAATGAATATTAAACATCACATCATACCTGCATCTAATCATGCTATAGAAACCACAATAACAACAAACGATAGACAAATGCATTTACAAGAATTCTGGGTAAAAAATAAAGGAAATCTTCCGATTAAAGATGTAACTTACAAAGGAATAGAAATAGCAGAACCTGCAGATAATATTACAAATGTCATAAAAAATTCAGATAAGATAATAATTGCACCTGGAAATCCAATTTCAAGTATTGGGCCAACTATTGCAATAACAAAATTAAAAAAATCATTAAAAGAATCAAATGCGAGAAAAATAGCATTAAGTCCAATAATTAGAAACAAACCAATAAGCGGACCAGCGGGTAAGATGATGAGGGCGAAAGGCTATTCGGTGTCAAATATTGGAGTTGCAAAATTTTATTCAGATTTTATTGATGAATTAATAATAGATTCATCCGATATAAAATATATGGATAAAATTACAAAAATGGGGATTAAAGTACATCAAACACAAATTTTAATGAAAAATTCATTAAATGAAATAGAATTGGCCAAATATATATTAAGTGATAATTAATGACAGTTGGAGTTATCATACCGGTAAAGAGATTAAGAGATAGTAAAAAGAGACTTTCTTCAGTGCTTAGTAAATCTGAAAGAAGTAGATTGGTCAAAGCAATGTTTTTTGATGTATTAAAAGCAATTAAAAATGCAAATTGTATAGATGAAATTTTGGTAGTTACGCCTGATAATGAATTAATCGAATTGGCGAAAATTGCAGGAATAAGTTATCTTAAAGAGAATCGAAATAATGGTGTAAATGCTGCGGTGTTTAAAGGAAATAAGTATTTTATGCAGAAAAATATCAACACGACTTTGGTAATTCCTGCAGATATACCATTAATTGATAAGGTTTGTGTAGAAGAGATTGTAAATTTATCAAAGAAATATCAAATTGTAATAACACCCTCATTGAAAGGAGACGGTACAAACATATTGGCAAGAAAGCCGCCAAACATACTAGAGACATTTTATGATGAAGATAGCTTTCATCAACATTTAGTAAAAATAAAAGAAAATAAATTACAATTTACTGTTTTTAGGAAATTTTCATTGATGTTAGACATTGATTCTCCAGAAGATTTATTTCAGTTAAAAGACAAGAAAAAGAATTTGAAAACACATGCCATGATAGAAAATTTCGATATAATATCAAATATCAATATATAATAGAAAAAGAATCATAACTCTCTTGTATATTTTTCCAATTCACTTGAACGTCAGAAACTTTACTCCAAGGACTTCCACGTTTACAGAGTTTAATCATTTCAAGTACATTTTCTTGTGTTCCTACAAGTAACACCTCGACTCTTCCGTCATTTAGATTTTTTATCCAACCTTGGATTTGATTTCTTCGTGCTTGATTTTGTATATAGACTCTAAAACCGACCCCTTGAACAATACCTGAGATAAACAAGTGTGCTACATTATTCATATTTTCTTTAACTATGAAGAATAGTTATAAAATCTATTGCAGAATAATAATTAGTTAATTGTGGAGAGAAATAACATCAAAAATAACATCAAATGAAATTTCTAAACTAGCCTCTGAATTAATAAAAATTCGAAGTGATGAAGAAGCTGGAGAAAAGGAAATTTGTTATTTCCTATTTAATTATTTAAAGGCATTAGGTTTTTCAGTGGAAATACAAAATGTTTCACATAATAGACCAAATATAATTGCTCGTATTAATGGGAATAATAATGGAGAAAGTTTAATGTTCAACGGACATTTAGACACAGTTCCAATTGGCAATATAGAAAATTGGAAATTTGAGCCTTTTAAACCAGTAATAAAAAATAATAAATTATTTGGAAGAGGTGCAACAGATATGAAAGGCGGTATAGCATCTGTAATAATTGCAATTAAGAAATTTATTGAAAAGAACGAAAAATTTAACGGTGAAATTATATTTGTGGGAGTAATGGGAGAAGAAACCAAAGGATTAGGTTCGGAAAAAATAATTAAAGAAGGAATAAGAGCCAACATGGCAATAGTTGGTGAACCATCAGATGGAAACATCTACAGAGCGCATAAAGGAACGCTATGGTTTGATCTTAAAACATATGGCATAGCTGAACATTCAAGTCAAATAAAGACTACATCAAATAATGCAATTCAAAATATGTCATATTTTATTGAAGAGATCAGTAAAATGAATTCAGAATTGAAGAAAATAAATAGTTTTGTTGGACATCCTACAATTAATATAGGAAAAATTACTGGAGGAATTAAACAAAATATGATTCCAGATAAATGTGTTATTTCAGTTGACAGAAGACTATTACCAAATGAAGATCCTCATGAAGTAATTAATAATATTACAAAACGTCTTCAGCGTTTAGAGGAAAAAGATAGTCGTCTGAAGTTTGACATTGACATTAAAATGATCAGGGAAGGAACAGAAGTGAATGAATCTGAAAGAATTGTGTCAGTAGTAAGTAATGCAATAAAACTCGTTTTAAAAACAAGTCCAAATATATCAGGTATGCAAGCAACTACAGATATGTCAATTTTAGTAAATAAGGGAAATATTCCCACAGTGATTTATGGTCCAGGATATATCAAACAAGCACATATTGATAATGAATTTATCGAATTAAGTCAATTAGTTGATGCGTCCAAAGTATATGCAACAATTTTTAGTGAATTACTATTGAATAAGTGATTTACGATAAGGGCCACGAGTACGTTTCCTTGCCTTTTTTCTTTTAGAAACATCTTGAAGAATTTTATCTTGGTTTTTTTCCTGAATCAGTTTTAGTTCACAATATAATAATGTGTAGCTTTAAATGAATCTTTATTCTTTGATAAGATACGAGCCGTCAGAACACGTGGCCGATTACTAGTCAAATCGTGGTGTAGTGGTAACATCGGGGCTTGTGGACAATTAGATAAATAGCTTCTGATCGTGGGTTCGATACCCACCGGCGGCCTCTTTTTTTATAATATTTAATATATAATTATACGAAATTAGAGATTAATGATTAAAAAAATATTTGCAAAATATAAAAAATATATTATTTTTTCCAGTATTTTAATTATATTTATTATATTATTAATTACAGGTCTTTCAGTTAATAATACAAAAATTATTATAATTAATAATTATAATTTTGAACCAAATGAAATCGAAATAACAGAGGGCGTTAGAGTGGTTTGGGTTAATTTAGATATAGAACCACATAATGCAAATCCTGAAAATGATAATCAAGAAAAAATTTCATTAATTCCAAGAAATGCAGGACCATTACAAACATTTTCATATAAATTTACAGAAAAAGGAGAATATCGATATTATTGTACTATACATCCATATATGAAAGGAAAAATTACTGTGTACTCGAAATAAACAAATCATAGAAATTAAGGATACAAGAACTTATTTTAATGAGATATTTTGAATTATGATTGCATGACATTCGCAGCTACGACGGGCGATCTGATCTCTAAAAAGAGGATGACGATAATTCGCGGATGTCATGTAATACAATTAATAAATCGATAAATCTAGAAGTAACAATATAAAACAGAGTATTTTCTTATTAATGTAAGTAATTAGATAATGATAAAAAATTTAAAACTTGCAGCTTTATCTTTAGATGGAAAGGCAATAAAAGAACAATCATCAAATATAAATCAATTAATTCTTAATATGAAAAATTTTTCTTTATCTTGGTTAGAATGTGTTGTAGATGATGTTCAAGCAGAATCAAAAGAAATTATTAAACAATTTGGAATTACACTAGATCCATCAGTAGTTCTAGGAGGTTATTATTCAAATTATGAAGATTCGGAAGATGTATTAGGTGTTACAATACCATTAATTAATTTCTCAGAAGGTGTAGTTGTTCCTTCACCAGTTTTGATCTATATTTCAAAAAATAATATAATTTCTATACAAAACGAAAAGGTGGATAAATTATTGCGATTATCAAATTTTGCAGATGGGATAATGAAGAAACTACCACAGAGTAAAGAAACAGGTGTAGATCGACAAACAATATTGTTTTCTCGAATAATTGATGAAATTGCTGAAAGAAATTACGATACATTAAGACTAATTGTAGAAAGAGCTCAGACTATTGAAATTGATATGAGTAGTGAAAAAACTACAAATAAAGATATTACAGAAAAAATGACACAGGTCAAAAGAGCAATCCTAACATTCTTAACAGCAATTTGGGCAACCCGTACTACTGTTCATTCATTAAGATATGGAGATCCTGAAATGTTAAGCGATGAGGAAGAAATACTTTCTAAATTCGATATTGTATTAGCAGATCTAGATCGTCAAATTCAATTGGCAGAACAAGTATTAGAAGGTCTTTCGACCAGTGTAAATGTAATTCAAACAAATATTACAAATCGTCTGTCAATGATAATTCTTTGGCTTTCTGTAATTGGAACAGCAGTATTAGTCCCCAATACATTGGCTACGATTTTTGCAATTATTCCGAATCCAGAATACATATACAATGAATTGATGTTGATATTAGTTATATCTACTATATTATCGTCAGTAATTGCATATTTTGGCGCAAAAAGAATATTGGGTTAAAAAAAGGACAATATCTAATAAAAAAAATATTCATAAATAATAATATATATTCACATATGAGGGATATACCATATCTGAGAAGAATATCAACAATTCTAGTAGTAAAAGCGATAGAATTTGGTTAAATAAATATCCGAAAGGATTAGACTTCAATATAGATGTTCCCGAACAAACTTTTGGTGAATATATTGATCAGATCTGTAAAAAATATGCTAATGAAATAGCATATGAATACCAAGGAAAGAGTTTCACATATAATGAAATAAATGAGTTATCAAATAAATTTGCAAATGCATTAATAAAACTTGGGATAAAAAAAGGAGATCGGGTTGCACTTTTATTACCAAATATTCCACAATTTCCAATTGCATTATATGGAATTTTAAAAGCAGGAGCAATTTCCGTTGGAACTAACTTTCTATATACTCCGGCAGAAATTGAATCTCAATTACTGGATGCAAATCCAAAGATTGTTATTGCTTGTACAGATTTAGTAAAAAAACCAATTATGAGGGATTTATATCAAGGATTTCATGAAACACGAAAAAACCTTGATGTTGAAAAAGTAATCACTACAAGTGTGACTGACTTTCTTCCAAGTATAAAGAAACGGCTAGCATTTGTTAAAGTTAAAAAAAGAAAATTTGACGATACAATTGATTTTGTAGAAGTATTAAATGCAGGCGATAGTGCACTACCAGAAAGTACGTCAGTATCGAATGATATTGCAGCGCTTCAATATACGGGAGGAACTACAGGAAAATCTAAAGGTGCAATGTTGACACATAAAAATATCATAACAGAGGTAGAGATGGTTTGTAAATGGGTAAAATTAAGAGAAAAGAATGATACTGCGTTATTAGTACTTCCATTATTTCATATATTTGGTTTTATTGGTCAGATGATTATGATGAGATCAGGTTGTAAAGTTGTTTTACTGCCTAGTTTTGAGGAGAAACAGGTTTTAAAAACAATTGAGAAGAGTAAGATTACAATATTTCCAGGCGTTACTACCATGTTTACAAAATTAATAGATCATCCAAATATGAAGAAATCGGAATTGTCTTCACTTAGAATTTCTTTTGCCGCTGCAATGGCATTGCCAGAAGCAGTAGTAAAGCAATTTGTTGAAAAATCAAAATCCCCTCTAGTTGAACTATACGGATTAAGTGAAACTACAGGAGCAGTAACTTTTAATCCAATTCATGATATGAATCTTGCAAAAGTCGGATCTATAGGTGTGCCATTGCCAATGTGTGATGTTGCAATAGTAAATAGTGAAAATCACGAGGAGTTTTGTGCAGTAAATGAAATTGGTGAAATCGCAGTAAAAGGGCCAATTGTAATGAAAGGATACTGGAATAATAAGGAAGAGACGAGTAATATGATAAAAAATGGTTGGTTATTAACAGGTGATATTGGAAAGATGGATGAAGAAGGTTATTTTTACATTATTGATCGTAAAAAAGACATGATCAAAGTAGCTGGATTTAATGTATATCCAAGGGATGTGGAGGATGTATTATATGAAAATGAAAATGTACTAGAAGCAGCTGCAGTAGGGATGAAGAACAAAGATTTATCTGAATATATTAAAGCTTTTGTAGTTTTCAAAAAAGGAAAAACTGCTAGTGAAGAAGAATTAATTGAATTTTGTAGAACCAAGTTAACAGGATACAAAGTTCCTAAAGAGATAGAATTCAGAAAAGAATTACCAAAGAGTTTAATTGGAAAGATTCTTAGAAAGTCTCTAAAGAATTCATAATTTTATTTTAATTTATCTAAAAAGATGTCTTTGGGTTGTAAAAGATTAAGCAAAAGTTCAAAATATTGTAATAAAATATTTCTGAAATTACTATCATTTTTTAAATTAATAGTTATTAGAAAGGTTTCGAGTTTAATAAATTTCTCTGAATTATTTGTATCAGTATCGTCAATTTTATAAAAGGATAAAAATTTTTCATTACGTCTTTCCATCTCTTTATCTACATTGAAAAATATATTTCGGCGTTTTAATGATGCAATAGCAAAAGCATTTCTAGTGAGAAGAGATGCATCAACTATGTGATTTCCAGTTGGAAGATCTGACATCCAAGTTAAGAAAAATTCCTGAACAAGTTTAGTTTCTTTTTCACTATTAAGAAGTTCAAAGACTAAATCATCTACGAGTATATTTTGAAGATGTGTAAAGGATTCAGTAAGAAAAGAACCCTCTGCATTATTTAGTCCTTCAGAGTGAATTATAGAATGGATAATCTCTTGAATAAGTTCTTGTTGGTGGGAGGGAGATTGATTTTCGGTAAAATAAATATGAGCAAGTTCGTGTAATATTAATCCCCCAAGCATTTGCGAATCAAGTGCCCAATCAGCTATTACTATAGTTGAACTATGAGAATCAATCTTTGCATATCCCATGAATTGGAGATCGGGATCAATTTCTATATTAATAATAGCATCTATCGAATAACCAGCATCTTGCATGCGTTCAATGGCAAATTGAAGAGTTTGATTTACAGATTCATCTTGATTCGTTGTTTCCATATATCATCACTATACTTCATATAATTCGTAAAAGTACATCATATTTAATATCAAATATTTTTTTTCTATAGTTATCAAATATAAGAATATCTAGAAATGGACCGTAGGGGAATCGAACCCCTGACCATACAGGTTATTCATAACATTCCGCATGCGAAGCGGATAATGTAGCAATTGTTTCTACCGCTGAACTACCGGCCCATATAACAACCACATCATTATCACATAATTTGTTTACTTTTAGCTCAAAACTTAAACAAAGGTTAATATTAATTATTTCCGGGCGGTCGTCGTATAGTCTGGTCTAATACGTTAGCTTGCCAAGTTAATAACTCGGGTTCAAATCCCGGCGACCGCATTTAGCAAAAAAAAATTTACAGGCTAACTATTATCAAGTTTATTTAGTAATTCTTTTGCTCGTTGAAAATTAACATTTTTTTCCTCAATCATTATATTTGCAATTTTATCAGTTAATTCACCACCAGCTCCAGCAGATATTGCTAAATTTCGGGAATGAAGAATCATATGACCAGTCTGTATGCCTTCAGAAGATAGTGCATAAATGGCTGCTAAGTTTTGTGCTAAACCAACAGATGCCATAATTTCACCCAATTCTGAAGCAGTTTTAACACCCAAAATATTTAGGCAAATTTTTGCGCTTGGGTGAACTGAGGAAATACCGCCTACAATACCTACAGGAACAGGGAGCTTAATTCTACCGAATAAATTTCCTGAGGAATCTTTTTCCCAATTTGTAAGAGGAAGATATTTACCAGTAAGTGATGCATAGGAATGAATAGCTGATTCTAATGCTCTAGTATCTTGACCAGTTGCAATAGCTAATGCAATTATACCATTCATGATGCCTTTGTTATGAGTGACAGCTCGATAAGGATCATTATTAGCAAATTCTGCGGCGTCAAGAATTCTATTAATAATTTCCTCGCCTCCTAAGATTTCTTTGTTAAATATTGCTGAAGCTTCAACTAATCGTTCTGTGGCAAGATTGGAAACAATTCGTAAAATAGATTTTCCATTAGTCATATCTTCAAGAATTGAAGAAAGAGATTCAGCGATTTTATTACACACATTAGCACCCATTGCATCCTTACAATCTACAGAAATTTCTACAATTAACATTATACCACGTTGGGTATTAATTTTTTTAAGTGAAATATCCTTAGCTCCACCTCCAAGCGAATGTAAAGTTGGTGTGGTTCTATTAGCAATATTTAATAAATCAGATTTTTTCTCAAGAATATTTTTAGTTGCAGTATTTATATCAGGAATATTAACGAGTTGGATCTGGGACCTCATAATATTTCCTAAACTTTTAGCTTTAAATCCACCCATTAAACGAGCAATACCAGCAGATTTACTAGATGCTGCTATAACTGACGATTCTTCAATAGCCATTGGAATTAAAAATTCTTTGGAATTAATTATGTAATTAGTTGCTAATCCAATAGGAATGGATATGCCACCAATTACATTTTCAATCATAGTTGAAGCTTGATCAATGGTAATTCCAGACATTGATTTCAAAATGGATAATTCAACATCAGATAAATTAGAAAAATCTTTCAAATAGTCGAGCCTATCATGAGGATTTAATTTATAAAAACTAGGAATTTTTGATGTTTTTTTCTTCACGTGTAAATATAAACATTCATCAGTAAAATGATTATCTATAGATTATTTTAGAGATGCGAAGGATTCCAATTCAAAACTGTATAAATTGTCTAGTGTTATTGAATAATTCTCGTTTAGATATTCTTTTGCTTTGTCGCTTAGTGATGCCTTATTTACAATAATCTTAAAACTAAATTTTGGAACATCTATAGATTTATTGTGTTCTTGTTCTAAATCTTTTAAGATTTTTTTTTCACTAATAGTTAATGTCGCAATTTGTCGACCATCAGGCAATTGTTCATAAAATTGTACATCTGCTTTGTTATCTTTTTTATTAATATCTAAGACATATCCTGTAAGGTCTAACGTTTCTAATTTTTTCATTTTTGCTGAAGAAATTTCTTCTGCTAACCATTTCGGAAATGTGTCTTTTCCCAATTCAAATTCACCTCTGATTATAGCGAGTTGCTGAGTTATTTAACGCTTGTAAAAGAGGTAATTCTTCACCGGTGAGATAACGTATAAGGGCGCCACCTGCGGTACTAACATGATAAATTTTATCTTTTAATTGTAGTTGTTCAAGAACTGCGCTAAGATGACCACCACTAGTAATTGTTTTGGCGTTTGAATTGGCCAATTTATTGAGAATTTCAACGGTACCTAATCGAAATTCTTGATTTTCAAACATTCCCAATGGACCAGTTATGAAAATGTTTTCAGCATGATCAATTTGCTGTGAAAAATTTTGAATTGTCATAGCACCTATATCAAAAATCTTATCAGATGCGTCAACATCAACTAATTTTTTTTCAGTTCTTTTTCGATCAACTTCAACAGCAACATCTTCAGCTAAGATGAATTTATCTGGATATTGTTCAAGTAATGATTTAGCAGTCTTAATTGAATTTTTATCATCTATTGATGTAGAGGATAATGGAACTTGTTCAGATGCTGCAAGAAATGTATTACCTATAAGACCACCAAGAAGGGTTTTTTCAATTCTTCCGGCATTAATTAGTTTTTGTATAGATTTGAGTCGATCAGGAATTTTTGCACCGCCCAATATAGCAGTAAATTTCATATCAGGATTTTGAACAATATTTTGCAGGGCTTTAACTTCACCTTCAACTATTGTACCTGCATAAGCAGGCATAAGCTCGGCAAATCCTACAATAGAAGGATGAGAACGATGAGATGTGGAAAATGCATCCAGAACACAAACGTCAAAATATGGTGATAATTTCTTCACCAAATGAGAATTAACAGCATGTTCGGGTGACATTTCTGAATTTTCCTCTGCAAGAAACCGTAAATTGTCAAGTAATAGAATATCCCCATTATCCATATTCTGAATTTCAGTAATTACTGTAGGGCCAATTATATCAGGAACAAATTTGACTGTTCGATCAAGCAATTCAGAAAGAGCAATTGCATGTTGATTCATAGATATATAATCAGAGTTACCTAATCTGCCTTGATGTGAAGCAACTACCAATTTACAATTATTTAATTTACGAATAGTATTAGATACCTCAATCAAACGAGATTTATCAAGTATTGAAAGATCATGAGGATTAATGGGACTGTTTATATCACATCGTAAAAAAACAGTTTTATTAGATAAATCAGCATTCTGAAGAGAAAGAATATTCATTAANATAGCACTTTGGAATGAATGTTAGGAATTATTTTGAAGAGTTTTAGCTATCACAGATGCAATGCTAACATAACTAACTTGACTTGGGACCGAATCAGTTCCTACTACTATAGAGACACCTGAATTGTATATATTTGCAAGAGCAGAATCAAATTGCGTTTTACCACGTAACACAGGATGGGTGCATCCTACAACAATTTTTCCTGCACCTGCTTCTTTTACAAGTTTTACAGCTTCAATTATTGTTCCTCCAGAACTAATTATATCATCAATAATAACTACATCTTTACCATTTACAGGTAAGGGCTTACCTTCCTTGGTTGTAATACTTACTTCAGTAGCACTATATCTTGTCTTAATCATTATCTCATAATCTACGCCGATTGTTTCAGCAGCAACTTTTGCCCATTGTTCTGATTCTTCATCAGGTCCTAATACTATTGGGTTATTTAACCCTGCATTATTTTTAATCCAAGTGGCAATATCTGGAACGGCGCTAAGATTCTTCGTCGGGGTATTCTTAATTAATTCACTTAAATCATTTACTCTTTGTAAATGCAAATCAATTGTGTATATCATATCAATTCCTAAATCATCTATAATTTTGGAAACAAGGTGAAAACTTCCAGGTTCACCGGGATTAAATCTTGAATCTTGTCGTGCATATGCAAAGTATGGAACAAATGTAACAATCGATTTTGCTTTACCATCTTTCAATGCAGAACAAATTAAAAGATATTCAATAAATAATTCATCAGGTGTCAGACCCATTGGATGAATTAATACAACATCCTCATTTTCAACTTTATCATGATAACGAATATATTTTTCACCGTCGGGAAATTTTGTTATTTCTAATTTACCTAATTTAGCACCAAGCTTGTTTGCAACCTGAGCTGCTAAAACTTGACCGGTTGAACCGCCATATATTATCATATAATATACACCTCTACAAGAGTTCTATTAATTCTTTTATTATTAATGATGCANTAGCTGGAGGTATAATGCCTTTTTCAGTAACAATAACATCAATATTTTCTGGCGGTGTTACATCAAATACAGGATTTCGAACTTTTATATTAGGATATGTTTTAAGGTATTCTTCTGAACAAACTTCTGTGGCATCTCTTTCTTCTATCGGTGTAAGTTCTCCAAACATAGTGTCTGGATAAAATTTGTATGTTTCTGCAGCAGCCATTAATTTAACACGAGCTTCATGAGCAATAGCCGCTAATTGAGATGTACCTATTTTGTTAACAAGGGCACCATTTACTGCAACAGCATCTGCACCGCAAACTGCACGATCAATTTTATCAATAAATTTTCGNACTGCGGAATCAATTATTATAGTAACGTCACAACCATGTTTAGCTAATGTAGCAGCTGTCTTATGTCCTTGAAACAATGGACGAGTTTCACAACATACTATTTTTATTCCTTTCCCAGTATCATGTGCATTTTTTAATACACTAATTGCAGCTTCACTGTTACAAATAGTAATCACTGTATCGCCATTTCTAATGCGTTTTCCACCATATTCACCAATTTTATTATAAGCATCTAAACTATCATGAACAAATTTTTCTGCTGCATTAATAGTAACTTCTTTAATATCATCTAATGAATCACCTAAATTGTAAGATTTCTTAGTCGAAGCCAGAACAATATTGACGCCATTTGGAAGTGAAACTGCAGTAGGTCTAGCAGATCGTAATTTCTCACCCGAATCCATAATGTTTTTAAAAAATTGATCGCGGTCTGAAACTTTTGAATTATCTACAAAATTTTTCAATGCACTTGCAGCTAATCTTGCAATTCTTCCTGCACCATGTATACGCATATCTTTAATCTGAGTATATGCAGTATCAACATCAATATCAACAACACCCGAAACGGTTGGGATATTAATTGGTTCTGATTTAGACATAATAATGAAAATTACCAATGAAAATTACTTAAGTGTTAAGAAATATTTTTGAATAATTAAACAGAAACTTAAATTTTTTATATTTTAGTATAATAATTAACATTNTAATCATGAAAATTGCNCCATCTATGTTAGCATCAAAACCAGAAAACTATGTTGAAGATGTAAAGACTCTAGAAAAAGCCAATGTAGAATGGTTCCATATCGATATGTTAGACGGAACATTTACCAATACTCACGCTTTCCCGGTTGAACACCTAAAAATAATAAATGACGTATCAGATTTTCCTATGGATATTCATCTCATGACAAATCATCCAATTGAATCTCTGCCTGAATATATCGATGCAGGAGGGGATATGCTTACTGCCCATGTCGAAGCAGTAAATCCTAGAAAGTATATAGATGCAGTTAAAAAATATGATAAAATGGTGGGACTTGCAATTAATCCAGATACACCTTTATCTTCTATCGTTGATTATATTGGAGAATTGGATCGAATTTTAATTATGACCGTAGTACCTGGTAAAACTGGTCAGTCATTTATCGAAGCACCATTATCAAAGGTAAGAGAGGCACGAACAATTATTGATAAACACAACTATAATGTAGAATTATGCGTAGATGGTGGAATTAATGAAAAAACAGCAGCATTAGCTGTAGATGCTGGAGTTGATGTTGTGGTATCTGGTGCAGGAATTTTATATAAAGACGATATGATAAAAGCAGTAGAAGAATTACGATTACTCGCTTCAGAATAAGAAAAATTTATCGATTCAATAGTTTAAGACTTGTACTTACTATATTCTTAACATTAAATTCAAATTTTTCCATTAATATATTTCCAGGAGCTGATGCTCCAAAGGTTTTCATTCCAATTGAAATGCCGTCTAAGCCAACGTATCTTTCCCAGCCGAAAGTACTAGCAGCTTCAACTGAAATTCGTTTTTTAATAGATGNTGGTAAAACTTGTTCTTTATAATCTAATGATTGTTTCTCAAATAATTCCCAACTAGGCATACTTACCACCCTAGAATCAATACCTTGATTTTTTAATTCTTTATGAGATTCTATCGCTAAATGTAATTCAGAGCCAGTAGCAATTATAATTATATCTGGTACATTCTCTGAATCCATAATTATATATGCGCCTTTTTGTAAGTTTTCTGAGGAAGTAATTTTATCTTTGTTCGATTCCCTATCTAAAACAGGAAGTTTTTGTCTAGTAAGAATCAATGCAGTAGGTCCACTTGTAGTTTGTAACGCAGTTTTCCATGCAACAACTGTTTCGTTAGCATCTCCAGGTCTTATAACAGTAAGATTTGGAACAGCGCGTAAATTCGCTACATGTTCAATTGGCTGATGTGTAGGTCCATCTTCACCTACTCCAATACTATCATGCGTATACACAAAAACGACCTGCAAGCCCATAATCGATGCTAAACGTATTGAGCCTCTCATATAATCCGAAAAAATTAGAAAGGTACTGCCAAAAGGAATAACGCCTCCGTATGCAGCCATTCCATATACAATAGCTCCCATTGCATGTTCTCTAACTCCAAAATGAATATTACGTCCATGTGGTGCATTTGGTAAAGAATCAACAGATGTCTTAATTCGAACATTTGTAGAATCCATTAAATCTGCAGAACCACCAATAATTGCAGGAATATTATCAGCTAATGTATTTAGTGTTTTTCCTGATGCCTGTCTTGTTGCAAGAGATTCGTCTTCATTAAATTTCGGAAGATTCTTATCCCAATCGTGTGGAAGATTACCCTTCATTANATTTTCAAATTCTGACGCCAAGGTGTTGTTAANATCATTATATGAATCGTAAATTTGTTGCCAATCAGATTCATATTCTTTTCCTTTAGAAATCGTTTTTTGAAATTCCTTTTTCACTTCATCAGGTATAAAAAACGTTGGTTCTAATGGCCAACCNAGATTTTCTTTAGTTAATTTGGTTTCTTCAGGTCCCAATGGTGCGCCATGTGCAGCTTCACTATCTTGTTTATTTGGACTACCAAAACCTATATGCGTTCGTGCAATGATTAAAGATGGTTTTTCTAATTGTTCTTGGCTGTTTTTTATAGCTTCATTAAAGCTTTCTAAATTATTTCCTTCAATATTTTGAACGAACCATCCATGAGCCTCAAATCTCTTTTTTGTATCTTCTGATGTTGTAAGGGAAGTATTCCCATCAATACTGATATGATTATCTAAATAAATATATATCAAATTATTAAATTTCTGATGTCCTGCAAGTGAAGCAGCTTCAGATGATATGCCTTCCATTAAATCCCCATCACTGCAAAATGCGTAAATTTTATGATCGATAATCTTATGCTCAGTTGTATTAAATCGATTAGCCAAATATCTCTGTGCAAATGCCATTCCAACACCTGCACTAAATCCCTGACCCAATGGACCTGTTGTAGTTTCGACTCCAGGAGTTTCCCCATATTCTGGATGGCCTGGAGCTTTACTTCCAAGTTGTCTAAAATTTTTGATGTCATCTAAAGAAAGATCATATCCACAAAGATGCAACAGCGAATAGAGCACCATCGAACCGTGACCTGAAGATAAAATGAAACGATCTCTATTAAGCCACTTTGGATTACTTGGATTGTGTTTCAATATCTGTGTAAATAATTTATATCCCATTGCAGCGGCTTCCATTGGTAAACCAGGATGTCCAGATTTAGCTGCTTCTACGGCATCAACTGCAAGAAATCTTATAGTATTAATACATAATTGATCGATTTCAGTTTGTGTCATTTTTTTCACTAATTATACAATTATTAAATTTTAACCATATATAAATCACAAAAGAAAGAATTTTTATATGTTAATTCTAAAAATAATATAGATGAAATTTTTCTTAGACACAGCAAATATTGAACAAATAAAAGAGGCAAAAGATATGGGAATGTTAGACGGCGTTACAACCAATCCTACACTAGTTTCAAAAGAGAATAAATCTGAACATGAATTGTATTCAGAAATTATAGAAATATGCAAGGGAAAACCAGTTAGTTTAGAAACTACTTCAAATGATACTGACGTTATTGTTAAACAAGGCCAAGAATTCGTAAACACATATGGAAAAGATGTTTATGTAAAAGTGGCAAATACAAAAGAGGGATTAAAAGCAGTTAGGACATTGTTTGATTCAGGAATCAACTGTAATGTAACACTTACATTTTCAGCTTCTCAATATCTTCTTGCTGCAAAAGCAGGTGCAAGAGTTGTTAGTCCTTTTATTGGAAGGTTAGATGATATAAGTTTGGATGGAAACATGACTTTAATACAAGATATAGAAGTTATACGACGAAATTATAAATTTGAAAATCAAGCAGAAACTTTGGTATCAAGCATTAGACATCCAGTGCATGTAGTTCAAGCTGCAGTAATGGGTGCTCCACTAGCAACAATGCCATTTAAAGTACTAAACATGTTATTCAAACATCCATTAACCGATATAGGATTTGCCACATTCATGAAGGATTATGAATCGGTAGATAAATAGCAATGAAAGTTCTAATAACTGGAACGGGCGGAATGGGCGCACATATTTCCAAGGTTTTAGTAAATAAGAATATAAGCTGCTCATTATATGGGACGTGTCGTCAAATTGATGCAATTTCGAAGATTGTTGATTTAAACAAAATTAAAATGTATAAAGGAGACATTTTAGATTACACAAGGTTAGAAACTGTAATTAAAGAGAATAATATCGATCACATCATACATACTGCAGGTCCTCGTGCAACTCAGTGTAGAAAGCATGATTATACTAATGATCCTGACAATGGAATTCGGGTTCATACTATGGGGACTTCAAATGTTTTAGAAGCCGCACGAAAATTGGATATTAAACGAGTAATATATACAAGTACTGGTTCTGTTTATCTGGCTAATAAAATTCATCCACCTGACGGTACATTTATCAAAGAAACGGATCCAGTGGTGCCTTTCAATAGTGATGATATATATGCTTCAGGGAAGGTTGCATGTGAATATCAAGGATTTAATTATGCAAAGTCATATGGAATAGAATTCGCCTCAATTAGAATGGCTCATGTTTTTGGTCCCTGGCCAGGAGAAATGGGGAGAGGTAGGGCAGTTGGTGAAATGGTTGATGCATTTTTGAACAATCAAGAAATTACTGTTGAAGAACAAGTAGCACAATGGACCTATCTTTATGATTTAGCAGAAGAACATTATGCAGCACTTGTATCTTCAAATATCAAACATGAAATTTTTAATGCNGGATCTGGAACAATTTCAGGATTATCAGATGTAAAGGATATTCTGGCAAAGAAAGGTGATGTCAGTAAGATCCATGTGGATACATCCAAGAAAGGTTCAAAGAAATTTCCATTCGATATGAGTCAAGCAGCTGATAAACTAGATTTTAAACCCGAATATACACTTGAGAAAGGGGTAGAAGATCTCATAAAATGGTTTTCTAATAAGTAATAGTNAATATCGGAGAGTAAAAATCCTCTAAACCTATAAATATATCAAAAAATTTTTATTAGTATGCCAGAAATTAAAAGGACATGGGATACTCCTACTGTTGAACATAGTGAATCGAGTGTATTCCAAACAACACCGGATCAGATTGATCCAGATAATTATATTATAGGTACATTTTTCATCACCTGTGATCCTAGAATGGATATAGAACATGCAGGTGTAATTATTGCTGCAGAGCAATCAGTTGGTACTTTTACCGACGTAGCTACAGCAACTGACTTGGCGCATAAAACCGCAGCAAAAGTATTCTCGTGGAAATTTGAGGATCCAAGTGGCTCTCTTAAACATTCCGGTTGGGTCAAAGTAGCTTTTCCTGTTTTTCTTTTAGATATGGACAACAGAGGAATACCAGATTTATTTACCTTTGTTACTGGTAATTGGATGGGATTCACACCAATACCACAATGTAAATGGGTCGATCTCCAACTACCAAAAAGTGTTCTTAAATTATTCAAAGGGCCACAATTTGGCGTTGAAGGTATGAGAAAAATCTGTGGAACGACTGAAACAAGAAGACCGCATCTTGGTGCAACATTAAAACCTAAAATGGGAGTTACAGATGAAGGTGCAGCTGCTCAATTTTATGATGCAGCTTGTGGTGGTTTTGATACATACAAAGATGATGAAACGTATCACAATCAATGGTGTTCTCCATTAATGGATAGAATTACTAAAATCATGGAAGCTCTTGATCGGGCAAAATCAGAAGGTCATCATCCTGAAGGAGATATGTTCTATGTGCCACAAGTAACAACAGATCTTGAAACAACATTAGAAACTGCAGATAGAATGATTGCACATGGTGCACGAGGAATGATGTTAAACTTTATGTGTACATGGTATCCTGCATTACGCGCTCTTGCAGAAGATCCTAGTATCAATGTTCCAATTCATTTGCATCGTGCCTCACATGCAGCACTAACAAGACATCCACGACATGGAATTAATCTTCCAGTAACAGATTTCATTGCTAGAATTGCAGGTGGAGACATGGTACATGTTGGAACTGCAAGAGGTAAACTTGGTGATAAAAATAAATTTACAGAAATACCTCAGATAATGGGCAAAATTCAAGATCCATTAGAACATATTAAACCAATGATGGGAATTTGTTCAGGTGGACTCACCCCACAGAATTACCATTTTTCTATTGATTTAATGGGTAATGATATTCAACTTCAGAATGGAGGAGGAATACACGGTCATCCATGGGGCACTAAAGGAGGTGCTATTGGAGCAAGACAGGCTGTTGAAGCATACATGAAAAGTATTCCTGTGGAAGAATATGCAAAGACACATGAAGAACTTGCAGGCGCGATTCAAGCATGGGGTAATAAATATGCAGTAGCNTCAGAAGAGTCAGCTGTGCCCGAGTTAGGTGAAGGAAGTAATTAAAATGGCCGATTATAATACACATCATCCATGGCCTAAAGTTGCCAATACACAAGACTATGAGTTGAATTATGACGAATTACTCGGTAATTCTGAAAAACTACTTCAAGAAGTCGATCAATATTTAGAAAAAGCAACTAAGACAACATATGAAGGAAGAACCTTTACTTATGCAAGAGGAGGACCAGGTGGCTGGTTAGATTATAAGAAAGCTGCTGAAATAGCTTGGGTTGCACTTTTTCAAGCAATTGATGTATTATTACATAAAAACAACATAACGTCACAACATGGCGGAAGACATGAACATGATAAAGAAATGCCAACAAGACCTATTTTAGGAAACTATGATAGAAAACTTGCTTTAATAAAACTTGAAAAAGAAAATGAAAACTTGGCATCAAAACATTATTATGATCGATATGTATCCATTACTGCTGGATTAAGAAATAATAGTAATTATTATACAAAACAAGATATCGAACTCGTGAAATGGGAAGTTGCTCGAGTAAAAGAAATAGTAAACGAACTTAAATCATTATAAAAGCAATAGAAATAATAATTAATTTTCAATCTAGTGTGAAAGAAAGTTTCCCAAAACAACAAATTATAACGGGAATGTTTTTTCCGTTATAAGATGAGTTATTAATTTATAATCCTTCAGTAACAGAATAGACTTCTTTGAGGTAATCGGAGAGATCGTTTAATTCAATGATTAATGAGCGTAGGTTATCAAAATTCTCTTGATTACCTTGGATTTTTTCCGTTTGTGCCATTTCTAAAACTTCACTTATTTTTCGTTCTACTTTGGCAATGTCTTGTTTTGGTAAAATTAATTGTTTAATTATTTTTTTTCCTCGATATATAGCAACATCAGCAGTTTTTAATATCTCTACAACATTCTTCTTTTTACTATCTTCATAAGAATATTGTTCTGCTGTTTTTAGGGCTTCTTGAACGGACTTTTCTTTAACATCTAAACGATTTTCAATAGTTATTTCTTTTGATAGTCCACTAGATGTCTCTTTTGCAGATACATTTAACACGCCATTTTCATCTAGATCAAAAGTTACCAATATCTGAGGTGAACCGCGTTCTCTTTTTGGAATTCCTGAGAGAGTAAATTCGCCTATCAGAGTATTATCAACAGTCATAATTCTTTCACCTTGAACTATCTTAACACTAACTGATTCTTGATTATCTTTTGAGGTAGTAAATATTTGCTTTCTTGAAATAGGAATAGGACTATTACGTCTAATTAACCTTTGTACGGTGCCACCTGCAGTTCCCACACCTAAAGTTAATGGAGTTACATCTTCCATTTCATATTTTATTTTACCTTGTAAAATAGCACCATTTATCGCAGCGCCATTAGCCACACATGCCATAGGATCCAATCCTTCTTCAGCTGCTTTCTTCATATAATCCTCGACTAATCGTCTAACTAGAGGCATACGTGTTTGACCACCAATCAGTATCAAGCGATTGAAATCTCCAACACCTAAACGTGAATCAAATAAAACTGTCTTTATGGTTTCTTCAACACGTTTAACAATTGGTAATGATATTTTTTCTAATTCTTCTTGAGTAAATGTATATTCAAAAATAGAATTTTTATCAGGAAGTATATTATCTAATTCAATATCTGCAGCTAAATTATACGATAGATAAATTTTAGTTTCTTCAGCAGTTATTTTAAGTCGTGCGGCAACTAATGGATCAGTAATTTCAAAACCATGTTTTTGTTTTATAACTTGTTTTAACCTATCTACAATAATTTGGTCTATGTCACAGCCACCTGTANTTGTATCTCCACTTGTCGCAATTACTCGAAATTTATTATTTTCAAGTGACATAGTCGTAACATCATGAGTTCCACCGCCAAAGGCAAAAACCATGATATTCATTTTATCAGAATAATTTAGTTTATCCAATCCATATGCTAAACATGCAGCTGTAGGTTCATTTACTATTCTTAGTACATTTAATTCAGCTAGTTTTCCTGCATCAATTGTTGCTTGTCGTTGCGCATCATTGAAATATGCAGGTACTGTAATAATACAATCTTTAATTTTTGTATTCAAAAATTCTTCTGATTCATTTTTAATTTTTTTAAGAATAAAGGAAGAGATTTGTTCAGGTGTATATTTGTCGCCATCTATATCTACAACTTGTTGAGTTCCCATTTTTCTTTTTATTTCAAGAATTGTATTTTGTGGATGATTAACAAATTTCTTTTTTGCCTCAAGTCCAACCAATATTTCATTATTTTTTTTGTTAATATAAACTATAGATGGAAACATTTTTTCTACAGTGTCGGACATTTTATTATCTTTACTTTTAATGATTACAATTCCATTATCTTTGTATACTGCAGCTGCAGAATTAGTAGTTCCTAAATCTATACCTAATATTATATCACTGTAATTGTTATTCATTGTATTCCTTACACTAAATTTTTTGTTTAAATAAATAAATATTTGCTAAAAAAAATTAAAAAAACAAAAGTTTACTCGGTNATTATATAATCAGACTTTGTTTCTTCAAAACATTTATGACAAAACGGATAACCATCAATATAATGACTTTCTTTTCCAAAGGATAAAATCCTTGATCTGCACTTGCTACAACTAGTCCAAGCATCGGCAAATTCACGAGGATTAGAACTTTGTCGAGTTATGCCTTCATTTCTATCTTCCCGGGGGAAATTATTATCTCTATTTTTATTTAGTTTTTTACGTCTTAATTTTTTTACAGGTTTTTCAGGAACAATTTCGGCAGTTTCNTGATGATCAATAGCATCATTTGTAGTTTCGGTTGACAAAATAACCATTCTTCTTATCTGTTCAATAGAAATAAGTTCAACTATTTTAAAATTATTACATGAGTGAANCCATATCTACTATTTTATTTAAAATTTTAGTGGGGTAGTTGTCTAGTCAGGTCTAGGATGTTACCTTCGGGAGGTAAAGGTCGTGGGTTCAAATCCCACTTACCCCATNACATAATATAAAATATTAGTTCAGTTTTACATAAATTAATAATTGAAAGAAATTCAAGTNGTAATAATTTTATTTGTGGTCCTAGGAGGAATTGCTTTATATTTTTTTTCTGAATCTACTATATTCAATAATGAAGAGGAGTCAATTTCAGACGAGTTCAAATCAGACATTGAAAATAAAGTATCGAATAAAATCGAAGAACAACCAGTAATAAAAGAGGAAAATGATCCAGTAATCCAACAGGAAATTCCAAATCAAGTACCTGAAAAAAGACAAGAGCAATTAGTTATGGAAAAAATAACAGTGACACAAGCAACTTGTAAAAGTTCAAATTTCCAACCAACAACGGAAAATATTTTAACGTATGATATTATTGGAATAGAAAAGTTTTCGGTGAAATTTGAAAATGTAAATAATAATATAGTTAATGTAAGCGTTACCATACNTCANGTGAACTCTTCATGGTTTGTTGCTGATTTATCAACTCGTTCAATTATTTTTTCACCTGATGATGAAGATTTAGTTGGTAATACTCCATTATTTTGGATTCCAGTGTATGCATCATTCAATTATACAATTTCAAATCTTGGAGATATAGATTTAGTAATTTCTCATGAAGGAAAATTAAAGTTATTAGAACAAGAATTTNATGTTTGGGTTGCAATAGGTGAAACAAGTTTTGAAGACGATGATAAACAGATTCACAGTGTAGTTGAAGCATATTACGAAAAGAAAACAGGAATTTTATTAAAAATCAGCGAAANTAGTAAAACAAAACAAGATAATCAGATTATAGAAGAGGATTCTATAGATATAATAACACTAATAGAATCAAATATAAATTTTATAAATATTCCTGAACCAACCAGTATAGAGAGAAAATTAAATTTTAATTTGCAGGAGGGATCTTATGCAATTTATAAACATACAAATTTTAATTGGAAAATTGAAATTACAGATATAATAAATAATCAAATAAACATAACAGAAAGTAGAAGTTTTTCAGAAGATAACTGGGAAATAATGAGATGGAGATTAATTAATCTTAATTGTTTGATTATAATGGATTCTTATGCATCAAATTTTGATGAAAGTTTTAACAAAAGTAAAAGTGTAATTGGAAGAACATATGAATTCTTGATCTTAAGTACTNTAGAAAGAGAAAGTTTTGTTCGTTTTGCACATGAAGATATAGGAATTGGACCAAAAGCTTCAATGTTTAGAATTACTGATAATTCAATATTAGAATTTGGAAATTCAACTCTAAATGTAGTAATTGCACAAGCAGAACTTGATGGCGGAACAATAATTAGAAAATATTTTGATAAAGAAACTGGATTATTGATAAGGCAAGAACTTCAATATGAAGGAGTAACAAGTGCTATTTTTGTGTTAAAGGAGACTAATATTGTTGGATAATAATAAAAAAAATTATGAAATTTTTTATTATTACGGCGAATTTAAGTAATTGACGGTTAGAAAGTATTTGAAATAAACCATGAATAGAGACTATGATGTAATTATTGCAGGAGGAGGAATGACAGGATTAATTACAGCTACAACTATTGCAAAATTTACAAATCAAAATAATAGAATTTTAGTAATTGATAGAAATGAGGCCGTTAATTCAGCACGAAAAAATATTTCTGGGTGGACATGTGGTGATGCAGTAAGTAAACGAAGTATAGATTTCTATAATAAAGAAGTAGGAATTTCATATGGTTCAGATGAATTAGAACATAAAGTAAAAGGAGTAGTAGCTTATTCACCAGATAGAAAGACTAGAGTTTCATTCGACGGAGAAGGGTATGTATTAAATCGTAAATTATTAGGTTTACGTCAAGTTAATGACGCAAAAGAATTTGGTGTTGAATTTTTATTCGAAACAGAAGCTGATAGACTAATTGCTGAAAATGGATATATTATTGGCGTAGAGACNATTAATAACGAGAAAGAAAGAAACAGAAAAACTGCAAAAATCATTGTTGATGCAACAGGTTCTGCATCAAAATTACGTCAAAATCTTCCAATTTCAGATTCATTTATGGAAAAACAAATTGATCGTGAAAATGATATGGAATCAACAGGAAGATATATGCTAGAATTTGACAAGAAAGAAGCCGATAAATCATATTTTGAAGAAGATTATTGTATAATTCACTTGGATCAAGATATAGCGCCTGGAGGTTATGCATGGGTATTTCCAAAATCAGATTCCAAAGTCAACATAGGGTTGGGAGTTCAGAAAAAACGTCTAATTTCAAGAAATAAAAGATTAGGTAAAAATGATAATCTTCAGAGTTTAATTGATAATTATGTGAATACAAATCCTGCAATTAAAAACTATANATTATCATCTGATGAAGGTGATGNAGGTAATATTAAAGGCAATTGGCAAGTACCAGTAAGAAGACAAAATGACTGCATGGTAGAGAATGGATATATAATAGTTGGAGATGCAGCATGGCTACCACGTCCAATTGATGCTGGAGGCATAGGTCCTGGAATATTTGCAGGTGTTATTGCTGGAAAAACAATTACAACGGCGTTACAAGCAGAAGACTACAGTCAAGGTAGTTTATGGAATTATAATACTGAATACGTGAGAAATTATGGATATCAAATGGCTAGTTTTGAAATATTAAGAAGATTTCTACAGATTGTATTAAATGAGAAAATTAGCTATGGAATGAAGAATTTTCTCTCTGTAGATGATGTAGAAAAGATTACGTCAAGAGAACATCCGAGTTTTGATAAAGTAAATATGTTGAATCCGTTAATGTTAATAAAAATATTAACTCATTGGAGTTTAGCTAAGGAACTACGATATACTGCAAAAAAGAGCAGTGAATTAGTAAGACATAGTCAAAATTATCCTGATTCTCCTAAAGGTTTTCCTGAATGGAAAAATAAATTACATTTATTATTAAAAGAAGCTTATAGTCGTTTTTCTTAAATTAAGTTAATAGTTTGTCAAGTGTTTGATTTTTAATACCAGTTTTTATTTCTAAAGCAATACGTCTACCCATACTCATATTTGCGCCATGAGTCAAGTAAGAATAAGGAGAGCCAGTAGTAAATATATTTGTTCCTGCTACTATACGAGCAGAAAATTCAAATGCAATGAATTTTCCATTTGAATCATAAACACCTTCCATACAGAATGGGCCTGGCATTCCAGGAGGAACTAATTCTCGACTAGCAGTTACAAAATTTTCTCCTATATCATATACTTCAACAAGGAGTGATTCTCGCAATACTAGAGGGAAATTTCCAATCACAATATATGTAGGTGATAACTTTATTTCATTTTGATCAGTACTAGGAATTCGACCTAAACCATCTACATTGGTTTCATATCGTTTATCGATTCCAAATAGTTCTAATTCATTTTTAAGTGGTGAATAGAAATATTGAAAATAAACGGGAACCCCTACAATATATTCTTGAATTTGAAGTTCGTCGTCATCAGTCATTAAACCTTGTTTTTTGAATTTTTCTACATAAGAATAATAATCTTCAGAATTTTTAGCAAGAAAATAACCAGAACCTCCACGAGCTCCGGACAGTTTAGAAATAGTAAGACAATCAATTTCTTCGGGTGAATTAAATGTTTTTGGAATAGAAACTCCTGATTTTTGCATTAGTTGGGTTTTAAGGTTACGATCTGCTTCCCAGCGTAAAATATGTCTATTTCCAAAAATTGGAACATCGAGTTTTTCGATTTTTTCAATTCCCACTTCAGAAATCAATGTGCCATGAGGAATTAAAATTGAATCAGTTTCTGATAGCTTATCTTTAATATCATCGTTCATAATTTCTTGGAAATCTTCAACTACAATATATTCGTCAATAAAATCATATCTTCGATAGAATTTTTCGCGAGATGATTTAGTAACTAAAACAGTATTAAATCCCTCTTCTTTAGCACCTTTAAGGACTTGTAATGAACAATGAGAACCTAAAGTTGCAATACTATTCAAGTAACCACCTCGTCTAATCGTTCTTCTTTTATAGCTTCGGTAATTTCCATTGCAATTCTTTTACCAGTACCGAAAGATTCGCCATAGTAATAATGTGTATAAGGACTCATCATTAAAACGGGGCTTCCAGGAACACGAGGTGAAACGTCAAATACAACTATTTCAAAATCTTTTGTAATTGCACTTTGTAATGCAAATGGACCTATAAGACCTGGATGGAATTCTTTTTTAGTGCAATTAACAAATTTATTTCCCATTTCAAAAACTTTTTCAAGAAATGATTCACGAATTGTAGCAGGCATATGTCCAACTTCAATATTTTGTAATTCAACATCAATCTCAAGTTGTTGCTTAGCAGGTAATGAAGTAAAATCATTAAGGTTAGTTTGTAAACGTCTATCAATACCAAGAAATTCTACGCGATCGTGAAGTATTGAATAAAAGAAATTAAAATTAAAATATGTGCCTAGTATAAATTCTTCTATACGAGCATCTGCAAGATCTTCTGCATTTATTATACCTTGGGCAATACGTTTTTCTGCTTTTTCATTAAATTCTTTATAGCTTGACGCAGTAAAGAAAGCACGTTCGATTTTACGTGTTGATTCCATGACTTTCACTATTACTAGACGATCAATGTCTTCTGGTTTACTAAATAACTTAGGATATCTAACGTTAGCTTTCTCAAGTAGATAATATTGATTTTTCTTTACATTGCGTTCTTCGGTGCGAAGCATTTGTCGGTTACCAAAGATAGGAATTTTTAGTGCATTTTCAATTGAATCATAATCGATATAAGTAGTAAAGGAACGGTGAGGAATAATTATAGAATTTTTTGAAATTAGTGTTTGTTGTAATTTTTCTGTCATGATATCAGAAAATTTAGGTAGAATAATCATATCATCAACTATTCGAGTAAAATGAGCATAGGTTTTTTCTCTTCCTTTTTGGCAGATTACCAATGTATTGAGATTCTCCGACTTTGCGCCATCCATAATATCTAACGCTGAATGACTTCCAAGAGCAGTAATGGAAATCTTACTAGAATTATAGTTTTTAACTATATTTTGGACAAAAGAACGGTCTATCAATTCTCAATTATTTTATACAGCTATGCTTATTTAATGATAATTGATAATAATTCAAAATTTAACGAAATTGTTTGGGAAATTCAAAGCAGTAGATAGTATTAATATTGAAATCAACAAGGGTGAAATTTTTGGTTTATTGGGGTTAAATGGAGCAGGTAAAACAACGACACAAAGGATGGTTTCGACAGTGTTTTTGCCTTCTAAAGGAGACATAATAGTCAATGGTAATGATGTGAGAACTGAGCCAGCAAAAGTTAGAAAAAGTATTGGATTCTTGCCAACTGAAGTAGGGCTATATGATAGATTAACGGCAAATGAAGTAGTAAAATATTTTGGAATATTAAATGATTTAGATGAACAAGAAATAGATGAAAGGATCAAAAAACTTTTTGAAAAGCTTGCTCTTACAGAATATGCGAATAAAAGATGCTCGAAACTATCACGAGGAAATAAACAAAAAGTAGCAATTGCAAGAGCAATAATTCATGAGCCACCAGTTTTTATTTTTGACGAACCTACATCAGGATTAGATGTATTATCTTCTAGAGCAGTACTAGATTTTACAAAACAATGTAAAGCTGAAGGTAAAACAATACTTTATTCATCGCATTTAATGAATGAAGCAGAAGAGATCTGTGATAGAATTGGAATAATTCATAACGGTAAAATATTAAAAACCGGAAATGTAAAGGAATTAGTTAAAGAATATGGAAAACTAGAAAATGTTTTTATTTCTTCAGTAAGGGGTGAAAAATCTTAGGGATTAAACACATTAAAGCAGTATACAAAAAAGAATTAACTGATATTCTAAGAGATAGACGAACATTAATTGCAACTGTAATAATTCCAATTTTATTAATTCCAATTTTAACATTTGGAATTCCATTGCTTTTTTCTAGTACGCAAGAGAGAATAGGAGAACAAACACAATATGTAGCTATAATCAACTATGAAGTATCGGAAAGCTTTGTTCAATTAATAGATAACAGTGGATCACTAAAAGTAGTAAATATAAATATGCCACCTGACGAATCAATTAGAAATGGAACAGTTGCAGTTGTATTAGAGATTCCAAAAGATTTTGATCAGAGAATAAAAAACGAACAATTAGTCAACATAACAATATATTATGATGCTTCAAGTAGAACATCAACTATAGCTTATTCAAAAATAATGCAAGTTTTAGGCATGTATAGAAGCGATGTAGTAGACAACAGATTAGAAAGCAGAGAAATAGATCCGAAAATTTTACAGCCATTACGAGTATTTGCAGAAAATGTCGCCACAGAAGATGAAGTGTCAGGATATATGCTTTCATTAATTTTACCTCCTTTGTTAGCAATCATAGTTGCAACAGGAGGAATGAATGCCGCGATAGATTTGACAGTTGGAGAGAAGGAAAGACACACATTAGAAGCGTTATTAGTTACCGCAACAAGTCGAAGAGACTTGATCACAGGAAAATTTTTAGCTGTTGTAACTACAACTTTACTTTCTATAGCTTTCATTATGTTAAGTTTATCAGGGTCAGTAGGTTATTTATCTAGATTACAGATACAACAAATGGAAATTTATCTAACATTACAAACATCAATCATTGTGTTTTTGATTTTAACATTAATGGCAATTATGATTGCAGCATTAGGAATGGCAATAGCAAGTTTTGCAAAGAGTTTCAAAGAAGCGAATAACTATCTCACACCAATGTTATTTATAATTGTAATTCTTTCGTTTGGATCTTATGGAATTTCAATTGACGATGTAGGAATTATACCATTTTTGATACCTATATTAAATGTAACATTAGTAATTCAAGAAGTTCTTGTGAATAATTTCAATGCAATACATATGCTTGTAACAATATCTTCGACTCTATTAGTTTCCATGATAATGATTATAATAGCAAGTTGGATTTTCCATAAAGAGAGTGTATTATTCCGTGCATAAATAACCAAATAGAAAGCACAGTTAATTTATAACATATACAATATTATTAACTAATGAACAGAATAATCAAAAATCGCGTAAGGAAAATTTTTTCATTTGCAGAATCATCTGGAACTAAACCGGATGCAATTATTATTAAAAATGGAATTGAGGGTCAATTAGACTCGACATTTTTTTATTTAAGTAATATTCGATCGGGATTATTTGAGGGATGTTCAATAATTGCTTATCCGTCAGGTTCAATTTCCGTACTTACTTCAAAATTAGAAGAACAAAGTGCATTAGAAACACCTGATATTGAAGTAATTACTTTTGAAAATGAAAGCGAATATAAGAAATTATTGAATAAAAAATTAATGAAAATAAGGATTCTAGGAATAAATTATGGAGAAATAACATTAGGTAATTATCTATGGATTAAAAAGAATTTTCAAAGAATCAAATTAATTGATCTAAGCAAACCAATTACTCGAGCAAGATGTATAAAAGATGAAATGGAGATAAAGCTATTAAAAAAAAGCGCCAATATAGCTAGTAAGGTTTTTCCGGTAATAATTAGATCGTTGGAAAAAGATATAACAGAAAGTCAATTATCATCGATAATTAATTATAATATGGAAAATCAAGGAGCTTCTTCGCCATCGTTTCAAACAATAGTAGCATTTGGTAAACATAGTGCAGAACCACATTATACACCACAGAATTATAAATTAAAAAGAAACAATTTAGTATTATGTGATTATGGAGCAAAATATAACAGATATTGTTCAGATATTACAAGGACAATATTTTTTGGTAAGACAAACAAAAATATTAAGGAAATTTATGAAACAGTACTACATGCTAGTAAAATAGGATTAAGTAAGATCAGAATAGGCGTTAAGGCAAGTGAAGTACATAATGCAGTAGAGGATTTTATTAATTCAACTAAATACAAAGGGCGTTTCATTCATTCAACAGGACATAGCATTGGTTTAAATGTTCACGATGGTGCATCGATTAGTAGAAAATCAGAAGTAGTATTGGAAGAGGGAATGGTATTTACAATTGAACCAGGGATCTATATTCCAAAACTAGGAGGAGTGAGAATTGAAGATGATGTAATTGTACGAAGAAATAAACCAGAAATTATAACAAAAGCGCCAAAAGAATTAACAGAAGTGTAATTATTCAATGGTTCTTATTGAAAAGCCTTTTTGTTTCAATATTTTGAACATTTCCTTGGTATGATCATGGCTTTTTGTTTCTAAGCTTATCAATACCTCGACAGGACCGAGACCTATTTTTTTATAGAAACGATCAACTTGTACATCAAGTATATTTGCATTATGAGAACCAATTAAACCCAATATTTCCTTTAATGAACCTGGACGATCCTTTAATCCAACAATAAATCGGACAATTCGACCTTCACTGATTAAACCACGAGTGATTAATTTGTTCATAAGAGGCATATCGACATTGCCGCCACTAATTATAGAAACAACATTTTTTCCCTTAATTTTTAATTTACCAGATAATATAGCAGCTAATGATGCGGCACCTGCAGGCTCAGAAACTATTCTGCTACGTTCTAATAACATGAACATAGCTTCTGCAATTTCAACATCAGTAACTGTAACTAAATCATCAACATATTTATCAACAATATTAAAGGTTAATTCGCCAGGAGTTTTAACATCAATTCCATCGGCAATAGTAAATCGAGAAGATACTGTAGTTAATTGCTTATTCTTCTTAGATTCAAGCATAGAGGACATAGATGAAGATTGCACGCCAATAATTTTGATGTTGGGATGTTTTTCTTTTAGTGCTAAAGCAAGTCCACTAATTAATCCACCACCGCCGACTGGAGCTACTATCACATCTACATTTTTCAAGGAATCAAGAATTTCAAGACCAATTGTCCCTTGTCCTGCAATTACTAAAGGATCATCAAAAGGATGAATCATTACGGCAGAACTTTTTTTCATTATAGAAACAGCCTCAGAATATGATTCATCATAATTTGAACCTGATAACAAAATCGAAGCGCCATATCCAGCTGTAGCAGCAACTTTAGCAGTGGAAGCATTTTCTGGCATTACAATTGTACAAGGAATTTTTAATTGAGAAGCGGCAAATGCAGTTCCCTGAGCATGATTTCCTGCAGAAGCAGTAACAACATGTTTAGGAGTAGAATTATTTACATTTAGCATTTTCCAGTAAGCTCCTCGTACTTTAAAAGAACCAGTTTTTTGGAGGTTTTCTAACTTAAGATAAACATTGGCTCCAGTAAATTTTGAAAAGGTTTCAGAACTATCAAGTGGAGTATTGTGTACAATAGATGATAATGCCTTCTTGGCTTGCCTTACATTTTTAGATGAGAAATCAATAACAAGGTTCAATATACTCTTATATTTGAAATTATTGTTTTTTTACTCAATGAAAACAATTTTTATATATAAAGTAAAATAAATGTTTTTTTCTATTAAAAATAAAGATAATATTAATGAATAATATGAGATTTGTTGAAATATCTAAAATAAAACTAAAAAATCCGATTTTTATATGCGGGTTACCAGATTCTGGCTTTGTGGGGAAAATTTGTTCGTATCATTTTATTAAAGGTGTAAAGGCAATAAAATTTGCAGAATTATATTCAGCGTTTTTACCTGCACAGGTAATTGTTAATGAAAATGGTACAATAGAACCTTTAAAATTTGAGTTCTATTATAAAAAAGGCAAGCAAGATTTGATAATTTTTACTGGAGATGTTCAGGCAGAAACTGCTGAAGGTCAATATAATGTTTCAAATGCTGTATTGCAATTTATAAAGAACTATAATTGTATTAAGGTTTATACTTTCGGAGCATTTGTAACTCCTAATCCTTCTAATCCACCAAAAGTATATGGTACTGCAAATTCTAACAAATCATTAAAACAATTATCAAAATATGGAATTGAAAATATGAAAAAAGGAAATATCATAGGTATGAATGGATTACTATTCTCTCTTGCTGATAAATTTGGTCTGGAAGGATTTGGAATATATAGTGAAACACGGGGAGATTATCCTGATCCAAAAGCAGCCAAACAATTAATTAAAGTCATATCAAAAATCACAGGGTTAAAACCAAATTTAAGAGAACTGATTAGAGAAGAAAAAAGATTAAAGAAGTTTCAGAATAAGAATAACAACATAGAATCTGAGACGGAAATACAAAATAAAACTAGTCGTTATATTACCTAACCTGACAACTTATCTTTAAAGAAACGTCAGCAGGTAATTTATTTAATGCCTTATATTCAGATTCTTTAAGTGAAATTAGAATCTCAAAAAACGGACATGGATCTGGTTCTAATTTAGTCCTAGGAGTGCTACTAGACATAATGAATTCAATTTCATCGAGATAAGAGGGAGAAGGTAAATATCGAAACCTACGTCGGACTATTTTTTCAAAATAATTGATTTTAATTAAATTAGAATCGTTATCAGTGGGTTGAATAGATTTTAATTCTAGTAGTAAACTTTTACCAATGATTTTGTTACTAGGAATAATTCCCCAATTATTTAGAATTTCTTCATTTATAGTAAAACGGTTAGAATAGCTACCAATTGCTTCGATAACAAAAGGAGCATTAGATATATTAGAAATTTTAATTTCTGTAATATATAGATCTTTTACTATTTTTACCATGATACTACTATACTAATTCTGTGATATATTTTTATTGTGAAATCTTTTAATATTGAAACAATTAAAATCTGGAGATGGAGTTTTTTTTAAGATAATATCGGAAAGCAATTGTGAACAACCAGGAGCCAACATAATACCCAATCCATTAAAACATCCAATAAAGAATAGGTTATCCTTTAATTCACCAATAACAGGTCGAAAATCTTGACTAGATGTATATAATCCAGACCATCTTTTTTGAAGAGAATTAATAGNGGTATTTGGAAATAATTCAATTGCTTGTTGCAAAACATATTTGTTAAATGATTCTTCAGTTTCAAACTTNAAGTTATTTGGATCATCTAAATATTTTCTACTACCATCACCAAATAAGAATGAAGAAGGTGAAAAAGGCCTACCATAAAGACCATTATTCATTTTATATAATATTGGTAATGATGAAACATGTCGATGAAATGGTCCAGAAATTGAGAGAATAGCAGCTTGTGTTGAATAAATATCAAATTTAATATTACAATTAAATAGTTTTGCAATTTCATCAGACCAAGCACCACCTGCAATTATCACTTTATCTGATGTGAATTCACCATAATTAGTATCGAATCTGAAAGAATTCCCATTTTGAACATTTTTGATTTTAATGTCAGTGAATAAACGATTTTGTTGAGTTTGAATGTAATTAAAAATTATAGGAAATAATCGATTAATATCAAAATAGCCACTATCTTCAGAAATAATAGCAATTTCATTGGAGGAGAGAGAAAGCATATGATAAATTTTTTTTAGTTCAGTGTTATCAAGATGATGATAATTAACATTGGCAGATGACATAGCGGTTGTAAAATCAGATAATCTTTTTTCATCTGATTTTGGGCAAATAGCAAGCAGACCGGAATTGTTATAGGAAATTTTTTCTGATGATAAACTAATAATTTCTTTATAGAACTTTAAACTATTTTGAACGATTCTGATTTCCTCAGGAAAAGGAAAAAAATGAGAAAGTATACCTGCAGATCTAATAGTAGAACCGATGCCGTGAACAGGATCACTAGTATCCAATACAATGGTTTTGCAACCTGCTTTTTCAAGAAAATATGCAGTGCTTAGACCAGAAATACCTGAGCCTAGAACAACTACTTCACTATCCATCACCATTAGCGAACAGAAAGATTATTTATTAACATAACACCAAATATGTAAATGAATGCAATTTCGGTTGAAAATCTTAGTAAAATTTTTGATAAAAAGATTGTAGCAATTGATGATGTAAATTTTAAAGTAAAAAATGGGGAGATATTTGGATTTTTAGGACCTAATGGTGCTGGAAAAACAACTACAATCAAAGTTCTAACTACATTATTAAGACCGACCAAAGGAAAAGTAAATGTAGCAGGGTTTGATGTAATAAAAGAACCTGATGCAGTTCGAAGTTCAATAGGAATTGTACCTCAATCACTTACACTAGATGATGATTTGAAAGGAATAACAAATCTATTATTATCGGCAAAATTATATCACGTCCCTGATAAATTAGCAAAAGAAAGAGCTGAACAATTAATAGATATGGTCAATCTTAAAGATGCAATAGATCGTAAAGTAGAAACATATTCAGGAGGTATGAGAAAAAGGCTTGAATTGATTGTCGGATTAATTCATGAGCCAAAAATACTATTTTTAGATGAACCAACTTTAGGTTTAGATATTCAAACTAGATCTGTTATTTGGGAATATTTAAAAAATCTTAACAAGGAAAAAAGATTAACAATTTTCATAACTACACATTATCTTGAAGAAGCTGATTATTTGTGTGATAGAATTGGAATAATAGACAAAGGAAAAATAATGGTAGTAGATTCGCCATCTAGGTTAAAAGATGAGTTAGGAGGAGATATAATTAATATAAAAATCAATGGAGAATATTCTGAAATAATTGAATCATTGAAACAATTAAACTATGTAAAAAAAATTGACATTGTTGATCAAAATCTTCGCATAAAGGTAGAGAAAGGAGAAAATGTGTTGCCAACAATACTTGAATTTATTAATTCGAAGGGAATAGTTGTAACAAGTGTGTCCTTAGCAAAAGCATCATTGGATCAGGTATTTCTAAAATATACAGGAAAATCACTACGGGATGCTGAATCAGACAAAGCAGATCGCTTTAAAATGTACTTTACAAGGAGATCAAGAACTAGATGATTACTGAAACATGGGTATTAACTAAACGGGAATTAGAAAAATGGTATAAAGTACCTGCCTTAATTTTTGCAGCGTTAATACAACCAATAGTCTGGATTACATTTTTTGGTAATTCATTTAATCCAACTAAATTAATCTCATTAGATAATTTTGTCATTCCAGCAAACATACCACCAGAACTTTCCGAGGCGTTATCAGAATTTTTTGCCAGTGCTGGGAACCTAATTTTGGAACAAACTTTTCAAGGCGCTCCAAATTATTTAACATATCTTACAGGCGGCGTATTNTCAACACTAATTTTATTTTCATCTGCATTTAGTGGAGGATCAATTATTTGGGACAGAAGATTTGGCTTTCTAGATAAATTGTTAGTAGCTCCAATTCCTAGAAGTTCAATATATTTTGCAAAGGTTTTATCAACAGTAATAAAAGCATTAATCCAATGTTCATTAGTCTTCCTTATTGCANTAGTAATACCTACAGGCTTAATTCTTGCAGAATTTAATTTAACTGTAATATTACTTTTATTTCTNTCATTNTTTATGTTAGCNGCAGGATTNTCGTGTTTATTCGTCGCAATTTCATTAAGAATGAAAAAATGGGAAACTCTTATTGCAATAGCAAATCTTGTAAATTTACCTCTATTATTTGCCAGTGGTGCACTATTTCCTATTGCATTTATGCCAAATTGGTTACAAACAATTGCAAGGCTAAATCCAATAACGTATTCAGCTGATCTTACAAGAACTTTATTCATTACTGGAGAAATAACGAGTAACGTAATTTTTGATTTTCAAGTATTAACTGCTTTCTCTATCACATTAATCATATTAGGCTCGTTTGTAGCTAGATATGGTTTAGTTGAATAATAAAAGATAATATCTATTAGTTCTTATCGATTGTTGATGCGATTACTGAAACTTCAACTTACTATCATAGGTACAATGGGATTATTAATTGGGTTATCAACATTAATTTTTTCAATAATTCTATTGATGTTAGGAGGAACGTATAATATATGGTTCATAATTGTTTTGGTGGGTATTTTTCATTTTATTCAGTGGATCTATGGACCAAAATTTGTAGAAAAGCGGTACAAAGTTAGAGAATTAAAAAAAACAGATACTATACCCTGTGCTAATCCTAAAATAAAAAGTGTTAGTGGACAATGGATTTACGATACAGTAGAAAGAATTTGCAAGAGTGCAAATATGCCAGTTCCAAAAATTATGTATTCAGATATTAAAGTACCAAATGCATTTGCATATGGTTCACCAAAATATGGAAAAAGAATAGCTATAACACAAGGATTAACATCGGGCATGAAGAGTCATCCTATTGAACTTGAAGAAATAGAAGCAATAATAGGCCATGAATTAGGTCATATAAAAAATAGAGACGTTGACGTTATGATGGTAGCGACATTTTTACCAGCTATACTTACAACTCTTGGACATAGCTTAATTTGGAGTTCACTGTTCAACAGAAGAAACAGTGGAGGAACGCTTGCAATAGCATTTGCGGCAATTATTGGAGCATTTATTTTAGGTTTAGTGTGCAAGTCTTTAGGTCGTAAAAGAGAAGATTATGCAGATATGTTTGCAAGACAACATGTAAAGGAAGGCGGAAGGA
>PAVW01000007.1 GCA_002713205.1 Nitrososphaerota archaeon
GCTGCAGGTGCGGGTGCTGCAGGTGCGGGTGCTGCAGGTGCGGGTGCTGCAGGTGCGGGTGCTGCAGGTGCAGGTTCTTCTGCGCGAGCTGCAAATAATTCTCTTTCCAAGTCAGAAATTCTTGCATTGGCAATTAGTACGGCTTCCTTAGTTTCTTCTAAATCAGAACGGAGAGTTTCAATAACACGTGAATCTGATGCTATTTGTTCAGATCTAGTGTTTAATTCCTGTTGTAAAGTCTGTAATGATTTTTGAGTAGTACTAAGCAAGTCTTTTGTTTCTTGGAATGACGATAGTTGCGCTTCTAATAATCGAATTTCATTAATTGTGTTTTCAAGTTCATTCTTCAAAGCGTTTAGTTCATCATCATTTGATTCAATTATTGGAGATACATCTTCAATTGTAGGTGAAGGTGTAACAAAAACTTGACTTAAACCATATCCCAATATTGCACCAATAAGTAATCCAATTATTGTAAAGATAATTTTTGGTGAAAAACGAGGAGGTTCATCTTTTGAATCTGATTCTGTTTTCTTAGGAGTTTCTTTATCAGAATCCGGAATATATATGGGATCAAACGCCATTGTAAATTTTTAGTATTTAATTCTTTTATAGTTTACCTTGTATAATAGAAAATTGTAAAATTTTATCAAATTGCTTAATAAATAATAAAATTAATAGTTTTTATTGGAAAAAGCAATTTTTGGAGCAGGGTGTTTTTGGCATGTACAAGAAACATTTGACCAAGTGAAAGGAATAATATCAACATCTGTGGGTTATTCAGGAGGGAATATTGATAATCCTACATACCAGCAAGTGTGTTCAGGAACCACTGGACATGTAGAGGTAGTAGAAATTGTATTTAACCCAAATATAATCACATATGATAAATTGTTAGAGTTATTTTGGAATAATCACGATCCGACCACTAAAGATAGGCAAGGTCCAGATATAGGTCATCAATATAGATCAATTATATATTATTTTAATTCTCAACAAAAAGATGCAGCAGAATTATCAAAACAGAATTTTCAAAAATCAGGAAAAATAAATAATAGTATTATAACAGAAATAAAACCGGTAATAAATTATTATAAAGCAGAAGAATATCATCAGAATTATTTTAGTAAAAAAGTAAGTGGTATATAATATATGGTAAAAATATTATGAAATTTGGTATATCTATACCTGTTACAATAGGAGAGAAATGGAAGGAAAAATTATTAGAATGTTTACCTCAGATTGAAGAATATGGTTTTTCATCTTTACTTATTTGGGATCATTATATGCTTCCAGAAAAATATGGAGTTAAAAGTAATAATACAATTGATGCGTGGACATTACTATCATTCATAGCAGCAAATACAACAAAAATTAAACTGGGAACATGTGTTACACCAATTCCTTTTCGTCCACCTCAATTATTAGCAAAAATTGTTTCATCGTTAGATAATATATCAAATGGCAGGGTAATATTAGGAGTTGGAGCTGGTTGGCATAAACCAGAATTTGATGCATATAGTTCATGGGATAATAATAAAATTCGATTTGAAAAAACAGCAGAGGGGTTAGAATTAATGAAAAAATTATGGACGGAAGATGTTGTTAATTTTAATGGAAAACATTATCAAAGTGAAAATGCCATTCTTCAGCCAAAACCCATTCAAAAACCTTTTCCTGAGTTATGGTTTGGTACAATTGGTAAAAATATGTTAAAACTTATGGTCAAATATGGAACTGCATGGATACCTGTAGGTATTACATCATCAAGTTATTCGAAATATGTAAAATATATAAAATCCATAGCAAAAAATGACATTAGGCTAACATATTATGATCACAGGAATATAGAAACCTACAATATAGTTGATAGAATTAATGAATTTGAAAAAGCTGGTTGTGAATATTTTATCGGATTATTAAAATATGAATCAAATGATATGAAACGAAAATTGAAACAATTTGGAGATATTGTTTCATCTTATCAGAAATAGTGGGCACGCCCGGATTTGAACCGGGGACCTTCGCCATGTCAAGGCGATGTCCTAACCATTCTAGGATTCTTTTCAAATCTGGCTAGACGACGCGCCCCTTATTATGTGGAAAATAGAAAGTTATTTAATTGTTCTAGTTCTATATGCTTTTTTTCTAATTTGTTACGAATTTCTATAAATATCAGAATGGTATAATAAAATTATGTTGCTTCATAGCGAAATAGAAGCTAACGCAATTATACCATTTTTGCGTACTATTGTTGCTAAAAGATTAATTGAAAAATACGATTTAACTCAACAGCAAGCTGCAACCAAGTTAGGCATAACTCAAGCTACAATAAGTAATTATAAAAATAGAAGTCGTGAAAATATCGAACTTTATCTTATTACGAAACGTATTCAATCATTTGCTGATGATATTGCAGTAATGATAATGAAAAATACTAGTGAAATAGAAATAAGTGAGATGTTTGAAACAACTCTTCAATTTATTCGTGGGCAAAATATAATATATGATCTACATAAAGAATTAGAAAGTAATCATAATGTAGAAAAATGTCCGATATGTAAAAATAATCTAAAATAGATCATATAATTTTACATATAACATTGTGATAATAATGTTCCCAAAATTTGAAAAGAGTAATTATTTCACCACAATATTACGTTTCCAAGTATTCATTTCAGGAGCAGCAGTAATGGTGTTAGAAGTATTGGGAAGCAGAGTGTTATCACCATATTTTGGAAATACATTATTTGTTTGGGGAAGTCTAATAGGAGTAGTATTAACAGGTCTTAGTTTGGGTTATACATATGGTGGAAAAAAGGCTGATAATAATTGTTCGTATAGAATATTTTCTATGTTTATATTTATTGCAGGAACATATACTCTGTTAATTACATTTTTATCGTCTGAAATTTTTCAGATAATTTTAGCATTAAATATTGGAGAAAGATTTGGGCCATTACTTGCAACGATATCAATCTTGGGAATACCAGCATTTTGTTTAGGAGCAATTACACCATTCTCGATAAAATTGAGTACTGAATCTCTAAAAACAATAGGGCGTACAGCAGGAAATCTATATGCAATATCTACTGCAGGAGGAATTGTTGGTACTTTTGCAACGGCGTTTTTTTTAGTACCTATATTCGGAGTAAATACAATCTTATTTACAATTAGTGCAATTCTAATCTTATCATCAATATTTGGACTAGCTAATTATTTTAAGTTTGTAGCCATTTTCCTTATTATTTTCTCAATATATTCAAATACGGCAATACTACCAGTTGCAGGAGTAACTTATCAAAAAGATACATTTTATCACAATCTTATAGTTCATGATAATTCAATGAATAATATTCGAACGTTAATTTTAGACAGTAATTTTCATAGTGCCATGGATTTGAATAATCCTGACCGTATTGTTTACGAATATGTAAGGTATTTCCATTTAGGTTTTGTATTTGCTGATAATCCGAAAAATGTTTTATTTATAGGTGGAGGAGGTTTTACTGGTCCAAAAGACTTCCTTAAATCATATCCAAATGTAAAAATCGATGTAGTTGAGATCGATAAAGATGTAATTCAAGTCGGAAAGGACTATTTCCTAGTACCTGAAGATGAAAGATTGCAGATAATTAACCAGGATGGAAGACAATATCTGAGCAATACAATTGACAATTATGATATAATTATACTTGATGCTTATGATAAATCATATGTACCATTTCATTTAATGACTAAAGAATTTCACGAGATAATCAATGAGCATCTTTCGGATAATGGCGTATTTATTGCAAATATTATTACATCATTAGATGGAAAATCATCAGACCTATTTAGAGCTGAATATAAAACACTAGATAGTGTTTTTCCAAATGTGTATGTATATCCACTCTCATTAAATCAAGAGCAAATGGTACAAAATGTAATAATTGTAGCACATAAACAAGATACAAGATTACAAAATAAAACAATTAAGCAAGATTATAATTTAGCATTTAATATATTGGATTTTGCTGATGATGATTATAAAAAATCAATTAAAATTCATGATGTACCAATATTAACAGATAATTTTGCACCTGTAGAAAATTTCATGAATCCATTAACTGGAGAAATATATTTCAAAAAGATTATATTACAAAATAATTCTGCAATTATAATTCCTGAAGAAAGAAATTATAGTATAGATCAAAATCAGTTTGATATAATAACCTGGAGTTTTGTGTTTATTATTATTTTATATTTATTATGTACGTATTTAATTTCCTATACACAAAAAAAGGATAACTAATTGATTTAGAATGAATATGGTTCAATATGATGTAGCTATAATCGGGGCAGGTCCTGGCGGTTATTCAGCAGCATTAAAGCTTGCTCAATTGGGTAAAAAAACAGTTCTTATAGAAAATCACAAGCTTGGAGGCGAGTGTCTTAATTACGGATGTATTCCATCAAAAACAATTATATCTGCAAGTAATTTATTTTATAAAATTTCAAATTTTAATGAACAAGGTATAGAATGTGATAATCTATCAATTAATCTTCCAAAATTTCAGTCATGGAAGGAGTCTATTATTAAAAAATTAAATAAAGGAATAGAAATACTTTGTAAAAATTATAACGTAACAATAATATTTGGTGCTGCAAAAATTAAAACGAAAAACGTGATACAGGTTAAATCAAATAATCAAATAACAGAAATATCAACAGATAATATTATTATTGCAACAGGATCACAACCTAAAGAGTTACAGAATTTACAATTTGATCAAGAATTAATTGTTACATCAAAAGAAATGTTAGAAATCAAAACCATACCTAGTAATATATTAGTTGTAGGTGGTGGTGCAATTGGTTTAGAATTAGGAACTGCATTTGCAAAAATTGGATCTAAAGTAACTATAGTAGAAATAACTGATTCATTATTGCCAGGTATAGACGAAGATTTGGTAAATGTTGTAAAAAAATCTTTAAATAATTTAAATGTAGATATTTATTTTCGTGCAAAAATTTTACAGGTTGAAAAACATCCAACGAAAATAAAAATAACAATAGAATCAAATGAAAATAAAATTGAAAAGACATTTGATAAAGTTCTAATTTCAATAGGTCGAATTGCAAATACTAAAAATTTAGGTTTAGAGGCAATTGGAATCAATACAGATAATAACGGATTTGTCAAGGTAGATAAGAATATGATGAGTAACATACCAGGAATATATGCGATTGGAGACATAACAGGACCTCCTTGGTTAGCTCATAAAGCTTCAACCCAAGGAATAAAAGTTGCTCATTTTATAACAAAATCAAAAATAGCATTACAAGATAATAATATTCCTTATGCAATTTTTACAGAGCCAGAAATTGCCACAATAGGCATATCAGAAGAAGAGGCATTAAGGAAAAACATCAGAGTAAAAGTGGGAAAATTTCAATTTGCTGCTAATGCACGTGCTTTGACGAGTAAGGACGCTAATGGTTTTGTAAAGGTTGTGACTGATCAAAACTCAGATAAAATTCTTGGGGTTCATATAGTTGGACCTGAGGCTTCGAATTTAATTGGAGAGGCTAGTCTTGCGCTTACAATGAATGTAAAAATTGAAGATATTGAAAATACAATTCATCCTCATCCAACTCTAACTGAAGCATTTATGGAAGCGTCTGAAGCTAGTCTAAATCGTTCAATACATTCATTTATTAAGAAAATCTAATCAATTTTTTAATTTAAATGCGGGAGATGGGATTTGAACCCATGAACTCCTAAGAGACGAAGTATTTCTAGATTCACTACCTGAACCTCGCGCCGTTGACCGGGCTGGGCGACCCCCGCAATAAATATTTTATAAAATTATCTTATTAAGAAATTTCTATTTAAAAAAAAATTAAAAAAATATTTTATTAACATAAAATAAATTTAATTTATAAGGTCAATATGTTAAGAAGTACTTTCATTTAAAGATTATTATTAATTGGTTAACTGCTATTATTTAAATACAAAAAATCCATTTAAAAATTGGAGAATTATTTTGGCAACAAAAAAGAAACGTGCAGCTCCTAAACGTAAAGCTGCTGTAAAAAGAAAGGCAGCTCCTAAACGTAAAGCTGCTGTAAAAAGAAAGGCAGCTCCNAAACGNAAAGCTGTAAAAAGAAAGGCAGCTCCTAAACGTAAAGCTGCTGTAAAAAGAAAGGCAGCTCCTAAACGTAAGGGCGGAGCTAAGAAAAAAGCCACTAAGAGAAGACGTTAAGGAACTCAGCTTAAAATAATTTGCTTAAGTTCCTTATCATTTTTTTTTAATATTATAAAAAAAAATAATAGTTATTTTTACTAAAAAAGTGCTATAAAAGGGCTATTTATGAAAATATGTAATATTTTGAATCTTTTTAGNTAATATTACTTNTATATTATTAGTATTAAAAATTTAAGCCAATTAAACGGTTTATTTTTAATGGTTAACAGTAAAAATAAACCAATAACTATTAAATTCAATTTAAATTATATCCAAAGTTATTCTTTTTAGATCTTGTACATTAGATGAATTTATTACTAGAGAAAATAATTCAGTTAATTTTTTAGATGGATTCGATAAATCAGGTAATAATTTTGGTGCAATTAAATTTATAAATTCTGTGGGTATTGTTATCATGGGTAACAAAATATTTCAATAATTTTCTAGTCATGAACATTTTTATGAAGGTTACAAAGGTAAAAAAATTATTGGTGTATTCAAGGAGTAAAGAGAGTGAACATGATAGGCTAACTTTTGTTAATGACGATCCTAAAACTTTTTTAGAAAATTATCAAACAGAAAAAAATATTTGGTTCTTAGGTGATTCAGGAATTATAGAAATATTTCAAAATACTTCCTTAATAGATAAATATATAATTTCTATAATACAAAGTTTAATTGGTAATGGAATTCCATTGTTTAAACATGGTATATTTGAAAANCAATTAGAATTAATTAAAACTCAGAGTTTTGATGTAGGAATAGTTAATTTACATTATAAGAAAGTTTAGTGTTATCATAATTAATAATGAAATGAATTAAGCAGTAATTAATTTTATTTTATCCATTGAATCACTAATTTGAAATTGTTTCACCAAATCAGATATATTGGAGGCTTGACCGTGTAAAACAAATAATTCAAGACATTTTTTATCACCAAGTTTGAAATGCATGTGTGATTGAATGATATTATCAAAACCGTGTTTAATCTTGGTAACAGATTGTTCTTTTCCTTCTTCATGTGTAATAATTAATATAGATTGTAGTTCGCCTGTTAATGAAGTTCTTTCTTGTTTAAGATTAATTAATTCACGGACGCCAGCTCGAATTAGATCCGATCGTCCAGAGAATCCTTCACTTTTTTCTAAATTGTTCATTTCCTTAAGAAGTTCACTGGTAATTGATATGCTTACAATTGGCATAGTTTTTTTTATAATATTCTAATATTAATAACTATAAAATATTAATAATAAATGTAAAAAAATTAATAATGTTAAAATATTATATTATATTATAAAAATTTGAGTTTGGTTAGTATTTGGAGAAGGTAATAGAATTAGAACATATTTATGTGAAGAGAGATAAGAACGTAATTCTTGATGATATATCTCTATCCGTATACAAAAATGATTTTTTAGCCTTAATTGGATCAAATGGTTCAGGTAAAACTACTTTATTAAAAGTTCTCGCAGGAGTAATAAAACCAAATTATGGTAAAATTTTCCTTCCATCAAACAATAAAAATCCTAAGATAGGGTATCTTCCACAAAAAATTCCATTAATATTGAACTCTCCAGTAACAGTAAAAGAGATTATCGAAACTGGAATTAATTCCTCTTTTATTTTTTCTGATAATATTTCTAGCAAAAAAATAATGCAAGTTACAAAAGATATTGGTATTAATAAATTAATTAATAAAAAAATAACAGAGCTTTCTGGAGGACAACTTCAGCTTGTGTTTCTTGCTCGTGCAATAGTTGATAGTCCTGATATTATTATTCTTGATGAACCAAGTAGCAGTATAGATATGAAAACTCAAGTTAAAATTTTTAATGTGTTAGATACTTTACATAGAAAAAAAATACCCATAATTTTTTCATCGCATGATACGTTTGCAATAAGCAAATCTGTAAATCGATTAGCATGTATTAATAAAAGACTTGATTTTCATGGAAAAATACAAGATTTTCTTAGTGATAAACATCTAACTAAATCTTATGGTTATAATGCAAAAATAATTTCACATGGAGATCATCAATGATATTTGAAATTTTTAGCCATGGTTATGTGATTAATGCACTTCTATCTGCACTAATTATTGCAATCACAGCTCCTATAATGGGCATGTTTGTTGTATCAAGGCGAATATCATTAATTGGAGATACGTTATCTCATGTTGCGTTGGCAGGTATTGCAATTGGTATATTCTTGAATTTTGTACCAACAATCACCGCCATAACTGTTGTAGTTATAGCATCAATGTTTTTATTGAAACTCATACAAACTGGGAATGTTAATNCTGATGCAGTACTAGCAGTATTCTTTGCGTCTAGTACCGCAATTGCTGTTGTTTTATTAAGTATTTCTACACATCCTGTAAATTTATGGGAAATACTCTTTGGAAAGAGTATATTACTAGTCACAGAACAGGATTTGTTGCTTCTTTTTATGATAAGTGCAATTATTGTTACTACTACAGTTTTTATCTATAAAAAATGGTTTATAATTACTATTGATCAGGAATTATCTAAAATTAATAATATTAATGTAAATTTTTACGATAATATACTAATAGTTCTTACTGCAGTTCTAATTGTTATTGCAATTAGAATAATTGGGGTTCTTCTGGTTTCTTCGCTATTGGTTTTACCAATATTAATTGCTCTGCAATTTAGCAGTAGTTTCAAAAATACAATATTCAATGGTATAATAATTTCTGCAATATGTTCAATAACTGGCGTAATAACTGCGTTCTATCTCCCTACACACCCAGTATTAATTCCTCCAGGAGGTATAATCGTAATAATATTATCTCTGGTTTTTGTTATTGTGCTGTCAAGAAATATAATAAAGAATAGATAAATGTCTATTTAATAAAATAGAAAATATGAGAACTAATACAATTGCTGCTGTATCAATAATAACGGCAATAATAGTTTCTTCAAATTATGTTTTGATGGGATTTCCACAAATAAAGTTAATGGATAGTATGGTTTTTCTTACAGGTTATTTATTCGGAGTTAGAGCTGCGGTCAGTGTAAGTATTTTATCATGGTTAGTATATGGAAGTATCAATCCACTAGGTACTGCTGGTTTTCCTTTAATTGTAGTTTTAATGATCGGTGAAATGGTTTACGGAATTGCAGGATATATTTTTAGAAAATATTATAAAATGCCGTCCAAACTCAAAAAAAATCCTATTGAAATGGTTATGATATTAGGATGTATTAGTGTAATTTGTACTTTTGTTTATGATATCTGGACTAATGCTATTGAAGGATTAATTATTTTTCAGAGTATAGACGGAATAATATTAAGGATAATTACAGGTATTCCATTTTCAATAATTCACCAATTAGCTAACGCAGTAATATTTTGTTTCCTAGTGCCTGTGTTTATATACATGCTGACTAACCTTAAAACAGAAATTGAGTTTGAATGAAANAAATGGAAAGTTTGTTGTAATTACAATTACTATATTCGTTATACTACTATCTTTAATCGGATTATTTGTTTATGAAAATCAGCTGGGTAATTACTCAAATGATGAGAATTATGTAAATGAAGTAATTCAGATCAACTTTATAATTAATTTTGGAAATGGTACTAGTTTGTATTATAACAATACGTCTGTAAGTAATAATGCAAGTATGTTAGAAATAACCAAAAATGCAGTAAATGGACAGATGGATAGCCAATATTATGCGGAATTTGATGCGTATTTTATTAATGAAATTTTTGGCGTAGAAGGAAATAATGAATTTATTTGGACGGCTTGGTCATTTGGTTGTTGTAAATGGGAACTATTGGATATTGGAAGTAATTTATATTACCCGAAAGAAGGGCAAACAATTGCCTGGTATTACCAAGAAGCTACCAAATTTGGTAAAGGAAATCCTAATTAGAAACTATCCAAGAGTTTATTTTTTGTTGCGTAATTTCCTTCAGAATCATGTATCTGACGGAAAACATTATCATGAGTTTTTTCAATTTCTCGAGCTTCATCAGCNAAAATAGCTGCCTGACGAATTAACTCATGAGATGCACTAACTACTAAAAGATATTTTTGCCTATCTTTTTCTTTATAGCCTCCTTCTGCAGATAAACGTCCAACTAGTTTAGCCATTTCGTAACTAGCTAAAGCCTTTGATTTTGCATATGGATTAGATAGGCCAGAATGACTTAATGCCTTATGTTTGTCAACAATAATACGAGGTAAGACAATAGGTTGAGAGTTGTTAATTGCAGAAACAACAAGATCTATTTCATGTACTAATGCTCTAAACGCTCCTGTAATTGATAGAACTTTTAAAACATCACTATTAAAATTTGACATTTCAATTGGGTCAAGGAATTCTTGTCTTATTCCAATTAATGGATCTCCTTGAACAACAATATAACCTAAATTCTCATTAGAAAAATCATTAATGGATTTTGATGCAGGATTATCAGAAACAACAAGTGTTGGTTTATGTTTAGACAAGTTAAAAGCGAGTTCTTTTGGTGCATCTAAAGAAGCGTTTGGGGTTACCAAAATAAAAAAATCTGTATCATATAGAAGAGCATTTTTTTCAAGGTCTTCACTAGCTTCTGTGTGCATTTTTGAACCAGATGAAATCGAATGTACGGAAATGTCTTTCCTAGCTGCGCGTTCATCTAATAATGCTTCAATTAGAGTAGTTACTCCAATAAAACCAGACTTGACTACGGTTATTTTGACTACCATCTATTTTTTATTAAGAGATAGAACTATAAGAACATCTTCTTAATAGTGAATTGGTATAACATGACAGTTATAGATGGTAAGAAAATTGCTGCGGAAATAATAAAAAATTGTGAAAATAAAATAATAAATCTAAAAAATAATGGCGTGTGTCCGTATATAGAAATAATACTAATAGGAGATGATGAGGATTCTGAGAGATATGTCAATCTGAAATTAAGAAAAATCAAAGATGTAGGAGCAGACGGGAATATTAGAAAAATCAATGAGGGTAAATCAAATGACGAGATATTAAAAATCATAAATGAATTAAACGTAAATGAAAAGGTTCATGGGATACTAGTGCAATTACCATTACCAAAGAAGTTTAATCAGGAAAAAATTCTATCTGAAATAATTTTGAAAAAAGATGTCGATGCGTTAAATCCAAGTACGATTGAAAGAATAGAACTTCAAACAAATTCATACTATCCAGCAGGAGTTAATGCTGTTCTAGAAATTTTTAAACAGTATAAAGTAACAATAGATGGAAAAAAAATAATAATTGTTGGAGTTACTGATTTGTTCGGTAGGCCATTGTCATCAGTTTTAAAACAAATGGGCGGAATAATTAATGAAATTGAAATGGGTAAACATCTTACATTTGAGGAATTAAATACAGCTGATATAATTATTACAGATTTTGGTAGACCAAAATGGATTAAAAGAAAAATGGTCAAAAATCAGGTTATTATCATTGACGCTGCGAATAATTATGTAAATGGTAAAGTCATAGGAGATGCAGACATGGATGAATTATTAGATAAAGTAGATATTATAACACCAGTTCCAGGAGGACTAGGTCCAATACTTATTGCAAGTTTAATTAAAAACTTGGTAAAATCTGCAGAGATATTATAGTTCAAGTTTTTGTAAGATGTGTTTATAATTTATCTAATGATCGAGTAGTATATAGAACAAAGAACAACATACCCAATACAATTAGTACAAGAATAAGTATAGGTAAAATTGGTGTTGGAGGTGGTTTAAAGGGCACTTGTAACAAGGTGCCAGATTCAGAGTGGACAGAAGAATCATTAGGATCCATACCTAGTGCGCGTACCTGAAGAATTTGTCTGCCAGTAACTGTTTTTGATGATGAAAAAGAAATTGAAACTTTCTCTGTAGTATTAGATGGTATAGTTACCGATTCACTAGTAGGTTTTCCAACTATCCAATTTGCTTGAACTTCTAAATTCACAACTATTGAATCGTTAGGAGATTCGTTTATTACTTCAATTGTTAGTAGAAGATCATCTCCTCCAGAATATTGATTTTTATCCAACAATAATGTAACAATTCTAATTGATGCCTCACAGGTAATCCCTGGTTTTGCTTCCTCACATGATGGAAGAGGTGCAGGTCCGGGTCCTGGTTGAGCAAAACTTGGAATTAAAATAACGGGAATAACTAACAATAATAAAAGTACAAACGCGATTTTTGTTGTAATCATAATAGTTTATTATTAAAAACAACTAATTTAAAGCATTTTTTTTTATTTTATTANAAATATAATTTCTTTTAAAAGATTATGTGTATATTGATGTTGTCGGGATAGCGAAGCCTGAATTTTTGGCTATGTCTAACGCGATCGCCTCGAATTGTATATAAAAAAAAAAAGATAGCGATTGTCCTTCGGGACACGTGGGTTCAAATCCCACTCCCGGCGTTTATACAAATTATTATCTTAGCCTTTTGTAAAGAATTAATCCGATGTGTAAGACTAAGGATATAGCAGTGCATTATTGCTGTTTGCATATTATCAAGTAAGTAATTTTATTATGCTTTTACAAAATGCAGGAAGATCCTGTGGCGTTCTTGATGTTACAAGGTTTCCATCAACAACAACCTCTTCATCTACATAATCAATTCCAGCATTTATCATATCGTCTTTAATTGCCATAAAGCAAGTAGCCGTTTTTCCTTTCAATACATTTGCAGAAATAAGCAAAGAACCTGCATGGCAAATAGCAGCAACTGGTTTGTTTTGTGTAAACATTTCTTTTGTAAAATCAATAATCTTTTGATGTCGACGAAGGTTATCTGGTGCCCATCCTCCCGGGATAATTAGTGCGTCAAAATCTTTTGAATTAACTTCATTTATATTTGTGTCAACTGTAACAGGATAACTACCCTTCTTACCAACGTATTTAGTTGATGTTCCACTTCCAATAAGGACGACAGTAGCTTCTTCTTCTTTTAATCTATAATAGGGATACCAAAGTTCAAGTTCTTCATATCCATTTTCTGCAAAAATTGCTATTTTTTTTCCAACCAGAGTCATTACAAAATATTTATTCCTGATAAATAACTAGTTTTCGTATTGGTCTTAAAACTAGGAATATTGGCAAGTGGTAGAGGAACAGATTTTCAAGCCATATTGGATCATATAAATATGAAAATTTTAGTCAATGTGGAAATTGAACTAGTGGTCTACAATAACAAAGATGCAGAAGTAAGTGATAGGGCTAAACAGGCAGGAATAAAGACGTTATTTCTACATGGAATTGTAGGGCAAAAATTCGACTCTAAAGAACAGAGAAAACTTGCGCGAATCGAATTCGATAAACAAGTAGTAGATGCGTGTAAAAATGAAGGTGTGGAATTAATCGTTTGTGCAGGTTTTAACCAAATATTGTCGGAATATCTTGTAGAGCATTATACAAACAGAATTCTGAACATACATCCAGCGGTTGATGTGGTCAATTATGGAGGATATGGAATGGTAGGGATGAAAGTTCATGATGCAGTAATAAATGCAAAAGAAGAATTCTCAGGATGTACTGTTCATTATATTGATTCGACTGTAGATCTGGGTCCAATATTATTACAGGCTAAAGTACCGGTTTATGAAGGAGATACTGCAGAATCTTTGGCAGAAAGAATATTAGTAATGGAACATCGTACATATCCAAAAGCAGTTCAATTGCATGTAGATAACAGGGTCAAAATTGAAAATGGTAAAGCAATTGTGGATTTAGTGTCAGGTGGCTGGGGTAAAAAATGGAATGATAAACAAATAAAATATTTTTTGTATCAACGAGATGAGTGGAGGAAAAAAAATAAGGAATTGTCAAGGATTTTAAATCCAAATGCATAAAAAGACAATTATGATAAAGTTATTGATATAGAAGATATGGTAGATAATTTTTCTGGTGGTATTAATGATGTAAAAACACAGAAACACTTTATTCAAGACATGAAAACGTTTGAATTGCCAAAATTAAAGCGGACTAGTGTTGAAGGTACTAGATATTATTTCAATAGCGACGGAGAAAAATATCCGTCAGTAACTGAGGTGATAAAACCATTCCAGTTTTCCAAAGAAAAAAGACTAAATTGGATTAATAATGCATTTGGTGGAGATGAGAGAAGGGCACAAGAATATGTAAATAAGGCTGGTTTTCGTGGAACAAAAGTTCATAAAATTATTGAATTATATTTAAAAAATCAATCAAATTATTTTGAAAATCACGATCAGAAACATATAGATATGTTTAATCAACTTCGACCTGTTTTAGATCAGGCAGTTAATAACATAAAATGTCAGGAAGAGAAGCTCTATAGTAAGGAATTACGTGTAGCTGGAACGGTAGATTGTATAGCTAAATTCGAGGGAAATCTATCGGTAATTGATTTTAAAACAAAGAATAAGCCGGTGAAAAGGGAATATATTAACTGGCATTTTGTGCAATGTGCTGCGTATGCAAGTATGTGGGAAGAATGGACAAATATTCCAATAGAGAAATTAATTATATTGATTACAACAGAAAGTGGAAATTGTCAGGTTTTTGTTGAGGATCAGGAAGTCATAAAA
>PAVW01000008.1 GCA_002713205.1 Nitrososphaerota archaeon
TCTCAATTAAACCAGACATAATTTTTGCTTTTGAACCAAACCTATTTTCAATCATACCTGCTTTTTTTTACTCAAAGTTACGTGGTGGTAGAGTGATTAGAGCAATAGACGATTTATGGCCAGAATCCCTGTATGAGAGAGGCATTTTTTGTTCTAGCTTACTGAAATTCTTTCTTAATCGGTTGGCTAAATTTTCTTATGTTTTTCCAGAGTATATTATACCACTTAATGATGCTGTGAAAGATGTTGTACGCACTTCATACGGAATTAACAATAACAAGTTCGAAGTACTCAGTCATGGGATAAACACTGAGATTTTTACATATAGTAAAAAAACCCGTAATGATACTTTTACTCTAATGTATTTTGGTTCCTTAATAGAAACATATGATTTTGATCTTCTTATTAATGCAGCAAAACAGCTAAAGGGAAAAAATATACAATTTATAATCAGAGGAAGAGGGAAACTTTTGTCATATATTAAAGATCAAAAAGAAAAATACAAACTAGACAATTTTTTGATTGAAACAGACTTTGTACCTAATGAAAAAATATCAAAAATTTTGCACACATCAGATGTTTTATTGGTACCAATGCGAAAAGGTAAACTTGTTAATTATTCTCTACCTACAAAAATCTTAGAATATCAGGCAGTAGGAAGACCTATAATTTGTTGTTCCGATGGTGCAATTGGAGAATATATAGAAAAAACAAATTCTGGATTAAGAACTAATTCAAGTGATCTTGATTCATTTATTAATTCTGTTTTGAAATTAGAGTTAGATCAAAATCTATGTGAGCAATTAGGTCAAAATGGAAGAAAAATAATAGAAGAAGAAAATACTTTTGAAAAGATAGGGACACGTTTATCATATATTATAAATAAATTAATGAACTAAGAACCTCTATTATATAACTAGGATTTATTGGTAAACTCGTTAATTATGGCACTAACCAATTTTCTGGTTCTCAAGTCTAGCAGATAGGTAGTTACTAAATAACCAACAATTGCTATAGTCGCAAACAGCAATAACTGGGGGATAAATTCAAAAACATTTTCAGTATACACTAAAAATTTCTCTGAAATTACATAAATTAAACCAAATATCATAATACTAATTCCAAGATATTTCATGATCAATTTTGTTTCTAATTTTAAAGCAAAATTTTTCTTTACTAGTGAAAAAAGATAGATTGAAAAGGGAATACTAGTAATCAAGGCCGTAATTGCCCAATACGTCACTAGTTGTAATTCTGAGTATTCATCCCTGAATATGATAAATATCACTGTTAATATCACTAAATATACTATATACTGTAAAATTAGAATTGAGGGAACAACAAACAACTTACTTTTAATATAATCTTTAAAACGTGATCCTTGATCAGCATCTACATTCTCTTGACCTGTTAAAAATAATTGAAAGATGTGACTCATTGCGGCAAAAAATGTGAATAGACTAGTAAATACTGCAATCAAATATGCCTGTTCATAAATAGGATTTAATGCAAATAATATAGGTCTAGCAAAAATAATTGATAGTGCAGTCAATGGAATAAGGAAATAAAAAAACAAAGTAATGTTACTTGTAAGATAATCTTTCTTTCCTTCACCAATTAGCTTAGGGTATACAGCTCTAGAAATGGTTGCTGCTTGTGCTATTAAATTTGGCAGAGTAAGTGATACAATCCAAAATGCTAGACCACTCATGGATCCTATAACCAAAGAAAAAATGGCAATATCCAAAATGGTCATAACGTTATAAATTCCTGGATATAAAGTGGGTAACCAGAAAAGTTTAAGCCATCTTTTCAAATAGCCTATTTTTATTTGGGTTCTGATTATACCTCTTGTATATATTGCATAAATTATTATACTTGCAAAATTTGCAATTAAAGTTGAAATTATTATTCCAGAAACACCCATATCTAGATGGAAAACAAACAACAGACTAAATGGAATTTGAAAAATTCCATATGTTAGTAACCCGTAGCTAACTATGTGAGGCTTCCACCCAAAGGCAATTGCCATTAAAGTTCTGTTCAGAAATATAGCTGGAACCAAAACTACTGCAAAAATTAAAACTGAATTATTTGCATCTGTATTATAGCCCAAAAGATATGCAATTAGTATATAGATTATTATTCCTCCACACGAAAATGTCATACTCGAAAATATTGCTGTCTTGCCAACTAGTTTTTTTCTTGCAATCTCTCTGGTTGTCCAGTAAGAAATAATTGGTTCTATGATAATCACATATCCAATAATATTTGTAATTAATCCCCATGTTCCATATTCTGTCTGGTCCAAACTTCTGGTTAGAATTATTGTTAGAATCATTCCTGTAATAATTCCAATTATTCCAAAAACAAAAGTTATCAATCCAGAATAGGTGACTCTGATTCCTGACAAGTTAGTAATTATAAATACAAAAACTCTATTATATACTCGCTCCTATTAGCCGAAAATAATTTAACAGCCATAAGGAAGGATTTAACGATGATGTGTTTTGTTTAAAATCTTAGTCTCTCACTATGCATTACCTGAAATTAGAAGTTTTAGGACACTAATATTTGAACAAGTTTTACCATTTTTGAAAGACCGTGATGTTGAAGTTGAATGGTTTATCTATATGCCTGATAGGATTAAACCTCGTTTACAGAAAAATGAGAAATACAAAGTATTAGATTTTTATGATTATGAAAATGCTGTGGATCTAATACGTGATGTTAAACCTGATATAATTTATGCTGCAGCATATCCAATCGCACCAGATATAGCCATTAGGTTAGCTGGCAAACACTTCAAAATACCTGTAGTTGCTGATGTGGTTTCTCAGGCTGTATCAGAAGATAGATTAAGAAAAATGATACGAACAAATATTTCTGGGTTCTTTCAAAATTCAGTTTCAACAGATACTAACGAAAATGAAAAACAATTCATGAGAAGAGGAAAGTTTTGGATTAACAAATATCTTTTTTTGTTAAGAACACAACTTGTTGTAAAAATGAGTCTATTAAAAATTATTGAAGATTTTTTTAGATTTTTTTTAGCCCATGCGAAGTGGAAAAATCTGAACGACCCAAAATTTGCTGTAGACTATCATTTTGTTGAAGGTAATTTATTATTTAACAGTTTAATTAAAAGTGGATACAATAAATCAAGTCTGATTTTAACGGGAAACCCTGTATATGATAAAGTATTTCAAAATTTATCACATATTTCACCATCTACAAAAAATAGTAAGATCCGAGTTTTGTTACTTACTCATAGCATGTACGAACATGGATTATGGACTCGAAAACAACGTGATGATCTAGTTAAAGTGTTGGTAACTGAAATTTCTAAACACAAAGACGAAATGTCATTGGTTGTAAAAATTCATCCTTCCAGTGAAATCCTTTCAGATTATGAAAAATTAATTCATCCTATTGATTCATCAATACCAATTTATCAAAAGGAGGATATCCAAGAATTTCTTAATAATTCTGATGTTGTATTAGCATATTCCGCTTCTTCTGGACCCATTCAAGCACTAATTCTAAAAAAACCAATAATCATAATTAATCTAAATCTTGCTGGAGATATAATGTTAGAAAGAAAAATCGTGACTGAATGTACTGATCCATCCAAAATTGTTTCATCTATTCACCAAGCTATTTCTTCAAATCCTGCAACAGAGAGAAAAATAAATGAGTTTGTTGAAGATTATATTTTTAAGGCTGATGGACTTGCCTATGAAAGAGTGGGAAAGGCTATAATTGAAATTATTAAGAAATCTAAACATTAGAATTCAGAAATTAATCTAAAATACTTCTAATTAGTTGAAAAGACTCTGCTCTTTGCAACCCTGATTCTATGCCTCTTTGAACAGACAGATTTTCAATAGATTCAATAGATCTAGAATGTGGAAATTCTGTTATTTCGGATTTATACATTCTAAAAGCTCTAATTTTATATGAAAACTCATTTTTTATGTTCTCATAAACTGTTGGTTGAAAGGGTGTTTTTACTAATCCAGGTAACTCATAACAAAAAACTTGTTTTACATTACTTGATAATGGTCTTGTAGCAACTAAAGTTGATTCAAAAACTAATTGATGATCCTTGTTTAAATCATTGTGAGGAGTCGTATAGACAATCTGAGAATTATATTTTTGTATTATTTTCTCTAATTCAATGTTGATTTCAAGATGAGGTACAGAATCTAGTTTCATATCAGAAAATTCTAAAAAGTTGAATGTAGAAATTCCAAGTAGTTTTCCTGCTTTCAGACATGATTTCTTTCTAACTTCTATCATCTTGTTATCTTCATACTGTGCAGTTGTACCTTCTGAAACAACACAAAGATCTATTTTGTGATTTTTTTTAGATAATTTTCGTATGGTAGCACCCATTCCAAGTACTTCATCATCAGGATGCGCTGCGATTACTAAAATATTCATATATACTCACAAGTTCACAAATTAAAAACTATTTTGGTTTAAACCTTAATTTCATATTATTAACACAATTATTTTATTACTAGTTGATTTCCTAAAATTAAATATTCTAAACCACTATTGAAAAATGTGTTTAGTGCATCATTAGGAGACATTACTATAGGTTCACCGTTGATATTAAATGATGTATTTAGAACAATTGGAAAACCAGTTAACTTCTCCATTTCTATAAGTATATTATAAAAATTCTTATTATCTTGTATGTTAACAGTATGCACTCTTGCTGAACCATCAACATGTGTAATAGATGGTAGTTTACTTCTAAATTCTGATTTTACTGGAACTACTTTTTCCATATACTTACATTGAAATTTTTCTGGCACATCAAAAAATTTACTTGCTTTTTCCTCAATAATTGATGGAGCAAAAGGTCTGTAACTTTCTCTATATTTGATGATTGCATTAATTTTATTTTTCATTTCTGGTATTCGTGGATCAGCTAAAATTGATCTATTTCCTAGTGCTCTTTCTCCAAACTCCATTCTTCCATCAAAACGGGCTACTATTTTTCCTTCACTAAGAAGTTTAGCTGTAGTTAATGACACATTTTCTAGTTTTTCAGATTTTATTTTACGTCTATCAAGTGCATCAGTTATCTCATTTTCTGTGTATTCCTTACCCAAATAACTGCTAGTGGACGAATAATCTCGTTTTTCTCCATGAACGCAATGAGAAACATAAAGTGCTGAGCCAATACTATTGCCAGCGTCTGTAGGGTCAAAAGATATGTAGAGATTTTTAAATTGAGTCTTATCTAAAATCTTTCCATTCAAAACTGAATTCATAAAAAAACCTCCACTGAGAGCAAGGTTTTCATTGTTTGTTTTTTTATAGAGAGTTTCAATCATATGTAGTGCAATTTCTTCTGAAACAGTTTGCATAGCTTTTGCAACTGAAAAATACCATTCATCAGGTTCTTCTCCTTTTATCCCCTCTCTCCCACCTAGTAAATTTACAAGTTTATCTGTGTATAACTTGGGTTTATCTAAAATGACTCCTTGATAATATGACTGATCTAATTCAAACAATCCATCTGATGTTAATTTAATAGTTTTACGAATTTTTTCTAGATGTTCTGTGCAATCTACATCAAAAGCTGATAAGGCCATTACCTTCCATTCATCATATCCATCTCTATAACCCAATAGTTGAGTGTATGTGGCATAAAACATTCCAAGTGAATGTGGTAGTTCTTTTGTTGAAAATATCTCAATCTCGTTTTCTTTACCAATTCCTAAACTCGTAGTTTGAAATTCTCCTCTCCAATCACATGTTAATATTGCAGCTTCCTTAAACGGAGACAAAAAAAATGCATTAGCTGCATGAGCTAAATGATGTCTAACGAAATAAATTGGTGGCATTTTATTTTTTTCTGACTGTTGCATCAAAACCCATTCTGGTGGTGACCTATCTACAAAATTATACAAATTATCAGCTACTGTATAAAAATAATCTTCTCTTTTTGTACGATAAGTGGAAAATAATGGGTTGTATTTTTGCCAATTTTCACCAGGGTTCCATCCCTGTGCGATATAATCACAATCTTCTAATTTTTTATCTATGAAATCCAAACAAAATTTTACAGCATTTTGAGGAAATAATTTTGTTTTTTTATTTCTAGTAATTCGTTCTTCAGGTGTTCCACATACTATTTTTCCATCTATTGATATGGACGCAGTTGAATTTATTTCCCCATGATTAAGACCTAGAACTATCAAAACTTTCAATTGTTTGATTTTTGATTCGCATATAAGAATTTTTATTTCTTTAATAGAACATTTTATTATTAATTAATTTATTACTAAGACAAATATTTTCTAAAACTTTTACAATCTTCTCTGATGAGTTTCCTTGACCATAAATTTTTTCCTTCTTTTTCAACATCTTCATTTTAAATGCTTTTTTAATTGCTGAAGTTACATCGTTAGTGGTATTTGCATCAATTCGAATGATATTTTTTCCTACTTCTCTATTATGCTGTCTAATTCCAATTTGTATTATAGCTGTGTCAAAATAACTTCCTTCAATAATACCACTACTTGAATTTCCTATTAATAATCTACAATTTTTTAACATTCCAAGATAATCTGCTCTAGGAATTGTTGGATAATATTTGATGAAACTATATTTTTTTGAATATTTCTTCATATACGAAAAAATAATTTTGTTTCCAGCATCAGAGTTTGGAGCAATTACAATGGTTGTTTTTTGTTCTTTAACGATTGCATCTAAAATATTTTTAATGTAAGACTCAGTTTTTTGAGAACCTGATGTAACAGGATGTTGTACAACTAAAATTTCATTATTGGTAAACTTAATACCATATTTTTTTTCTAAAGTTTGTTTATCAGAAATTTTATTATTTGCTATTTCATCAATACCTGGCGAACCTGTTAAAAAAACAGTTTTTGGGTTCTCGCCCATTCTAATAATTCGGTTCTTACTTTTCTTTGTTGCAGGGAAATGTATATTAGAAATTTTAGTTATTGCATGCCTATTATATTCATCAATACCTGCTCCAGTTATGTCGCCTCCGTGAATATGAGCATTAGGTATGTTCATATGATAAGCAGCTATACATGATGCAAGTACCTCATCCCTATCACCTAATACCAAATTAATATCAGGTCTTAATTTTTTAAAAACTTTGGAAAATTGTAAAATTCCTTCTCCAACTGAAGAAGCCATGTGAAAACCAGAATCACCCTTAGGAACCATACCAATTTTTGAATAAATCTTAAAACCATCTTTTTTAATTTCGTTAACAGATAATCCATGTTTCTTTGAAAGATGCATTCCGGAAACAATTAGAAACAAATCTAATTTTCTATTTTTTAAGATCTTTTTTAAAACTGGTCGAATTAGCCCATATTCAGCCCTTGTACCTGTAGTAACAGAAATTTTTCTTTTCATTTTTATCCTAAAATTGAATCCACATTATCTTTTGTAAATATTTTTGATATTGGAACTTCTTTGTTATCATTAAAACTAATTCTTTTTAAAATTATTACACCTTTACCAGTACCAATTTTCACATTAAAATTATTTACATGCATAATCTTGCCAATACCCTTACTTTGTTCATTAGAGAATTCTGCACCCCAAATTATTAATTTTGACCCATTAAAAATTGTGTACGCACCAGGATATGGATGAGTAGTAGCACGAATAAGTGTATGAATTTCTTGTGAATTTCTTGACCAGTCTATAATTCCATCTTGCGGTCCCCGTTTTTCCCAATTTTCTATAAAATTAGAAACATCTTGTTTTTTTCTTGTATAATTTCCATTTTGAAGTTTTGTTAGATTATCTTGTATCATTTCTTTTCCAACAGATTCAACTTTTTTATAAACTGATGTTGCATCATCATTTGAGCTCAATTTAAAAGATCTTTGATCAAGAATATCACCATTATCAGTTCCCTCTTCAATGAAAAAAAATGTTAACGCACTTGTTTTCAATCCCTTTAAAATTGACCATGGAATGGGTGCCCGTCCACGATATTTTGGTAATTCGGTAGGGTGAGAACCAATCACACCTATTTTAGGTATAGAAATAATTTCAGAATTTAATAACTGTGACCAACCCATAACTAGTATTATGTCTGGTTCTATTTTTTTAATAATTTCAATATTGTTTTGAGCGTTAATTTTATCTACTTTAATATTTTGTAAATTATACTTTGAACAAAGTTCATCTAAAGATATAAAATCACTAATTTTTTCCTTCTTAGAATCATCATAACTGAACACAACTGAAATGTTCCAATTATTCTCTAGAATAGTTTTGAGTATTTCATAACTAAATTTAACTCCTCCAATGAAAATAATTTTCATGTATATCTAATTAAAAATCCTTTAATTAAAATGTGCAACTAACAATCATACGATATGGTCTTTATTGTTGCAGAAATTGGAGTGAACTGGGACGGGGATTTTGACTTAGTGAAACAAATGATGAATGAATCAAAACTACTTGGATTAAATGCTGTGAAATTTCAAGCATTTACATTTGAGATGGTAAAAAATCATCCTGAATCTAATAGACTAATGAATTCATCAATTACCAAAGAAAATATAGAAAAAATTAATGATATTTCTCAAGAAGTTGGAATTAACTGGTTTTGTACTCCAATGTATCCAGATGCTGTTAATTTTTTAGATAGATTTGTTTCTAGATACAAAATAAGAGAATTTGATGGTCGTGAAATAATTCAATCAAATCAAACTGATTTATTTCAAACTATTTATAAAAAACATAAGAACATATTCATAAGTTCTGAAACAGTTCCAGTTAATTGTTCATTTTATAATGATCCACAGATCAAATGGCTTTATTGTATTCCTAAATATCCATGCGGTCTTGACGATATCGATTTTTCTCTTTTAAAACATTTTGATGGTTTTTCAAATCATTGTAATTTAATTGAGGCACCAATTCGTGCATTACATGAGGGTATTGAAATCCTTGAAATCCATGTTACTTCTGATAAAACTAAAGATTTCGTTGATAATAACGTGAGTTTTGATTATGATGAAATTAAAGACATCATGAAAGTAGCAAAAGTTATCAATTCATAAAATTTAGATGGAAAATGATAAAATCTTCTAGAAACACTACAGTTGATTTGTGTTAATAAACTAGAAATTATATATATTGAAAGAGAGATAATGATATGAAAAATTGGAAAATACCTTTATACAAAATCTATACAGATGACGAGGATGTAAATTTAATCACAAAGGTAATCAAAAGGGGCTCTTCTTGGGCATTAGGACCAGAAATTGAAGAATTTGAAAACGCAATTAAAAACTATGTTGGTGTTGATTATTGTGCAACTCTAAATTCTGGTACTTCTGCATTACATGCAACTTATTTAGCATATGGAATCAAAGATGGTGATGAAGTTATAATACCATCATTTTCATTTATTTCCACAGCAAACTCTGTTATGTTTGTAAATGCAAAACCAATTTTTGCAGATATTGAAGAAACAACACTTGGATTAAATCCAGAACTACTTGAAGAAAAAATTTCAAGTTCCACGAAAGCAATAGTCCCTATGGATTATGGTGGTCTTTCATGTAATATTTTTGAAATTAATAATGTTGCTAAGAATAATAATATTTTATTGATTGAAGATGGTGCAGAGGCATTAGGTTCATCTGTACATGGGAAAAAAGTTGGCAGTGTTTCTGATTCGACAATATTTAGTTTCTGTGGTAATAAAGTACTAACTACTGGTGAGGGCGGTGCAGTAGTGACAAATTCTAAAGATATCTATGAAAAAATAAAAATGGTTCGCTCACACGGCAGAATTAGTCAAATTGATTATTTTAATGACCCAAAAGGATCACAGTATATAGAACTTGGCTATAATTGGAGGATGTCTTCTTTAACTGCAGCTTTAGGAATATCACAACTTGGAAAACTTGATAAAATTATTAAAATGAGGAAAGAAAATGCAGAATATATCTCAGCCCGACTCTCAAAATTTACACAAATTACACCTTTAACTCCCCCTGTTGGGTATGATCATATTTATCAAATGTACACAATTAAACTGCCAGATAGAAAAATCCGTAACTCTCTACATAATTATCTTTTAGATAAGAGAATCTTCTCAAAAATCTATTTTGAACCAATTCATTTAACTGATTTTTATCGCCAAAAATTTGGCATAAAAGATGGTGCATTACCAATCACAGAAAAAATATCTCAATGCATACTGACAATTCCTATTTATCCGAATATGACTATGGAAGAAAAAACATATCTTGTTGAATCAATTTCTGATTTTTTTGAATAAAACTATAACACTGAAAATAATCTTCTACGATAAATAGTGTTTAATTACCCACATATCTGGAAATTCTTCTGCATTATCTCTTTCAACATCTGAAATTAAGATTTCATCCATTTTTTCACCCTGTCTTAAGCCTACCACCTTATGTTTTTTAGATATTTTATTAGCTAGTTCTTTTATTTTGTATGACTTCATTTTTGGCACAAATATCTCTCCTTGATTTATGAGCGGTATACATTTTATAATAAAATCAACAGCTTCACCAATATGGAAAAAATATCTTTTCATGGATAAATTGGTAATTGATAGAGGCAAATTATCTTTGAACTCCTTATCCCAAACTTCAAATACATTTCCTCTAGTTTCGATAACATTGCCAAATCGGACGCTGGCAAATTTAGTATGTTCAACATGCATTCCAGCCCAACTAGTTAATCTCTCACCCAACTGTTTTGTTGTTCCATAAAGTGTGGATGCGTCTGCTGCTTTATCGGTACTTATGTTTAGAAATTTAATTGGTTTATTACGAATTATAGCCTTTATAATATTTACAATTCCATTTATGTTAACATCAATTGTTTCAATCGGATTAAATTCTGAAATCTCAATATTTTTTACAGCAGCGGCATGTATGATTATATCTACATTATCACATGCCATGTTGATTCTGTCTTTATCAGTAATACTTCCAAGCAGAAGTCTTAATCTTGGATCATTTACGTCACGCTTTAATTTAAATAGCCCATATTCATCAATATCTAAAACTCTTATAGCTTTAATTGGATATTCTAAAAGATGTTTTGCCAGGGCAGTTCCAATACTTCCAGCTCCTCCAGTCAACAAGATTGTTTTATTTTTTAATTCTTTTTTAATATCTGATAGATTACTAGTGTTTTTTTTACGCATTTATTGCATCTCCAAATAAATCATTTTTCTAACATTTGCTCTAAAATCTTGCATATTAATAATTTCGTCTTTTTTTATTTTATTATGTTTTAATTTTAGTCATATAATGAATGAATGCAACATAACATAATTCAATACTATTTATTACTAATAATTTGTGAGGTTTATCCATGAAAAAATATAATGTGATAGTGATTGGTTTAGGTTTAATCGGAATGAGGTATGGTATTGATCCAAAAAGAAAACAACCTGCAAGTCATATTGCTGCTATATTAGAAAATAAAAATTTACAATTAATAGGAGTATGTGATACAGAGAAAAATGCAAGAGATCTTTTTACTGAAAAATATAAAAAAATACATGTTTTTGATAATTTTTCAGAACTTGCAAGTAAAATTAATCAGAAACAAATTGATTGTGATATTATAGTTATTTCTACTCCTGACTCAACTCATGTAGAGATTTTGAATTCTTTAGTTGAAAATCTCAACCATATAGAAAAGTCTGTGATTATATTTTGCGAAAAACCATTAACACCAGATTTGTATACTGCCAAACAAGTAAAATCTCTCATAAAAAATCCTCATATCAAAATTGTTGTAAACCATACTAGGAGATGGAGTGAGATTTGGAATGAAGCTCACATATTATCTAAAGACATTGGGCATATTAAAAAGGCAGCATTTTATTTTTCAACAACTGCTGAAAATAAAGAAATTAATCAAATTAGAGACGGTATTCATATTGCTGATTTAATGAATTGGTTTAATATTTTAGAAAAAACAACGATAAACAGATTAGATATACCATATTTTATTTATGATTTCTATCTTTGGGGTTCAAAAGGAAAGATAGAAATTTTATCAAATGGCCAAATTCTAAATTTCTTTAAATCAAAGGAATCTTCTAAATATGAAGGATATCAAGATTTGGAATTAATTTGCACCAAAAAAGTTAACGAATCATTTTTTTCTAAAATCTATAAAGAATTTGTAGAATTTTTGGATGGAAGTATTTCTTCACTCTCTACCAATATTGACGATGCTATATCTGCATTATCTACTTTTGAGAAATATGTATTTGATATGGAGAAATCTAAAACTAGGGGATGAAACATTTTGACTAAACGATTTAACGACAAGGAAATTGAAGCAGTAAAAAATGTCATAGAAAACGGCAAATATCTTTCAGGATTTACAACAAAGTTTAGAGGAGGTGAAGAGGTACAGAAATTTGAAAAGGAATTTGCTAAATACATTGGTGTGAAGTATGCACTATGTGTAAACTCTGGGACATCTGCATTATTTATTGCATTCAAGACTGCTATTCAATATGGTAAAAAAACTAAAAATTCTAAATTAATAAAACCAAATATCCATCTTCCTGCATATACTTTTACTGCTGATCCAAGTGCTGCGCTTCAAGTGGGTGGTAAAATAGTTTTTGAAGATATTGATAAGAAATCATACTGTATGTTGAAGCCTAAAATACACACTCCGATATGTGTTCCAACACATTTGTTAGGAAATGCAATACAGCCATCAAATTTTGGAAAAACTGAATTTTTAATAGAAGACTGTTGTCAATCTTTGGGAACTCGGGTTGGTCAAAGAATGGTGGGTAGTTTTGGAGCAATGAGCATATTTAGTTTTCAAGAAACAAAACATATTACAACACTTGGAGAAGGTGGAATGATATGTTCTGATAATGAAGAATTAATTGAGATTGCGGCTGCAATTAGAAATCATGGTGAATATTACCAACAAAAAAATTATTTTGGCGGTAATTTTCGTATGACAGAAGCGCAAGCCGCATTTGGAAGAATACAACTAAAAAAAATCAATTCTATTCTGAAAATGTTTAGAACTAATGCTAAACAAATAATAAAAAAACTTCCAAACGGTATTATTCCACCATACATAAACCATAAAGTAGAACACTCATTTTTAGTAATTGGTTGTTTATATGACAAAAAAATAATTGGTGTTGATAGAGAAATTTTCTTAAAAAAACTTACAGCAAACAGAAAGCATATTCTAGAAATGGATGAAAAATCAGATATAAAAGGTATTAATATGAAATCTGGGAAATTAATTTCTTCAGGTTATTCAATTCCTCTTTATAACGTTCCACTCTTCAAGAAATTTAAGCCTAAGAATGGTTGTAAAAATGTAGAAGACATAATAAAAAAATCATTTTGGATGGACATTCACAAGTTTAGAACTAGTGAAGAAATATCTGAAGAAATTGATATTTTAAATGATACTATAACAAAATTTCAACAATGAAAATTATATCTATAATAACTGCACGCTCTGGCTCTAAGGGGGTTCCCCACAAAAACATCCGAAATCTTGGTGGAATACCACTGTTAGGTTGGGGTGTGAAAGCAGCCAGTAAATCGAAGATGATTAACAAAATTATACTATCAACTGATTCAGAAGAATATTTCAAAATTGCAAATTCATTTAATGACGAAATAATTTTTCATAAACGAACTCCCGAGTTAGCAGAAGATGTTCCTTCCGAGTTGGTATTGTTAGATGTGATTAATAAATTCGATGAACTTTTTGATGATGATGCTATTATTGTTTTAATACAACCAACTACACCGTTTGTATCACATATTGATATTGACACGTGTATTGAAAAATTAATAAAAAATCCACATGTGAATAGTTGTATTACTGTAAAAGAAGTAACAGAACATCCTGAATGGGTAATAAATAAAAAAGAAAATTTTGATGATATTGGAGAATGTCTTGATCTATCTGGAAGTTTTTCCGTGAGGCAAAATCTGAAAAAAAGATGGATTGCTAATGGTGGTGCATATGCAATAAGAAAATCATTTTTTGAAAAAAATAAAAAAATAATAGATGAAAAAAATACTCTTGTTCATGAAATGCCAAAAATAAAAAGTTTAGACATAGATGAAGAATATGATTTCATGTTATGTGAATTATTAGCAAATTCTGGATTAGTGAATCCAGAATAAGTTTTTAAAATTATTGATTAGCTTATATTAAAGACAAATTAAGTTATTGTTAGTAGAAAAATGAAAAAAAAACTATTATGTGGTAATTATGAACCAAAAGTTAATCCTGAAGTAGAAATCTCTGAACCAAAAAACGAACCTGAATTTGAAACAGAAGCACTCAAACATCTTGGTGGAAGCATAGCATTTGTGAGGGGTGATAAGTTCTATGAAGAAAATAACTGATAATGAACTTCTTGATATTATAACCAAAAGTACATTAGAAATTCATGGTCCTATGTGGCTTGAGAATATACAATATAATGAAAAAAAATATGGGTTCAACGATACATTAAATGGAATTAAAATAAAATCGTCTAAAACATTAGTAATTGCTGCAGGTCCTACTTTCAAGAAAGTTTTTGGAAAAAACTTTCAAGAGATTATGAAAAAAAGAAATGAAATAACCATTGTGGCATGTGATGGAGCATTATCAATGCTTACCGAGATTAACTGTATTCCGGACTATGTTGTTTCCGTAGATGGTGATCCAATAATTGCAAATTTTTATAAAAAATCTAAAAAAATTCTTCGAGGTGTAACTGTGATTCTAGCTACATCAATTAATCCAAATGTAGTCAAGGAATGTATTGATGCTGGTGCTAAAATAAAATGGGTTCAACCATTCTTCAGAAATAATTCTGAAGAAGAATTCTTTAGAGATGGAATTACATCTATAAAGATGGGAGGAAATGTTGGAACTGCATCATACATTCTAACAGCATTTGCACTTAAAGGGAATCCAATTGGGTTAATGGGAATAGAATTTGCGTGGAGTGATGATACACCATATAGCGATACACAATATTATAACCAGCTTATGAAATCATTTGATAAAAACCAAGAAAAAGTTGAAGAACAATTTATTCATGTTAATAATCCAAGAAATGGTAATGTATACATTGCAGATCCAGTGTATTATGCGTATTTCTTAATGCTTAAAGAGATTTGGAGTGAACTTCCTTCAGAAATTAAGGATAATACCTATAATCTAACTAGTGAGGGGATACTAAATATTGCCGATTTAAAATATATACATATTAAAAAGTTCTTAGAATTAGAACAGAAATGAAAATATTATTTATTAATCCAGTAGTAAGATATTTCGATGAACCTCGTCATGTTCCATTAGGCATGCTTCAATTAATGGGCATACTAGAAAGGGATCATCCTAAAGTAAAATTTCAGTTGTATGATGCCAATGCATTTAGAATTGATAATATGGAAACTGGTGAAACAAAAGGATTAGATCAAGTTCTGTCAGCAGAAGAGTTTGATGTTATTGCAATTGGAGGATTAATTACAGCGTATAGATATATTCGACAAGCCGTTAAAAGATGTAAACAATTACAACCACATGCAAAGATAATTGCAGGTGGAGGTTTCTATACTGCAACACCATATGATATGATGGATCTTCTACAAGAAATTGATTATGGAGTAGTAGGAGAAGCGTATTTGACTCTGCCTGAACTTTTAACCGTAATAGATAAAAATGAAGAGCCTTCAAACGTAAAAGGAATTTTTTATCGTAAAGATGGAATAATAAAATTTTCTGAACCAAGAGAATTAATTCCAGATATGGATTGGCTACCTTTTCCAGCATACAAATATGCACCACTTGAAATCTATTTCAAAAATTCTGGTATATTAATGAGCGAAGTATCAATGACATCGCAAAAGAGACTAGATGCATGTATGAGTTTATCTTGTCCATTTCTTTGTAGGTTTTGTTGGGATTTAGGAATTACATCCAATACAAAAATGAAAGTTGTAGATGGAAAACCTGAACCAGTGACAGGTAGACCTGGAAGAGACAGTATAATTAGGCAGCATTCACCTGAATATTTTGCAAAATATATCAAACATCTACGGGATGATTATTTAGAAATTCCTAGTGATGATAATGGCAATGGTATTGGAAGTCCTGTTGATTTTATAGCATTAGTTGATGAAAATGTTGTAGCTCATGATGCTCAAACTGGATTTACATGGTTAAAAGGCATAAAGGAAGAATTATGGAAACAGGATCTTGTTCCAAATTGTGTAAAAAAAGGAGTTCCTCATGATTCAAAAATTTGTGATGGGCCACATTTTGGAGGTGCCAGTCATGCTGGTCTAGTGAATAAAGAGATGTTAAAAACTTTGAAAGATATTGGTTTTACTTATTTGGATTATGGTCTTGAGCATTGGGATCGTAAAATACTAAAAAATCTTGGTAAAGGTACTACACTAGAAGCTAATGCAAGATGTATTCAATGGACATTAGAATCAGGAATTAGTCCTATTCCAAATCAAATAATTATGTTTCCAGAAGAAGATTGGGATACACTAAATACAATGATAGATGCGTGGGAAAAATACAATATAGTTAGTACTCCGTTTATTTGTACACCATATCCAGGTTCAGAGTGGTACATAACATACAAAGACCTCATTCTACAACAATACAATAATAATTTAGAATCATTCATACTGGATTTAGAAGATGCAACGAAGGTTACAGCATTACTGACAAAAGATTTTTCTCCAGCAGAGGCTGTAGGTATACAAAATATTATGTCTCAAGCTGCAAGAACAGGAGATTTTAAGAATGCAAGAAGGTTATTGGCAATTTCGAAGAGAATGCATGAATCTCGTTTAAGTTTGGCCATGAGTACAAAGTAGAAATTATTTGTAATTATATTATTTTAATAATTCAAAAAATTAATCTGAAATATATGAAACATTTTCAATACAGCTCTTACAAGCAGGATTTTTAGTATAGTCCCCATTTTTATGCATCTCACGCAATTTTTTCATTTTTTCAGAGTTCCAAATCTCACCTAATGATTCTTTTTTCCAGTTACCCATAACTAAATCAACTGCATAAAAACTACAACACCCTAAGACATCACCATTTCCTCTTAGTGTCATTCTCTTAAATGGTTCAGGACAATGAAATTTTTTTGGTGGCTGTCGAGTATTTTCTAAAGCTATCTCATCTTTTTTTGAAGGATCCTTAAATTTTCCATCACCAAATGGGTCTAATAACCTTTGAGCACCTAAGCTATCAACCCTATCTTTCCAATAGTCTACAAATTGATCATATTCATGATCATTTATCTTCGATCTAACAAAACTTAAGCGTAATTTTGGTAATTTTGATTTCATATTTTTTCTTATTTCCATAAAATCATGAATGTTCTTTACTGTAGCTTTAAGATTTCCACCTACACGAATCTTTTCATATGTTTCTTCAGTTACCGCATCTAATGAAATATTAATTTTTGTGAGTCCAGATTCTATTAGTTTTTTCGACATTTCTTTAGTCAGTAATGTACCATTAGTAGTTATTATAACATCTAAAATTCCAACGTCAGATGCATATTTAATAAATTGATCAATATCTTGGCGAATTAACGGTTCATTAATGTAACAAAGTCTAATAGATTTTGTACCTTGTGATACAGCTTCTTTTATTAATTTTTTATAATCTTCAAAAGTAAACCAATCTTCCTTTTTTTCAACTGTAGTTTCCGTAGACCAGGTACACATTGGACATCTCAAATTACACGAATAATTCAACTCAAGCTCTAAATGGGAAGGATATTTTGTCTCAATTTCCAATCGTGAACACTTTTCCCAATTCTCTCTATACGAATTCCAGCGTTCAGCACCTTTAGAGTCAATAAAATCTTTCTCATATTCATCAGTAAAATAAAGATTTTCTGAAAATCCACCATCAAAACTTTTTTTTCCTTTAATCAATTAGAAAAATATTAAATTTTAGATATTTAATGGTTGAGTCATAATAAAGAATATAATTTTAGAATACTACTGAATTAGTGAACTACTCTGAGGTGTTATTTTTTTAATGCCTTCATATGAAGATAACCTTCATTGAATAAAATTTTAGCCAAATCTGATTCATAATTGTGATATAGCGGGCTCAAAAATTGTCTAATGTTGTTAAATTTTGGATATCTTGTTAATCTTTTAATATCTACAAATCCGTTATTTTCTAGCCAGTTTACAACATCATCTATTGGCGTTTCGTCATAAATCGGTGTTTGTATTCGATCTTTTATTGTTAAAATTAAATCATTATCAATCAATGATGTAATTGTATCTAAAGGAATTTTATTTATTATCGGTTCATCATGTTTTTCTAATTCAGTATATATCAAGTTAAGCGATTCCATAATTTTTTGTTCGGTTAAATTATCTATCAATGATTTAAAATTCAAATTTTTTGTATATTCATTTCTAAGCACTTTAGTTATTTGTGAAAAAAGTCCACCAGCTCCAAATATTGAAAAATATAATGTGCCCCCATGTTTTGTCACTCTCGATAATTCTGAAAGCCCACCAAACAAATCTGTTGTACTATGCAAAACACCGTTACAATACACAAAATCAAAGAAATTATCTTCATATGGAATATCTAAAACACTTCCACTTTTTAATTCATATTTTCCTTCAAATTTTTTCAAAAATTTTTGTGCTGTTTCTATAAATGATGGTTCAACATCTAAATCAAATGCATGAACTTTTTTTGCTCCCAAATTTATTAACGCTCTGGTTCCGTTTACATTTGAACCACATCCTGCATCTAAACAAATTTTATCATTAAAGAATGATTCATCTACCTGAAAGAATTCATGAGAAATCATTGAGGTTATTCTATCATATATGGATTCATCATTTCCTTGTTCACAATGAATTTCGTGATAAACTTCTCTTGTTCGTTTTTCGATTTCTTCAGAATCCATTGTTAATTAAATCCAGACCAAGCCACCAACTTAAAAAAGTATCAAAAATGGTAAAACTTGTTAAAATATTATTTCCCTAAAACTTCTAATTTCAGGTAACGTATAATTGGTGATTAAAATTTTAACCAAACCACACCATCGTTAAATCCTGTAGATTTTTTACAAAAAACATTACCGTATAATCAAATGTATTATATTTACCGTTCTTAGTTAAAATCATAATATCATGAAGCGTGCTCTAATAACAGGTATTACTGGCCAAGATGGGGCTTATCTAGCAGATTTATTATTAAAAAAGGGTTACAAAGTCTTTGGTACATTTAGACGAACATCAACGCCTAATTTTTGGAGATTGCAGAATCTAGGAATATATTCTCAAATAAAACTAATCCCTGCAGATTTACTTGACATGGGTTCTATGATAGAAGCAATCAAGGTTTCTGATGCTGATGAAATATATAATTTAGCGGCTTCTAGTTTTGTCGGTACATCATTTGAACAATCAGTTGGAAATGCTGAAATCACAGGTCTTGCTGTTACAAAACTTTTAGAAACAATAAGATTTCTTAATGAAGATATAAAATTTTACCAAGCATCAAGTAGTGAAATGTATGGTGATAACAAATTTATATTTCAAAATGAGAAAACACCATTTATGCCATCTAGCCCATATGGAATTGCAAAACTTTATGCTCATTGGATTACTGATATTTACAAAAAATCGTACAACATGTTCGCTGTTAATGGAATATTATTTAACCATGAATCGCCTCTTCGTGGACTAGAATTTGTTTCAAGAAAAATTACTAATGGTGTAGCAGAAATTTTTCTGGATCGAAAAAAGGAATTGGTTTTAGGGAATCTACAGGCAAAGAGAGATTGGGGATATGCACCTGAGTATATGGAAGCCGTACATTCAATGCTTCAACAAGATAAGCCAGATACTTTTGTAATCAGTACTGGTGAAACACATAAAGTTCAAGATTTTGTCAAGTTAGCATTTGACCTGGTTGGATTAAACTGGAAAAAATATGTTAAAACTGATAAACGCTTCTTTCGTCCGTTAGAAGTTAATTATTTACGCGGAAATAACAAGAAAGCAAAAAGTAAACTGGGTTGGAAACCAAAAATAACTTTTGAAAAACTTGTAAAGATTATGCTAGATGAAGACATAAAAAGATGGAAAATGTTTTTGGACGGCAAAACATTTCCTTGGGATGCACCTCTTTATCCTAGTGAATCAAAATTTATTACCAGACTTAGTGATGAAAATAAAAAAATGAAATTAACCCATTCACACTCAAAAAAGAAAAAATAGGTTAATTTTATGAATACAGATGAAATTACTAATTCAAGACAAAAGTTTGCTAAAATTACTAGTTGTAGGGTATGCCAAAATCCAAATCTAGTTCAAATTCTCTCATTGGGCAGTCAGTTCATTTCAAATTATGTTGATGAAAAATTTGTTCATTCTGATGGTGATAAGGTACCACTAGATTTAGTACTATGCCCAGAAAACACTGGTGGCTGTGGTTTGCTCCAATCAAAACATACAGCTTCACGTGAACTGTTATATCGAGAATATTGGTTTAGATCTGGACTTAACGAATCCATGAAATCAGCTTTAAAGGATGTCACCAAAAGTGTTGAACAAATAATTTCTTTAACACCTGAAGATTTGGTTTTGGATATTGGTTGTAATGATGGAAGTTTACTTCGATCTTATGATGCTAATGTGATCAAAGTAGGTTTTGAACCTGCTTCTAATCTTATCAACGAAGCACAAGTCGGTACAAATTTTATCCTGAATGATTTTTTTAACAGTGATAAGTTTAATGAAAACTTTCCAGAAAAAAAATGTAAAGTAATTACAAGCATTGCCATGTTTTATGATTTAGATAATCCAAACAGATTTGTTGGAGATGTAGCAAAATGCCTTCACCGTGACGGTATATGGATCATTCAAATGGCATACTTGATACCAATGTTAAANTTAAATGGNTTNGATAACATTGGTCATGAACATTTAGAATACTATTCAGTAAAGGCATTAAANAAATTGATAGAAAAANATGGAATGAAAATTTTCAATGTTGAAAAAAATTATGTTTATGGAGGCAGTATTAGAGCATATATAACACATAAAGAAAATGATCTAATTTCAATATCACCTTCAGTTCAAAATATTATGCAAGAAGAAGATAATCTTGGTTTAGATGATATGTTAATCTATAATGAATTTGCAGACAAAGTGAATAAAATTAAAGAAAAATTACATACATTTATCACTGACCAAGTTAACAAGGGAAAAACTGTCTATGTTTATGGTGCTTCTACAAAAGGTAACACGCTACTACAATTTTGTGATCTTGATGTAAGCCTAATTAGAAAAGCTGCAGACAGAGATGAAAAAAAAATAGGTAAAATTACAATAGGTACCAAAATTCCAATAATATCAGAAGAACAAGCTAGATCTGAGATGCCAGATTATTTTCTTGTGCTGCCATGGCACCTTATTGATTTCTTCAAAGAAAGGGAAAAAAACTATCTGAAATCTGGTGGGAAGTTAATTGTGCCTATACCAAAAGTACGAATTATTGAAGAAGATAAGGAATATGAGATTTAGTAATAAAATATTCAGCAATGGATAAATTATGATTAAGGAATTGAAAATTTATGGATGTTGAAGAACTAGTTCCAACTGCAAATCTTAACACTATACGAGATGGGCGTGGTGGGATTTTTACATTTATTCCAAAGGACCCAATAGTAGAATTCAATTTTAACATCATCAAAGCAGGAAAAGTTAGAGGAAACCATTTTCATCCTGAATTTGACGAATACTTTATGATAACTTCCGGCGAAGGTGTTATTGTAAATATTGAGCCATCAACAGGCAAAGAGGATTTTATTTATTTAAGCAAAGGTCATTGTACGTTTACCCCAAAAGGGACTAGCCACGTTTTTGTAGCAATTTCCGATTGTGAAGCAATAGCTATGCTGACAAAAAAATGGGACGATTGTGAAAAACCTATTGTTCATCAAAATTTAGGTATGGGAAAAGGTGACCACGGTGATCCTGAATCACCGTATCATAAAGATGCATAAGAACAGAATTGCCAGAACACAAAAAAATTCAGATTGGTGTTCTAGGTTGTTCTAGAGTAGCAAAAAAATATTTTTTCCCTTATGTTAGTTCATCAGAACTTGCAGATGTAGAATTTATTGGAAGTAGAGCATTAGAAAAAGCTCAAGAATATGCAAAAGACTGTTCTGTCACTAAATATGGTAATTATGACGATGTCATAAATAGCGATGTTGATATGGTATACATTTCACTTCCAATTTCAATGCATGAAGAATGGTCGATCAAAGCAGCTAAAGCTGGAAAACACGTATTGTGTGAAAAATCATCTACATGCTCATATGGATCTGCCAAAAAAATATTAGGTGTGTGTAAAGAAAACAATGTTAGAATTCTAGAAGCGTTTGCATTTAGATTTCATCCTCAACATAAAATAATAAAAAATTTAATGTGNGATGAATTNGGNGAAATAAACAATTTTTATGGAATATTTGGNTTTCCTCCACCNCCTGAAGGNGANATACGATGGCAAAAAGAATTAGGCGGTGGNGTGTTAAACGATGTTACATGCTACCCAATTTGTGCGAGTAGAATAGTATTTGATTCAGAACCAACAAGTGTTTTAGCATATTTTGATTATGATAAAAAATTTGCAGTTGAAAACCACGCAAANGCACTAATCAAGTATTCAAATCAAAGAACTGCATTTGTTTCATCTGGATACGATAATTATTACCAATCAAAATATAGTATATGGGGAAGCAAAGCAAAAATTTCTACTAAAAGGGCATACGCAGTTCCTCAAGATTATAANACTAGTATTTTTCTTCATAAAAATGATAAAATTATTGAAACAACTGTTAANCCTGCNGACCAATTTGGAATAATGTGTGATATTTTCTGCAATGTTATAACAAAGAAAATTATTAACCCATATGATTTTGAAAAAGATCTTTTGAATCAAGCAAGATTAATGGATGCAATTAGAGTTTCAGAAATGGAAGAAAGGGTTGTTCTATTATCAGAGATTAACTAGAAATTTATCTAAATCAAATAAATAATATGTGTATTTCTAGTAAAAATAATATGAACCAGAATAAAAAAAGAGCTTCAGAAGAACTGTATAATGAATTTAGAAATTATTTTCCATTTTCAACTATAGATTTACTAGTAATTTTTGGAAAAAAATTTCTTCTTTCTAAAAGATTAAACCAACCTTACAAAAATATGTGGCATCTGCCAGGTGGAATCATTAGAAAGAATGAAAAATTGATAGATGCTACAAAAAGAATTGGNATTGAAGAATTACATGTGGTTCCAAAAATTGAAAAATTCTTTGGCACGTATGAAAGTATACATAAATTTCGTCATGATATTTCACATTGTTTTATTGTTTCAATGGATATCGAAAATCTAGATTTGGAAAATAATACTAATCTAAAACTTTTTTCNAAAATACCACAAAATGTAATTCCATTTCAACGTTCAATCATTAAAAANTGGATTAACGAATCTAAATAATACTAGATTTAATAAAATAATCTGTTTAATATAACTAAAATTTATTATTCGATTACCTGAACTAAAAGTAATTAATTATGATGATATTTTTGCCTTAGATTTAGAAGATTTTTGATGCATTTTTTTAATATGCATATTCTTCAATTTGGTTTTCAGTAAATTCTCTTAACTCCTTTGTCTGTTCATATTGTTTATACCAATTTACAGTTAATTTCAATCCTTCTTCTAATTTTATTTTTGGATTCCATTTTAATTTAGATTTAGCCTTTGAACAATCTAATCTAAGAAAACTTGTTTCGTGTTTGTAATCCAATCTATCATCGTCAAAATCCACTTGTACATCTTCTCCCCACATCTCAACTACTTTGTTCACAATCCATGAAACTGGCTTTACATCATCATCATCAGGTCCAAAATTCCAACTTTCTGTATATTCAGATTTATAATTATAGAGTTTTTCTGCTAATTCCAAATATCCCCTTAATGGTTCTAAAACATGTTGCCATGGTCGTACTGCAGTAGGATTTCGAATTTTAATTATTTTTTTATTTAGTATACCTCGCATAATGTCTGGCATAATACGATTATCAGCCCAATCTCCACCTCCAATTACNTTACCAGCACGAACTGATGCTAATGAAATATCATAATCTTTATCATTTGAATTTTTAAAAAATGAATCCCTAAATGATGATGTAATAAGTTCTGCACATCCTTTACTACTGCTATATGGATCATATCCTCCCATTGGATCATTTTCTTTATATCCTCTTGGTAATTCTTGATTTTCATAGCATTTATCGCTAGTTACATTAATTATTACACATTTTTTACTTGTATTTCGAATTGCTTCAAGCAGATTCACTGTTCCCATAATATTTGTTGAAAATGTTTCTAGTGGTTGATCATATGATTTATGAACTAACGACTGTGCTGCCATATGAATTATAATTTCTGGATTATGCTGCTTAACAACGTCAGTAATGCGTTCAATATGAGTAATATCTCCCATAATAGATGTCATGTTTTTTTCAACATCTGCTAATTCAAACAAACTTGGTTTAGTTGGAATAGATTTTGAAAATCCTACTAGATCAACTCCTAATTTTTGTAACCATAATGACAGCCAGCTTCCTTTGAATCCGGTATGCCCAGTTAGTAATACTTTTTTATTTTTCCAAAAATTTGAATCCATTACCATGTCTTCCAAGGAATATTTCCTGATTTGTATAATTCCTCCAAGTGATTTTTCTCTCTCAGAGTGTCCATCGGATACCAAAATCCATTGTGTTTAAACGCAGTTAATTTATTTTCTTTTGCTAGGGTTTCTAAAGGGGATTTTTCNAATACGGTAGAATCATNATGTATATAGTCAAAAATTTCTGGTTCAAAAACAAAAAATCCNCCATTTATCCAGGAAGATTCACCACTATGTTTTTCACGGAATTCTGTAACATNATCTNCATTTAATGATAATATACCATATCTTTCTGGAGGATGGGTTGCTGTTAACGTNGCAANAGATTTTTTCTCTCTATGAAACGAGATTAAATTATTAATGTCTATATTGCNAAGCCCATCACCATAGGTTGCACAAAAAGTATCATCAATATGATTCTGAATTCTTTTTAATCTACCACCAGTCATTGTATCAGTACCAGTATCAACTAATTCCACATTCCATTGTGTTGAATTATTATTACTAAAATATTCCTTGATTATTTCTCCTTTATACCCACAACATATAACAAATTCATTAATGCCATAACTTGAATAAATTTTTAAAATATGCCATAAAATTGGCTTTCCTCCAATTTCAACCATAGGTTTAGGTTTTAAATGAGATTCTTCTGAGATTCTAGTACCGTAACCACCAGCTAAAATAACACATTTCATCATTTTGTATTAAAAAATAATTCCTTGATTAACCTTTTCAACTTATGGTTGTGGCTCAGTCCAATATCGCAGAGCCGCTGCTTTATCCCAACCTGGCGGTATTTGAGTTGGATTAGGGTGGAAGAAAGTACAAATTTCCTCATCATTAGGCGTGCGCCAGGTTACTTGCACAGCATCATCAAAAATGCAAGTTTGCACACTATCAGGATCTGCAAATTCGTCATGTAGAGCCTGTGTATCCATAACTCTGAAAAATAGCAACTTTGTATAATGTAATTTTACTTCCATATCTGGCCATTTGTCAAACACCTCAAAGTAATTTTTGTTTACTATATCTTCAAATTTCTTATAAACTTGTAACTCTAAAAGTAATTCTTCTTCTTCCAATTTCCAATTCTCTAGACAGTATATTTGATTAACTTCGCAAAGTACAAGGCTTTTCTCTTCTAGTTTACGTAGTTCCTCCATTATTTGTTCCATACGAATCTCGTCATTTATTTTTTCTCCTGCTTCTGGCGAATTCTGTATCTGTATTCGCATCTCTTCCATGTCAATCAATCCAAATTCTAACAACCCGCCCCAATATACAAGACCTTTAATATCTACAGGTCTGTGCATTATTTCACGATACATACTATCAATAATTTGTATATCACTATCTGACATCATTGCAATAATCTCCTCATCTGAATATTTTACCATATCCACATGTTTTTTTTCATCAGTGTTGAGCAATTTATTTTTAAGATCATCTTTTGTTATAATGCCACTTTCTAATAATGGAGCCCAAAAATTATAAGCTTGAAGATCTGCAGGTCTTAGTAGAATTTCACGATATAGTTCATCAACAATTTTGTTGTAAGGCGAATCATATCCTTTTGCATANTCNNCNAAACTTGNATTTACTGTGTTCATTGCATGTGAAAAATTAGATTTAGGGAAAAAATANANNGGTNNNANTAAACCTTNTAGTTNTAACTGAATTTTTGTTGAAAGTTTTNTAGATGATTCATCACCTGTTAAAGTTTGTATAATTTTTGTACCTTCAGCATCTCCACCCATAATTTCAATCGTATGTGTTTCATATGGGATAATTGTATGCTTGGCAAGTAATTTTACTCTAATTCCTTGTTCTAACATCGTCTCTTCAGCTAATATCTCATTAGGTTTTTGTTCTATTATTACAACAGATAAAATATTTCCTGGTAAAATTAGGGGATAATTTTCCACATCAGCCATGGTGTTGAACAAGGCTTTCTTTCCAACATCATATTCGGCTTCTATTTCGATTTCATTTAATTTTGGGTTAGCAAATTGCAGAGTGGGGCGAACCCAATCCTTACCAGCTTCTGGTTCGAAAGTTAGTCTTACAGTATCAGGATCAATAGCACCTGGTTTTTCACATTCTTTTGTTGGATAGAAATCATCACAGACATATGTCGAGTCTATGTATATGAAAGATGTAACTAGTGTGACTGCTAGAAAAACGTAGAAACAAGCAATTATCTTATTTTTTTTATTCGTGACCAAGCCCTTTTCACTCATAATATTTTTCACTCATTTATGAATTTAAATAGAAAAAATAGATTTTTTAAAAGGAAAAAGTTCAGTAGGTTGTTGCATACTTTAGCATGTATACCTGCCTTTAATGAAGAAGGGGTAATAGGTAAATTGNTAAAAAAAANGCTTTCTTATGTNGATTCAGTTGTTGTATGTGATGATGGNTCCTCTGATAATACAGCAAAAGAAGCAGAAAACTCTGGTGCTNATGTAATAGTACATGATGAAAACAAGGGAAAAGGNTCAGCATTAAAATCTCTCTTCGAACATGCNAAACATTCTACTGCTGATATNATTGTAACAATAGANGGNGATGGCCANTTCTTACCTGAAGAAATAAAAAAACTCACAAAACCAATTACTGAAAAAACTTCAGATATTGTTGTAGGTTATAGATTTGATGATCAGACAGAAATGCCTTCATATAGAAAGATAGGAAATAAAATTTTAGATCACGCAACGAATATTGTAACCAGTCTTCCGGTTAGAGACACTCAAAGCGGGTTTCGTGCATATTCCAAAAAGGCGATTGAATTAATAGAATTTTCTAACGATGGGTTTACGGCAGATTCTGAAATTCTGATCGACGCATCAAAACATGATTTAAGAATTTCAGAAGAAAAAATTACCGTGATTTATGACACTGGACGTCGAACTTCAACAAAAAACCCAATTTTGCACGGCAGTGGTGTTTTAGGATCACTAATTGAAATGATTCTCGTTAAACACCCTTTGAAATATCTTGGTGTTCCTGGATTGATTGTACTAATTTGTGGCATATTGCTTTCTTCTTATACTATTTCTGTTTTTAATGAAACGCAACTTCTACCAATTCCATTTGCTTTAGTTTCTATGGGGATACTTTTATTGGGATTTTTGTTATTACTGTCATCCGGAATATTATTTGCTATAAACAGATCAGTTTTTCATAAATAATACGTTGTGTATAAAATTAATTTAGATATGACTAGTGATGTTGTCGAAAGAGTAACTGCGCTGTATGAAGATATACTACAACGCAAACCTGATAAAACTGGACTATACTATTTTGTCTCAAGAATAAACAAAAAACAGTTAACGATTGAGGATGTTAAAAAAATTCTGTCTGAATCTGAAGAGGCAAAATCATTAAAAGAATATACCCATTATTCGGACAAGTATTGGAATGACTTGGAGATAGTTGTAAAATATAAAAATAAACTTGCAACTGGGAATGAAAATGTTAGCTGGATAGGCGATATTTTGACGCGATTTAAAGAATATGTGCCCTTTGATGATGTTTTGATTGTTGGGTGTGGTAACGGTTGGCTTGAAAGGCAATTATATGATTTAGGAATAGGGAAGCATTTTGATGCCTTTGATATGTCTGAAAAATACATTAACGAAGCAAAAGAACTGAAGCAATCTAGGGCAATAGATTATTTCCTAGATGACATTAACTCCATGAGTAAAATCGAAGATGAGAAGTATGATGCAGTTTTCAATTTTGCGGTGCTTCATCATGTCACAGAAGTTGATAATGCATTAAAAAAACTCGCAAGATGCCTTAAAACCAACGGTTTGATGTTTAATGAAGAATATGTCGGACCTGCCAGAAATCAATATTCTGATCAACACCTAAAACACATGTTGGAAGTAATGTCTGATCTACCTGAAAAATTTAGAACAAAAGTTAAATTTCTTAGGCCTCCGTTGGAAAATTTTAGAGTTGAACCAAGTGAAGCAATACACTCTGATCTAATTTTACCATTAATTCCAAAATATTTTGATATTGTTTATCAAAGA
>PAVW01000009.1 GCA_002713205.1 Nitrososphaerota archaeon
AAATAATATGAAATGACGGAATAGAATCATGTCTGACCAACTGGAAATTCCAAATTGCACATCTTGTAGCAGGCCTATTTTACCTGGTAGCCTTTCAGTGAAATTTCTTTGCCCTGCTTGTAATGAAACAATTATTTGGAGATGTCCAAAATGTCGCACATTTACTAGAACTTATTCTTGTTCTGATTGTGGATTTCAAGGTCCCTAAAGTGATGAAATTTGGGCTATGTCATTGCTCGATTAAAATTATTACCAAAAGAACCTGGTATTACTGGGGATAAATTACATGATGCTATTCAAGCAAATCTTCCAAATGATATGTCAATTAGGCAAATGAAGGACGAACCAATTGCATTTGGTCTCTTTGCCATATTTGTTGATATTTATTTTGAAGAAAAAGATGGTGCTATGAACACTCTGGAATCTTCTATAGATAAAATCGATCAAATTAGTCAATTTGAAACTGTAGCTGTTAGTAAAGCATCTACAAAAATTGGTTAAATTGCCAACAGATTATGATGTCATAGTTGTGGGTGCAGGCCCTGCAGGATCTGCAGCTGCTTATAGCTTGGCTAAAACCGGTCATCATGTTCTAATGCTTGAAAGAGGCAAGGAACCCGGTTCTAAAAATGTATATGGTGGCAGAATATACCCTTATTCTCTTTCAGAACTCATTCCAGAATTTCTTGACGATGTACCTATTCAAAGACATGTGTCAAAGGAAAGTATTATGTTTATGACTGAAAAGTCTAGTTTTCAAACATCTTTTTCTTCAAATAATCCAACCAATCATGGTTTCACTGCTTTTCGTTCTGAATTTGATAAATGGTTAGCTAATAAGGCGATTGAAGCTGGCGCTGAATTATTTACTGAAATAAAAGTTGATGATCTTATTATTGCGGATAATGTTGTTTCAGGAATTAAAAGTGGTGATGATGAAATCACATCTAAACTTGTTATTGCAGCTGATGGTGCGACATCTATTCTAGCAAAACAGGCTGGACTTCGAAATGATTTTTCTCCTGATTCTTTTTCAGTTGGGATTAAAGAAGTTATTGAACTTCCTGAACATATTATTAATGATAGATTTGGTGTTCGGGATAATAATGGCGCTGCTTTAGTTTGCGTTGGCTATCCTACAAAGTATGTGAGAGGCGGCGCATTCATTTATACTAATAAATCCTCGTTATCTTTAGGATTAGTAATAGAAGGTATTGATCTAGTATCTCATCAAATTCAAGTTGCATCACTTATTAACGATTTCAAAAATCATCCTGATATACTAAACCTAATTGATAATGGCAATGTTATTGAGTATAGTGCTCATTTAGTTCCTAAAGCAGGTTATTCAATGTTACCAAAACTCTATAATAATGGTATTTTGGTTTGTGGTGATGCAGCAGGATTATTATTAAATAATGGTTATACCTTTCGTGGAGTAGATCTTGCTATTTCTTCAGGTATTGCTGCTGCTGAAACTTTTAATATAGCTAACAAAAATAACAATTTCTCTAATTCTACCTTATCAATGTATGAAAATTTTCTTTTTAAAAGAAACGTATTGTCAGATCTCAAAAAATTTCAAAAAACTCCTAAATATATGAAAAATCCAAGATTATATTCAGAATACCCTAAATTGATTTGCAATATTTTTGAAAATTTATATAATATTGATGGAAATCAACAAAAATTAATTCGTGAAATTGTACGCCAATCTACTAAAGGAAATATATCTAGTTTACAATTGATACTTGATTTGATTCGTGGAGCTAACGCTCTTTAATTTTTAACTTTTAATTTTTTAGTTAACTCAGGAACTATTTCAAATAAGTCTCCCACTATTCCATAATCTGAAAATTTGAATATTGGGGCATTTTTATCTTTATTTATAGCTACAATACATTTTGAATTTATCATTCCAACTTGATGTTGAACTGCTCCTGATATTCCACAAGCTATGTACAAATTTGGTGATACAATTTTACCCGTTTGACCTACTTGTTCTGAATGAGGTCGCCATCCTGCATCAACTACTGCCCTTGAAGCTCCTACTGCTGCATTTAGGGTATTTGCTAGTTCTTCGATAATGTTGAAATTTTTTGGATCTTTCATTCCTCTTCCACCAGATACTATTATTGAAGCTTCTGATACATCCAATGTTTTCCTTTCTGGAAAAATAGTTTCCTTAAGAACTGGTAGGTGTTGTATGACATTCTCTGAAACGTTGCTGGATATGGATTTAATTTTTGGTTCATTCACTGATTGTTTTTTTATATTAAAAGAATTAATTTTAAGTGAAATTACTTTCGGATTATTAGTTTTTAATATTACTGTTTCAATAATTTTTCCTGCATAAATTGGACGTTTTACTTCTAATCCTTCTGGCTTAACTGAAATAGATATGCAGTCGGTTGCAATGCTATATTCATTATTTACTGCTATTCTTGGCGCTAAATCTTTTCCCACAGATGTTCCTGAAAATATGATTATTTCAGGCTTAATAATTTCAATGACTGATGATATGGCCATTGTATATATCTCAGGAGAATATCCTGATAACAATGTTATTCTTCCATCTTTATTTGTATTTGTTGAACATATAAACAGAGAATTTATCCCATATTCTTTTAATTTTTCAACATTATTGTTATTTATTTCTCCTATCACTATTGCATTGTTATCTTGCTTTTTTTCCGTTGCAATTTTCTTAGCTTCGGTTAGTACTTCTAATGAACTATTTGTTACCTCGTCGTTTTTTAATTCTAATACTGATAATATTCCTGTCAAAATTTCACCTAAATTATTTTTCTCTCTTCTCGTAAAATTCTAACTAATTCGGATACTGCCTCTTTGCCTTCTCCAATTATTTTTCCTTCTTTTCTCACTGGCGGATATTCTAATTTAATTAGTTCTATATCATCGTTTATTTGTTCAACTATATCTATCGATTCTATTGTCTTTTTTTTTGCAGCCATTAAATTTCTTAATGAAGGATATCGTAATTCATTTTTACCTTTTTCTTGTGTAATAATTATGGGTAATTTGCTTTCAAATATTTGAATTGCACCCTCGATTTCTCTATGAGCAGTAATCGTATTATTATTTATTTTAAATTCAGTACAATTCGAAATACATGGTATTTGATTAATTTCTCCAATCATAATGCCAATTTGATTATTATCTTGGTCTACTGATTTTTTACCAAATAATATTAAATCATACCTTTCTTTTTTTATTTCATTAGCCAGTATTTTTGCAACCACAAAAGAGTTTTTTATATCTTCATTAGTTTTTAGATGAATTGCATTATCTGCCCCAATTGCTATAATTTTTGTTAATGATTGTTTTACTCTTTCAGGTCCAAGTGACATAACAGTGATTGTTGTATTTGGATCATTTTCTTTTAATCTTAAAGCTTCTTCTATTGCATATTCGTCATATGGGTTGATCTCATATTTTATACTAGTTTGTTCGATTGTTTTTTTATTTTCGGAAATTTTTATTTTAGTTGCCGTATCGGGTACTTGTTTAATACAGATTAGTATCTTCAATTCAAATTTTCTAATATTCTTTAGAATTTAGCATTTTCGATATTGTTTTATTTGTTATTTGATAATTAATAGTAAATATTGAACATTAATAGTAAATTATTTGGTACTAATGGCATTCGGTTTATTCCAGGAGATGATTATGATCTTGAATTTATTCTTAACATTGGTTTATCTATAGGTACATTTTTTCGTGGAGTTAATGTCGTAATTGGATGTGATGGACGTCGTTCTAGCCCTTCTTTGGTCAATGCTATTTCTGCTGGTTTAATGGAATCTGGTAAGAACGTCTTTGTTGCTGGTATGGTTCCTACACCTGCCCTTCAATTAATTACACAGAATTCTAAATTTGATGGCGGTATTGTTATTACTGCTTCTCATAATCCACCTCAATATAATGGCATTAAAGTAATTTCTGCTAATGGTATTGAAATTTCAAGAAAAGATGAATCTTTGATTGAGGAGATATATTTTAATCATAAATACAACCGGAAAAATTGGAATGGGGTTGGTCAAATACATACTTATTCATCAACATTAGATAATTATATTGATTCAATAATCAATAATGTAAATTCTAATTTAATTAAAAATCGTAAACTCAAAATAGTTATTGATTCTGGTAATGGAATGCAATCTTTGAGTGCTCCAATTTTGACTGAATTGTTAGGTTGCACTGTAGTAACTTTGAATAGTCATATCGATGGTAATTTTTCAGGACGTGGAGGTGAACCTACTCCTACAACTTTGGATTTACTTTCTCAATCTGTAATTGAGCATAATGCAGATCTTGGTGTTGGTTATGATGGCGATGGTGACAGAAGTATTTTTTGTGATGAAAATGGTCATGTCTTTTGGGGTGATAAATCTGGAACTCTCATTGCCCAACATTTAATTAATAAAGGTGTGAATTCTCCTATAGTTACTACTATTGCTACATCACAATTAATTGATCATGTGGCTTCGGATAATCATGTTGATGTTTATAGGACTAAAGTTGGAAGTGTTGACGTTTCTTATAAAATGAAGGAACTTGATTCTGTTTTTGGGTTTGAAGAAAATGGTGGCTGTCTTTATAGTCCTCATATTGCAGTTAGAGATGGTGGCATGGCTACTGCTTTGATGTTGGAAGTGTTGTCTTCATCAGAAAAATCATTATCTGCACGTATAGAAATACTGCCTAAATTTTATCAATTAAAAACTAAATTTTCTTGCCCTGTAGAATCGCGATCTTCTATTATTGATGAAATGTCTTCCGTATTGAATGAAAAGATTGATACTACTGACGGTCTTAAAATTTGGTGGGATGAATCTAGTTGGTCCCTAATTCGGCCAAGTGGAACTGAACCTATTATTCGGTTATTTAGTGAATCTGACAATGAATCTCAACTCGAAAGCATTACAAAGCGCTGTTCTATACTTATCGAAGATTTGATAAATAATTTATAATTCCTTTTTTTCATCGAAACAAATTACTTCAAAGTATTAATTTAGCAATTTATTTATTAATTGTACATATTCTTCAATTAATTTATTTACTTCATTTTTACTTTTAGCTTCTGCTGATAGTCTTATGCATTTCTCTGTATTCGATGGTCTGATTAAAACCCAACTTTCATTTGTTTTTTTTATTTTTATACCGTCAATTAATATGATTCCTTTTTTTGCTGAAAAATATTCTTTGATTATCTTGAAATTTTTTGGATCTGTTTTTATTTTAGTTCGATTTTGATTAAATTTCTCTATATCTGAAAATATATTATTTAAACTATTGAATTTTTTAACTAAATATGTCGTCATTAGAGCAAGTAATATTCCATCTCTGCACAAATTAAATTCAGGATATATGAATCCTCCACTGCTTCCTTCACCTCCTAATTCACATTTTTCGTTTATGATTTCATCCAATACATTTCCTTCCCCTACTTTGGTTGTTATGATTTTACATTGTATTTTGTTTAGATATTGTATAATTGATAATGAACTATCAATACTTATTGCAGCTTTCTTAAGGCCCTTTTTTTGTTCAATATATTTAATTCCCGCTAATAAAGAAAAATCAGGTTGTATTTTCACTCCTTTTTCATTCATTATTACTAATCTGTCTACATCTGCATCAAATGCAAATCCTATATCGCATTTATTTCTTAATACTAGATTTGATAATTCTTCAAGAGGATCTTCTACTGGGTCAATAATTCTATTAAATATGCCTGAGTGTTCGTTTACGGCATATACTTCACATCCTAGTTTCGTGAAAATCTCTTTTACAAAAACACTACCGGCTCCTCCGCCTAAATCTATTCCCACTTTTAATCCTGTAAATTTCTCATCTTTGAATTGTTTTATAATATCAGAGTAGTAACAACTTTTTATTTCTGATATTGTTCCTAAAAATGAATCTTTTTTAATTATTTCTTTTCTTTCATTTAATTCATTTGGTTTAATTATTCTTCCCGGTTTTATTATGAGTTTCAGACCATTCCACTCTTTTGGATTATGGGATGATGTTATGATTACTCCTCCATCTAAATTATTCATTTTTACATGCCGAAATACAGATGGTGTAGATGTAATTCCTAAATCTTGAATTTCACAATTTTCTGCTAATAAGACCGATATTACTGCTTGATGAATCATATTTGAAGTGTTTCTGGTATCTCTGCCTATCGCACATGTTTTTATTTCTAGTGATTGCACAAATTTTTGAATTACATTTATAATATCACTATTATTGAGATTCTCACTGATTATGCCTCGAAGCCCAGAAACTGTTAATTCTGCCATGAAATTACTATGATGTTAGTTTTTTAACTTTTTATCCTTTTTAATTAAAATATAGTAACGTTTTTGGTTTATTACATACAAACTACTATTGATAAAATGAATAATTTGTCAAACAAGTATTATATTCGTTATTTCTCCATATTTTTTGGACTTTTATTTCTTCTTGGATTTATATTCCTGATTGCTAGAGTTCAACGTGGATATTCTGCGATAATATTGAGCATTTCTGCTATCTTATTATTTGTATATTGGTCTAATGAGATAAAAAAGAATATGCGCAACCTTCCCTATCTAGGGGTTTTAAATAAACAAAAGAAATTTGGATATGAATTTATTTCAAATAATGACGAAATTCTTTTTATAGCTAACATTCCTGGTGATCATGAAACTATTTCTTCTTCTATAAATGGTAATACTTTGTTTCTGAAAAGCAAATCTGGACTAAATGAAAAAATCAACCTTTCTCAGACTCTTATAATCCTTGATTCTAACTTTGTTAACGGCATATTGAATATTAAACTGAAAAAATCCCAAACTTAATTATTTGTTTTTTGTTTAATAAATGAAAAAATTAAAATTTCAACAACAATTTAATTTAAATTATTCATTAAATTGCGGTCAAACATTCAATTGGACAAATCAAGATGATTGTTGGTATGGTGTTATTAAAAATGACGTGTATTGTTTAAAACAAGATGATAATGTCATTTATATAGATAGTACTGATTCTGATTGCATTAATACTATGAAAAAATATTTTCGATATCAAGATAATTATGAATTAATTATATCTTGCATTTCTCTTGATCCATTTATTCAAACTGCAATTCAAAATTTTAGTGGACTTAGACTGATTAGGCAAGATCCTTGGGAATGCACTCTCTCATATTTGTGTGCTTCTAATACTAATATATCAAATATACGTAAAATGCTTGATAATTTAAGTAAAAAATTTGGAAATAGATTAACTTTTCACGACAAACAGTTTTTTACAATTCCTAGTCCTTCTACTTTATCTAATGCCTATCTCTCTGATTTAATAAAGTGTAAAGTCGGTTATCGCGCTAAATATATTAAACGTTCTGCTGTTTTTATTGATCAGAATTCTTATATATTCGATGAATTAAAAATTATGAATCTTATCAATGCACGAAAAAAACTATCAGATTCCTGTGAAATGTTTGGTGTAGGTCCTAAAATTGCAGATTGCATTCTTTTATTTTCTCATGATATGTTGGATTCTTTTCCAATTGATACACGAATATTACAAACAATAAAACAGTATTATAGATATTTACTTGATCCAGAAATGTATAAAATTCAAAACGATAAATCTACTTTAACATCATATCAATACGAATACTTATCTAAAATTATGATCGATTATTTTGGACCATATGCAGGATATGCACAAGAATTTCTTTATTGTCAATATGGGTTGTCTGACAAATTTACTCGATAAAAAACATCTCTATTATTGATCCAGTAATAAGAAATGCAAAACTCATTGCTATAATGATTATCGTTCTAATTGCCTCGTTTCTTATTTGCTTTTTTAACAATGCTAAGAAAATAAATATTCCTTGAGTAATATTTGCTGCGTATGTGATGAATTCTAACCAAAAGAATGGTGTTAATGCTGTTACCACATATACTAAAGTCCCAGATAGGTTTTCTATACTTGCCATAGCAGCAAAAACCATACCTGTCTGATAAATTGTTATTATTGCAAATAATAATCCTATAATTGGTATAATCATAATTAATGCAATTATAATATTATTCGAGAAAATTGAAATTGCGTTAATATCTTTTGGTATTATTTGATTAACTTGATATAGAATATTATTTATTTCATTTTGTTCTAATGAAATGCTTGATCCTATTAACCCTATAAAAACTAATAAAAATAAATTGAAAAAAAATAGATTTCTCCATTGTTTGGGGAAGAATTGTTTTAACCAATTTTTCATTTTTTGATTATTGCTAGTAGACTATTATAAACAATAATGTTGCTGTTCCTATGCAAGTTAGTAAAGTTGCTACCACTGCTGCTGATAATCCTTTTGGTGCTGGGGTTCCACCTTTAAGTAATCCTCCTGGAATTAATAGTAATCCTAATACTAATACAAACATTGCAGTAGCATGTAAACCCTGAATAAAGGTTTCAGCCGGAAAAAGAAAATTTGTCTCAAATGATATCCATAATCCTAGTAAACCTGCTAGTGTAAATGATATCCCTGGAAGAAGTACTTCCCAATCCATATCAAGTTATTTGTTATCAATTATTAAAAAGCTTTATTATTTTGTAATTTTTGTATTTTCAATTATACAGCCCTCTTCAAACAGAGTTTTAACATTTTTTAATGATAAAAATGCTGTAAATATAAGTAGTCCTACAGTGATTATAATAAATATTTTTTGATAATATAAACTGACTAGTGTTATACTAGATATAGCAAATGTTCCTGGTAATATACTTGCAATAAATAAACCGGCACAAGTAGGACACCCTGTGAATAATCCTGTTATTGCTGCTATGCTCAAAAACCATTTTGTATTTCTTTTTGGTCTATTGTTGATTGCAAATGAAATTAACATTATATTAATTCCAACTAAAATTGAAACAAAAAGTAGAATCAAAAATGTTAATGGTATTAACATTAGTCCGATGTGCTCTGTGATATAAATTGCCATATTGGGATATTGTCCAAAATTTCCACAACAATATATGATCTTTATTGAAGGAATATTTGTAAAATATGTTTGAGAAAATAATGCATTTGGCTGATAAATTACTATACCTGATATTAGACTAAAAATTATTGAATAACTAATTGAAGTAATGATAAATGTTTGTCTGTATTTTTTTGTTGTAAATAAATGATATAACATGGATTTTATATTTAAATTAATAACTTTGTTTTTGAATTGAATATTTTCCCCAACAAATAATTTAGTTATGTATATAGTTATCATCATTAAACCTAATAATAAAGAAAATACATAGAACAGTGCGATGTACCTAAACATATTTGTTACATTTCCAAAATAATAATTTGTACTAATAAATTGATATATCATTGATGATATGATAATTGTTAAACATCCAATTAGTAACCATAAATCTTCTATTTTCAAATAAATAACTTGATTCGAAATAATATAAAAAATTACGTAAAAATTAATTAATAAACAAAAAATAGGTGTACTAATGCCAAAAAATTGGTTGGATCCATTTAATTTTACTTTTGCCTTGTCTTTTCTACTCACAGGATTAATTTTCCCGTTTCCTGCTTTAGATAGTGAGAATCTACTTGTTCAAGCCCTTAGACTTGGATTGATTTTATTAGGACTATATCTCTTATTGGGGATTTTCAAACGCCGAAAGGTTAGACTTTGATATTGTTTTAAATTTATTACTTGAAAATATTAGTTTGTTTTACTGCTAAATATATTATATATCCAATTATTATGATCAATAATTGTGATAGAAATGCTAACGAAGTTATTGTAATCATTGATTCACCTGTTGCATTATACCCTACAAAAGCTATCCATAACGATGTAATTATTACAAATAATAATGGCCCAATTAAATTCAACGACGATTTAAATTGACGAATAAAAAATAATCCTAAAAAGGTGAAAACAGGAGAATAAAGATCAATTGATCCGATGTGAGATGTTGTTGCAATGACTAGATGACCTAATGTTATTCCTAAAATGCCTGCCAAACCGAAAAATACTATCAATGGTGAAAGTACAAAACCAGGAATAATTGTTAATAATATTTGAATTGATGAATTTGAGATTATTTGTCCTGATGGATCTAACATGTTTAAAATATTTGCTGGAAATATATCTAGTATAGACATTTCAGGTAATCCTAAACTACCTGCTGCTGTTATACCAGCTGTGATTACAAATAATCCAAATCTTGCTGTAGTGAATTTTCCTTGCAATGGATTTTGTCGAGAGTTTGTATTTGATGACATTATGCTGCTAGCACCTGGAAATATGATAGACCATCTTGCCATAGAAACGCAAATAGGAATAACCATACAATATGCACAAAGTGCCAGTAAGTTCCTGCCGCTTCTAGAAAACCGTGATTCTCTTTATCGAATTGACCTCTAAACGCTCTTATCGTTACAACAATATTTGCCAAAACTCCTGCTATTACATGACATCCATGTATTCCTGTTAACAGGAAAAATGATGCACCAAATAATCCACTTTGTACAGTTAATTCTCCAGAAGATAATAAATGCGGCCATTCATAACCCATTTGTATTACTGCAAAACCAGCTCCTAGTATAACTGCCCCTAAGAAACCAAATTTAACTGCAGTATTGTTACCTTTTTTAACACCTGCTGTTGACCATTCAATCATTATACTGCTCAATATTAGAAGTCCTGTTTGAATACTTGGTATTAATACATCAAGATGAGGTGTTCCTGCTGGTGGCCATGATAGAGCTTGTGAACGCAAATAGAAATATGCTACAAATGCACCGCCAAAGAATGCAATCTCTGACAATAAAAATAGCGCAGTAGGAAAACCAACATCGCCAATTTCATGAAATTTGCCAGGCGTTCCACCTGCTTTTACCATTGCCTCTGCATCTTTTGTTATTTTTGGCCAACGAGGAATTTCACCACGCAGAAAAATTAAGATTAATAAAATAAATACTAATACCATGGCAGCGCCAATTGTTAGTGAAAAACCCTTTAACATGAAAATTATACCTGTAGCTACTAAAATACCTGCGCCCAAACCAATTACAGCAGGCATGTATGAATGAATTTCATCAGGATTAACATGATGTTCGAATTCATTCTCATGTTCTTTTTCTGACATTTTCTGTTTCAAAAAAAACATCAACATGGCCATTTATTAACTTTAAGTATTTATTGACAACTGGTATTAAATTCAGTAAATATACTTATACTCTTGATTTGGTAGTTTTATATTAGAATGTCTACCTCTGGATATATTTCTGATTTGGACTCATTTAAAAAACGGGAAATATCTGATAAAGTAACAAAGTACCGGAACTTTTCAATAATTATTGCAGTTTTTGTTCATATATTTGCATTCATTACAGGGATTATTCTTTTAGTTGTTTTTTCGTACCCATTTATGACTTTAATTATTTTTCATGGAACTATGCAGCTCTTGTCATACATTCATATTTATTTTGGTCCAAAAATTTATGAAAAACGTTTGAGACGTAAGGTATTGAAACCTGATTTAATTATGCTTAATCGTAATGTGTAGTCGAATCACATGTTCTCATAATTGGTAATGGTCAGTAATCCTAATATAATAAGCTGTGGAACTAAATCATGACTAAAATGGGCTTACTTACTACTTTTGACAGATTAGTCTGGGCATTTACGATCATTTTCACTTTTATCGTTCTATATATAATGGGAGGCGGTGTTGGTATATCTTGGTATCCTGATCAAATTTCTCCACGAGCAATTGAAATAAAACAATATTTTGATGTTGTCTATTTAGCAGGAACGTTTGTTTCTGCATTATTTATTGGCACTTTCTTTTTTATCTTATTTAGATTTTGGGATAGAACCCAGCCATCAGGAATAGAGTGATAATATGAATACATTGGAAAAATTAGAATGGGCAACAATAGTAGGTGCTGCAATATTGCTATTTGGATTATCTTTTATGGCTATACCTCTTCTAGAGGAAATTGATAATGTCCAATATTATGGTCAAGATCCAGACTATACTGTTAAAGTAACTTCCTTTCAATGGGGCTGGGTATTCACTTATGCGGATGGTCACGAATCAGGAGAATTGATAGTAGGTGTTGGAGATATAGTTAGATTAGAAATGGAAAGTGAAGACGTTATACATAGTTTTTATGTGAGAGAACTGGGATTTAAGGCTGATATAATTCCAGGAAAAACTCGAATTCATTTAATAAAAGCTGAAGTACCAGGGGAATACTGGATACAATGTGCAGAATTTTGTGGCGCTTATCATGGCGGTATGAGAACTAGATTGGTAGTGGAGGCTTAATAAATGGAAATCGAAGAAGTAAAAAAAGAACAGGCCATTACTAAAGAACATGCGCCTTTCTATTCTAGCTGGAAAAGTGTTCTCTTTACAACTCATCATACTGACATAGGTATTCTATATCTAACTTTTGCTTTCTTCTTTTTCTTCTTAGGTGGTGCATCTTCTCTGATAGTAAGATATGCTCTAACAAGTGAGGGTTCAGTTAGTCCTGAAGCATATGCTGGTGCGTTTACTTTACATGGTGTCAGCATGCTCTTCTTATTTATCATTCCTGCTTGGGCTGGATTTGGTAACTGGTTAGTTCCAAAATATATTGGAGCTAAAGATATGTATTTTCCTAAACTTAATGCTCTTGGTTTCTGGTTATTGCCTCCTGCAGGTTTATTAATTTACCTTGGCATGCCTAATGTTGGATGGACTATGTATGCTCCACTCTCTGTATATTCAGCTGGTTGGGGTATGGATCTGACAATCTTAGGACTTCATTTGATCGGGACTTCTTCTATTATAGGTGCCATTAATTTTATTGTAACAATTATGAAAATGAAAGCGCCTGGTGTGACATATAGAAACATGCCATTAATGGTTTGGACTCAGTTTACAACTGCTTTCTTACAAGCATTAGCAACTCCTGTTCTTGCTATAGTACTCACATTATTATTATTAGATAGAAATCTAGGAACTGGTTTTTTCCGTCCAGAATTAGGCGGAGATCCTCTTCTATGGCAACATTTATTCTGGTTCTATTCTCATCCTGCTGTCTATATATTTGTTCTTCCAGGTATGGGTCTTGTTTCTCAAATACTGCCAAGTATGTCAAGGCAAAAGATCTTTGGTTATAGTTCTATTGCTATATCAACCGCACTTATAGGATTCCTTGGGTTTGGTGTTTGGGCACATCATATGTGGATTACCGGAATATCAGTGAGTGCTAGAATACCTTTTATGTTTATGACTATGGCAATAGCAGTTCCTTCCGGTGTTAAAATTTTTAATTGGATTGCTACCATGTATGGTGGCAAATTAAAATTTAGTACTCCGATGCTTTTTTGTCTCAGTTTTATTCTCAGTTTTATCTTTCAAGGAGTTTCAGGTGTTTTCTTAGCAAATATACCTCTTGACTATCAACTTCATGATACATATTTCGTTGTAAGTCATCTTCACTATGTATTATTTGGCGCATCTGCTCAAGCTGCATTTGCAGGAATCTATTATTATTTTCCATATATGACTGGCCGAAAGTATAATGAAACTTTAGGAATGGCCCATTTCTTGTTAACTTCTGCGGGACTTTATACATTATTCACTTCTATGTTATTCTTAGGTCTTCAAGGAATGCCAAGAAGAACTTATACATATCTTCCAGAATTTTTCACATGGAACGTTGCGGCTACCTTTGGAGCAGTGTTGATAGCTGTTGGTGCACTAGTATTTGGATATAATATATTGTCAAGTTGGTATAGAGGTCCTCCAGTTGCCAATAAAGAAGATCCTTGGAATCTTTCAAAATATGGTCTAAGAGAATGGCCAGAATAGTATTGTATTATGAATGCTTTTCAAATATTGACAGTACTTTCTTCAATTGGTGTGTATTTTCTTATTGTATTAGGTGGAATAACTACTCAAACCGGTTCAGGAATGGCATGTCCTGATTGGCCATTGTGTTTCGGTGAATTATTACCAAATCTTACTACGACTGTATTGATTGAAATGAGCCATAGATATATGGCCATGATTGTAGGTCTGTTAATCACTTCTACTTTTATTTTAGCTGTTAGAAATTATAGAAATTCAAAAATCCTCTTGTTTTCTTCTGCAATGTCTTTTCTTCTAGTTGGAATACAAGGATACATTGGTATGTTGACAGTTACTAGTATCCTTGATCCTGCAATAGTTACATTGCACTTGGCTTTATCTACTGCATTATTTGGGTTTTCATTAATAACTGCAATTCTAGCTTTGAAAACTACATATAATGTTTCATAGATATAATGAAATCTATTTTGAATATCTTCGACACTTATTCCTTGCGAGATGGCATATTAAAAATTATTTTTGCAAACATTCTAGTTCTACTTTTACTTACTCCAACTCTCGAACAATTTGAGACGAGAAGTTTATTTTATCATATGATGATAGAACATTTTCTTTTCATTTTTTCTGGTTACATTTTCATTTCTGGGTTTGATTCTTTAATTGTATCATTTAAACACTTCAATCTACAATATAGCAAAAAAATTATAAAATATTATTCTCGCTTTCTAGCTCTAAATAATCGTTTTAATCCATTTGGAATTGTATCAACTGCATTATTTTTAATTACAATATTTTATTGGCATGTACCATCTAATTTTGATATAGCCACTACAAATGCAACTTTTCATATATTGATGCATTTATCTCTGATTATTTCTGGCACATTGATATTTTGCAGTTTTAAAATGATATCAAATACTCAATCAATCTTTCTGATTCTTTCTATCGATAAAATTCTGGGAATATTAGGATTTTTCCTTGCAGGGGGCGATTCAATAATTTATAATGCATATTTGCTTTCTGATCATATAACTAGTGGATTTTGGATGATTATTATGATGATGGGAATTGATGCAATTTGTATTTCATTTTTAATTTTGGCGTACTTTAGATTGCCCCATAAATGATGATTACATTTAAAAGGAGTTAATATATGTAACTGAATAATGATGAATATATTACATTTGTTCTATACATTTATTGGATTGATATCGAATTCAGTTGAAAATGAGGTTCATTATGACGATAAATATAAACCTGTTAAAAAACTCATATTATCTATTGTAATTATTACTTTTCTAGTTGGATTATCCTATGTTCTTATACAGACATTCGTAATTTCTGCTGCTGATGCCCCTGAATAAATATTGATTTTATAATAATTAGGCCAAATTTTATATTCAATAACTATATATTTTTGAACATTATGTCTTTTGATATTCCATCTAAATCTGGCATTAGAACTAGATTATTTCCATATTATCAAATTTCTAAACCGTCTATAATTTTTCTACTTGATTTTGTAGCTATCTCTACATTATTAATTGCATATTTGGATACTAATTATACCACAAATCCTCTTACATTCAGCGTAATTATGGGATTATTTCTTGCAGGAACGTTTTCTTCTGCTGGTTCAGCAGCACTGAATTGTTATTTTGATCGTGATATTGATGCTAAAATGGAAAGGACAAAAAATCGTGTTACTGCAACTGGTCAACTTTCACCTTCAAATACTCTAAATTTTGGAATTATTATGATTATTCTATCTGTAATTATTTCATCTATATTTCTTAATTTATTAACTACAGGAATGATCTTGTTAGGTTCATTTTTCTATATCTTTGTTTATACTATATGGCTTAAGAGAAAGACTACTTGGAATATTGTTATTGGAGGCTTTGCAGGTAGTGCCGCTGCATTTGCAGGATGGACTGCAATAACTGGACAATTAGAAATTATTGCAATTCTAATGGGACTTTTAGTTTTCATATGGACTCCTTCACATTTTTGGGCTTTAGCAGTATTGAAAGATGACGATTATACAGAAGCTGGAATTCCGATGCTTCCTGTTGTTGTTGGTAAAGTTAAAGCTGTGCGTTATACTGTAATCAACACACTTTTATTAATTCCATTCTCATTAGTTTTTATTTTATTTGATTATGGTTATGTATACCTTATAATTTCTGTTATTCTTGGAATGCTGTTACTATATAGTAATATAAAATTACTTCAAAATCCCCATGATAAATCTATAGCTCTCAAAGCATTCAAATATTCTAGTCCATATCTTGCGATAATCTTTGTTGCTTTGATATTGGATCTTTTGTTTAGGTTTCCTATTTTTTAGTTTTTAGATTTTACTGGTATTTCTTTTTCTAAAGTTTCTTTGTGTTTTTCTTCAACTGCATTTTTAACTTCTTGTAAACTAACATTCATTCCCTTAATTACATATTTTCTTAAACGTAGTTTATCAATTATTATTCCAATTATGAAATATGGTAATACGTAGTCTACTTCAAATGTTACTTTTGTCGCATTGTTAATTTCTTCAAATTTTACAGTAATTACATTCTTTTTAAATGGACCGTTCAATGCTTTTGAGACAATTTTCTTATTTTTTGTCACTTCACAGGTTATACTATCCCATTGCATGGGCCTTCCTCCAAATTCACCTATTATTCTCATTACAGTTCCAACTCCCCAACCTTCAGTAACTTTAATTGGTATAACTTTCATTTTTGCTTCTTCTGGGAAATGACCTGCAATATGTTCAGGCCTAGCATAATACATAAAAACTTGTTCAATAGGTGCATTCATTATAATGCTTTTCGTTACTATAGACATGTTATCATTTTATTATTGATTTGAATATATACTTATACATTTCTGTTATTCCAGTTTTTAAAAATGTTATTCTTCAATTAGCTGTAACCCATCTATTTTCCCGGACTCAGATTCAAAATTTACTTTATAAATATATGATTTCTTATTGTCTTTTTGACGCGCAATAAAAATTATAGTCCAAATTAAATTTTTTTCATTTATTTGTATGTCCTTGAGTTCTTTCCATTCAATATAGCCAAATCTGTTAATATATTTTTTTACAAGTTTGACAATATGATTTTTTTCTCTCATTCTATTATTTTTTACATTCTTTGTTCTATATCATTTATGATTTTTGCTAATTTAAAATCAAAATTACTTATACCATTTACATCATGAGTTGTGAGTTCTATTTTTACTTTATTATATATATTAAACCATTCTGGATGATGATTCATTTTTTCGACTTCCATTGCTATTCTAGTCATAAATGTAAAAGCATCTTCAAAATCACGAAATTCAAAAGTTTTAGTTAATTTATTTTTATTTATTGTCCAGCCTTTTACTTTAATTAACTCGTTTTTTATCTCATTTTCACTTAATTTATTATAATTTTCTTCCATGTTATTTGTCATTAAATATGTTTTAATTGATTATCTTATTAAGTTCAACTAAAACGATAGTTATTTATTAAATATTATTGATAGTTAAATTCAGTCCCGCGACCCGCGGTATGATATTTTATGATATCCCGTAGGCTCAGCTTGGTAGAAATGTTTGCCAAAAGCTTCCGGCTGTAGTGGTAGGCCTTGGCTTGCCTGAACAGCCTGCCAAGCCACAGGAACCGGACTGTCGTCGGTGAGTTATATTAACTCGATGAATTCAAATTGGTTCAAAAAACCATGAATGTCCGACCCGCGGGACCATATTTATTTAAAAATTTAATTAAAAAATAAAAATATATATGTGTGTGACGGAAACAATCTATAATTAACGGTATAAAAAATGGCAGCTAAACCACATCTTAATTTAATTGTTGCAGGTCATGTAGATCAGGGTAAATCTACTATAATTGGTCATCTTTTGGTAGAGCTTAAAGTAATTGATGAACGAACTATTCAGAAATTTGCAGAAGAATCTGAAAAAACTGGTAAAGGTGATACTTTCAAATACGCTTGGGTTATGGATAATCTCAAAGATGAGCGAGAACGAGGAGTTACAATTGATTTAGCTTTTCAGAGATTCGAATCAAAAAAATATGATTTTACTTTAATTGATGCTCCTGGACACAGAGATTTTATTAAAAATATGATTACAGGTGCATCTGAAGCTGATTGTGCTATTCTTGTAGTTTCTGCTAAACCAGGTGAAACTGAAATTGCTATTGGTGTTGGTGGACAGTCAAGAGAACATTGCTTTTTATTAAAAACTCTTGGCGTTAAACAAATGATAGTTGCTCTTAATAAAATGGATGATCCTCAAGTTAAATATTCCGAAGAAAGATTTAATGAAGTTAAATCTCAGGTATCTGATTTACTAAAACAAGTTGGTTTTTCTCCTGATAAAACTCCGATATTACCAGTTTCTGGTTGGAAGGGAGATAACTTAATTGCTAAAGGTAATTTAACTTGGAGCAAAGACCCAACAATTTATGAAGCCCTTGATTCTTTTGAAATTGAAGCTCCTCCTATTGATAAACCTTTACGTTTACCTTTACAGGATGTATATTCTATTACTGGTGTAGGAACTGTTCCCGTTGGACGTGTAGAAACTGGAATGTTTAAAGTTGGCGACACAATTTCCATTAATCCTGGCAATCATTCTGCTGAAGTTAAATCTATAGAAACTCATCACACTCCGATTCAAGAAGCAAAGGCAGGAGACAATATTGGTTTTAATTTACGAGGTATTGATAAAGGTACAATTAGACGAGGAGATGTAATTGGTTCTAAAGATAATCCCCCTACAGTAGTTAAGGAGATAACTGCACAAATAATAGTTGTTCATCATCCTACTGCAATAGCCCCTGGTTATACTCCTGTAATACATGCCCATACTGCACAAGCTGCTGCTACAATTACAGAGCTTATTTCTAAATTGGATCCACGATCAGGCGGTGTTCTAGAAGAAAAACCAAAATCTTTGAAAACAGGTGATGCTGCAATTGTAAAAATTCAACCATTACGTCCTTTATGTCTTGAAACATTCAAAGAATTTCCTGAATTAGGACGATTTGCTCTTCGGGATATGGGTACGACTATTGCTGCAGGCGTTGTTAAAGAAATTAATGCCGAATGGACTGACTAAACAATATTTTTCATTTTCTATAAAATATATTATTAATATTTGAGTAATATTTATTAATTACTAAATTGTTATTTTGCTGCAGATGACATCAATAAGTTTACAATCAATTTCAAAATCATTTGATAATAATAAAAATTTTGCAGTTAATGATATCACTCTCAAAATTCTCGATAAAGAATTTTTAGTTATTTTGGGTGAATCTGGAAGTGGAAAATCATCTTTATTACGTTTAATTGCAGGTCTTGAAGAACCTACATTACCTGGCGATATACTCTTTGATTCTAAAAATATGAAAGAGGTACCACCTCGTAATCGTGATGTTTCTATGGTGTTTCAATCATATGCACTATTTCCTAATATGACTGTTTTTGATAATATTGCTTTTCCTTTAGTTGCTTCTGAAAGTAATAAATTAGATGTTGATACTGAAGTTAAACGAATCTCCTCTTTACTGAAGATAGAAGATCTTTTAGAAAGAAAACCATCTACACTTAGTGGTGGTGAACAACAGCGTGTGGGTCTTGGACGTGCAATTATAAAACAACCTAAAGTTTTCTTAATGGATGAGCCACTGTCTAATCTTGATGCAGCCTTACGTGCTGAATTACGTACTGAAATTAAGAAACTCCACAATAAATTACAAGTAACTACTGTATATGTTACTCATGATCAGACTGAAGCAATGACTATGGCTGATCGAATTGCTATCCTTAAAGACGGTAAAATAATCCAAGTAGGAACTCCTGAAGAGATTTATAATAATCCTGCACATTCTTCGACTGCTGAATTTATTGGTTCTCCACCAATGAATTTAATTAAAGTTCAGGCAGATAATAATATATTAACTGTTGGTTCTCAAAAGATTGCTTTCAGCAATTCTGCATCTGGTTCTATTGTTATGGGTCTGCGACCTGAAAATATAACTGTTGTAGGAAATAACGGAAAACTTTCTGGTACTGTATCATTCTTTGAATATCTTGGTGATAGTAAAATAATTAATCTAACTATCGAAGACGAACTAATTAAAATCAAAGTGTCTGATACTACTGGTATATCAATAGGTGACAAACTATCTATTGATTTCAATGTTGAAGATATTCGTTTGTTTCATGTAAATGGAAATTCTATGAAGTGATTTAATGAAAACACCATATGGATTTTTAATTCCTACTTTATTTCTTATTTTTTTAGTAGGAATTGGTCCTGTTTTACAATCGTTTCTTCTTAGTTTGTCAGAATTTTCTTTATTAAATCCATCTATGAGTCCTGTTGGCTTTCATAATTATATTGCTTTATTAACTGATTCTATTTTTTGGAATGCTATTCAAGTAACTCTCTTTTTGGTAATTGGTTCTGTCTTACTTGAACTAATTGTAGGTATATTTCTGGCATTACTTATAACTAATTCTGGCTCAAGAAGCAGACGTGTGTTTTCATCAATTTTTGTCATTCCAATAGCTATTGCTCCAATTGTTACTGGCATTCTTTGGTCTCCTAATTCTGTCTTTGATGATCTCAATACTTTGCTTTATTATGGTTTATCTCTTGGAGCCTATATCGATACATCCATTCCTAGTACCTATTACTCTTTAATTATGATTTCTGATGCATACATTTGGGCTCCTTTGTTTATGCTTGTAACTGTTGCTATAATACACTCTATTCCAAAGGAACTCTATGAGGCTGCAGACGTGATGGGTGCTTCAGCATGGACTAAGTTTCAAAAAATTACTTTTCCTGCAATCATATCTTCTCCCATTATAGTTGTGACTCTGCTTCTTAGAACTGCAGACGCATTCAGAATGTTTGAAGTTCCATATGCTTGGAGTTTTTGGCTTGGTCAAGATTCCATTCTTGGTTCACCTGTTGATACCGTTAGTGTATTAATGTGGAAAATGTTTTCATCTACGTTATACGACTTTCCTATCGCTCAAATTACAGCTATGGCTATTGTTTTGCTTATTATTACCTTGGCTACTTGTTCATTAGTCTTAAGGAGATATTCTAATGTATTGGAGTGATTTGTTTTGAGTCAATTTAAAAAAAATAACACACGATATATTCGCTATATGCTTTTACTAGCTGCATCTCTTTGGGTTTTATGGCCAATTTCAATTATGATCGAAGAAGGATTTCGTGTAGACATAGGACCTTTATTTTCAGGTCGCGGTGCAAGTTTTATCGGTGAATTTTTTCAAGGCCAAGGCGGAATAAGATTTTCTACTATTGAATATGTTAAAGCATTAAGAATTGAGGCATATCCTCGTTTATTAATTAATAGTGTTATTATTGCTGGCAGCAGTGTGTTAGTTGCTGCACTAGCAGGAGTGCCTGCTGCATTCACATTGGCTTTGTATAATTTTCGTGGGAAACCATTTATTACTTATTCTTTGTTAGCCTTGAGAACTATATCTCCATTTGCTGTACTACTTCCATTTTTCCTTATTTATGGCAGACTGGGTCTCTTTGATACTTATCGCGGGATGGCTATTGTTTATTTAATAATTAATCTTCCTGTTTTGACTTTAATGATGAGAGGTTTCTTTAAAGATATTCCTAAGGAAATATATGAAGCTGCATTTATTTCCGGCGCATCTAATTCGTATGTACTTAGAAGAGTTGCATTGCCTTTGGCTCTGCCTGGTCTTGCAGCTGCTGCAGTTTTTGCATTTGTTGGTACTTGGAATGAATTCTTTTACGCATTGTTTTTAACTGGTACAGTTACTAAAACTGTTTCACGTGGAGTATGGTCTGGTTTTTCTGAATCTATTGAATCATTTAAAATACTAGAATTTGATGAGCTTAATGCAGGTGGAACTCTAGCAATTATTCCTGCAGTTATTTTGGCTCTCGCCGTTCAGAAATACTTAGCAAGAGGGCTAACTCTTGGAGCTGCCAAGTAGTGCCCAATATTAACAAAAATTATATTGCTGTAGTTCTAGTAGCTGTTCTTTTTTTAGGAACTATAGCTTCATATTTTGCATTAGATCAACCAGATTCTGAAGAAATTATTCTTCCAGATGATAGAAATGCATTGATAGCTCTTGCACAAGAATATGAAACTTTGAATGTATTTGTTGACAAGGAAATTTATAATGAACAATTTTTTAATTTTGTTAGTGAGGATTTTTTAGAAAAATATGGAATTAATTTAATTATCACTACAGGTCATTGGTCTGGTGTACAAACACAATTAATTAATGAAAAAGTATCTGGTAGAAATATTGGTTCATATGACTTGATAATTCTAAATGATGAGGCTACTGCTAGAATAACTGAAAAAAAATTATTGTATTCTGAAACTAGTAATTTTATTGATAATCCAGACACTACACACATACTTCAATCAAAAATTTCAGGTGTTGTTAACGATGGATCTGTAATAACATTATGGTTTGATACATATGTCTTTATGTATAATTCTGATGAATTTTATAAATTTGAAAACGTTTACTGTTTACTTGAATTAGTTGGCGAAGAAGAAGATGATGATGATGATGACGGAAGTGAAAGCGGAGAGGACGCAAGTGAAAGCGGAGAGGATGAAGCAAGTGAAGATGATGACGATGACGACGAATCACGTTGTTTAGATGATGACGATGGCGCAAGTGAAAGCGGAGAGGATGGCGCAAGTGAAAGCGGAGAGGATGATGCAAGTGAAGATGATGACGATGAAGAAGTTGAAGGACTATTATTTCCTAATCCTGTAGAAAGTAATGCAGGTGCTGCTCTAGTTGTTAATGCTGTTTTGTATTATAGTGATTCTAATTACTACAATGGATATGATAATTCTCTTGAATCTGAATGGCCAGAACTTTTAAATTTTGAAATTGAAGACGAACCTGAAATGGAGGAAATGGACGAACTCTTTGGGGAAATTGAACCTGAAATAATAATTGATTCTATTCTTGAAGCCTTTGATGAAGAAGAAGTTCTAGTCGGTTATTTCCGATATGGTTCTATTTTGTTAGAATCTCTTGAAATGAATATTGATGATGAAATTGAGATTTATATTGCACATGAAGGAAGTATGAAATCTAATGTTCATTCTTCTATTCCATTTAATGCAGAAAACAAAGCTGGCGCAATTTTGCTTATTAATGAAATTCTTGGCGATGAAATTCAGACTCAAATAGCGTATTTTTATGGAAGTTTTCCCTCTGCTAATATTGATCTTTTTGATAATATTTTCGATGATACTCAATTCTGGATTCCTAGCGATGAAATCATTTCACAGCTATTTGATTGGCCACATTATAAATATAAGATAAATATTCTTAATATGTGGCGAGTCTTATTTGAGGGTTAAACTATGATTGATTCTATAATTACTTTTTTTACTAATTTTTTAAATAAATTCAATAAAAAAAATGTTACAGTTTTATTTTTATTGCTTGTATTTTTATCTGTTTATTCTCTACGAGCAAATGCAATGAACTTGAGTAGTGAATACGCTTCCGATTTGGAATCTGATATCCAAAATATTCCACAAGATCAACTTTACAATACAACCTTTCTTACTGATGTACCAGTATCAGTTTTGACGATTGAAGGAAATGGAAAATCCATTGTTGTAACATATGTGACACTTGTTAACTTAATTTCAGGTGAATTTGTAATAGACCTTAGTAATAATAATGAATTTAATTCCATTGTTGTGGAACATTATTTCTTGCCAGGTACCTATGAAGTGTCTGTTACTATTGAAAATGATGTTTTATTCTTATCGTATGCACGTGATATCCGAGTAAATTAACAACACTTTGTTGGATTTTCATAATTCATTAGCTATTTTTTAACACTTTTGTTAATATGGTCTATTATAGTTTCCATTGAAGTACCTGGTCCAAAATTGCCAGATATGCCTTGATTCTCTAGTTCATTTTTATCTTCTTCTGGTATTATTCCTCCTCCTATTATTGCTATATCATTGATGCCTTTACTTTCTAGCTGTTTCTTTACTTCTGGAAATGCTGTTAAATGTGCTCCATTATGTGAACTTAGGGCTATTGCATCCACATCTTCATCTATTGCTATTTGCGCTACTTTTTGCGGTGTTGGAAGAAGACCGCTATATATCACTTCCATCCCTGCATCTCTTAATGCTCTGCAAAGAACTAGTACTCCTCTGTCATGGGCATCTAATCCTGGTTTTGCCACTAAAATTCTTATTTTCTTTTTTGACGACATTTAATTTCACAAATCAATTCATTAAAATATAGATGGCTCAGTCCATTCACCAAACACATCTCTCCCAATATCTATAATTTCTTGTAATGTGGCATATGAATTTACTGCTTCTATAGTAGGATACATACAATTTTCATTTTCATTTGAATAGGCTTTTCTTAAACGTTCTAATGATTCTTTTACTTTGTTATTGTTTCTCTCATTTTTTATTTTTTTCAATCTTTTAATTTGAATTTCTTGTGCTTTGAGATCTACTCTTAAAGTATCTATTGGTTTATCCTCTTTTTCATTATATTTATTTACACCTACAATGATATCTTGATCTTTTTCAATTTTTAATTGTGTTTTATATGCAGTTTCTGCTATTTCTTTTTGCAAATATCCATTTTTAATTGCATTAACTACGCCGCCCATTGAATCAATTTTATCAAAGTATTGATAAGCTTGTTCTTCCATTTTATCTGTTAACCATTCTATATAGTATGATCCGCCTAATGGATCTGCTGTAGCTGTTACTCCCGTTTCTTCTGCTATTATTTGCTGTGTTCGCAGAGCTATTTTTACGGCATCTTCTGTTGGTAGTGCCCATGCTTCATCATATGAATTTGTATGTAATGATTGCGTTCCTCCTAAAACCCCTGCCAATGCCTCTATTGTGGTTCGAATAATGTTATTCATTGGTTGTTGCCAGGTTAGTGACGCACCCGATGTTTGTGTATGAAATCTTAATAATAATGATCTTTTATCTTTAACTCCGTATTTTTCTTTTAATACAGTTGCCCAAATTCTTCTGGCCGCTCTAAATTTTGCTATTTCCTCACAAAAATTCATACAACAATTAAAGAAAAACGATAAACGCGGTGCAAATTTTTCAATTTTTAATCCTGCTTGTTGTCCTAATTCAAGATAAGTAAATCCATTTGCTAATGTAAATGCCAATTCTTGAACTGCATTTGATCCTGCTTCTCTAATGTGATATCCACTTATGCTAATATAATTCCAATTTGGCATTTCTTTTGTACAATATTCCATCATATCTTTAATTATTCTCATGTGCGCATCAGGTGGATATGCCCACTCTTTTTGTGCGATGTATTCTTTGAGAATATCCGTTTGCACTGTTCCTCTTAATGTATTTATTTGTATGTTATTCTTTTTTGCCACAGTAGCATACATTGCAGTGAGTACAGATGCAGGGGCATTTATTGTCATAGAAGTACTTACTTTATCTAATGGAATTCCATCTAGCAATATCTCCATGTCTTTTAATGATGATATATTACAACCACATTTACCTACTTCACCCGCACATCTCTCATTATCCGCATCATATCCATACAACGTAGGCATGTCAAATGCAATACTTAGGCCTGTTTGACCCTGTTTGACAAGATATTTCAATCTTTTATTTGTATCATTTGGTGTACCAAATCCTGAAAACATTCTCATTGTCCATTTTTTACCTCTATACATATCAGGGTAAGGGCCTCTAGTGAATGGATAAGAACCAGGAAAATATTGATTAGAATAATCAGCTGAATCTAGTGGCGTGTAAATTGTTTTTATTTCATCATCGAAGGTTGTATTTTGATTAGTAGACTGGTTAGATTTATTCACCCATGGCTCCAAAATATTTTTTTCCCATTCTGAAAGCTGATTTTTTAATTTTTCAAATGACTCATTATTTATAGTACTGTTATTTACTTGATTCTTTTTTCTATTTTCCTCTAGTTTGTATTTCCAATAATTGTTTATTTTGAGCAAATTGACCTTAATTTATAGTCATATTTTACGTTAATTAATTTTTGGAATAAATAAAAAAAAATTCGTCAAATATCTAACTTCTTACACATAAAATGTAATAATAAATACTTTGTATACAATAACAGGAAGCCTTGAGTAAACAGGACTTGATTAATTCTATACTTTCAGGCGATCATCGAGGATTAGCAAAAAGTATTTCAATGATTGAAGATGACGATCCTGATATTATCGATATTTTATCTAAAATTTATCATAAAACAGGACGTGCATTTGTTATTGGTATAACTGGAGCTCCAGGAACTGGTAAGAGTACTTTGATAAATAAGCTGATATCGACTTTTCGGAAACAAGATAAAAAGATCGGTGTCATTGCAGTTGATCCTACTAGTCCTTTAACTGGTGGTGCTCTGTTAGGGGACCGACTAAGAATGAGTGATCATTATTTGGATCCAGATGTTTACATTCGTAGTATGGCTTCTAGAAATAAACTCGGTGGGTTATCTAAAGCTACAAGGCGAAGCGTTTCTATATTGGATGCTTCTGGTCTTGATATTATTATTGTGGAAAGTGTAGGTACAGGTCAATCCGAAGTTGATATTCTTAAAATAACTGATGCTGTAGTTGTTGTTTTAATGCCTGAACTTGGTGATGATATACAAATCATTAAAGCAGGAATTATGGAAATTGGTGATATATTTGTTGTTAATAAATCTGATTTACCGGGTTCTGATAAAATGACTAGTAAATTAATTCATGGCATTGCCAATTTAAAAAAAGATGGTTGGACTCCTCAAATTATCCAAACACAATCATTGACTGGAGTTGGAATTGATAAGTTGATTGATTCAATTAATTTTCGTCAAAATTTTCTTAAAAATTCAAAAAATTCTTTACAAATTCAAAGACAGAAAATAAAAAATCAAATTACAGAAACTATAATGTCTGATATTCAAGAATTATTTCAAAATCAGATATTTGATCATTTAGAAATGAATGCTTTTGTAGATCAAGTTATGAACAAAGAAATTGACCCTGAATTAGCCGCAAAACGTTTATTATTGGATTTTAAAAAACGTATTGTTTAATCGCCTCTAGTTAGAATTCTAGAAAGCAATGCCGTTATCTCTGCTATTCCTTGATGAGTCATTGACGATACTGGAATTAGTTCCTCAAATAAATCTGCTTCTAATAAATTACTTGCTATTCTGCTTGTTAAATCATGCATTTCCCCGTCTTTCGGTAAATTATTGAATATTTCTGTTGGATCTTCAGCCCATTTTAACAAATTTTCATCATTAATCAAGTCTTGTTTAGATAATACACAAATTTGTGGTATTTTGAGTTGAAGTTTAATTGAACTTGCTAATAATGCTATTGAAACAAAATTTTCAGGTTTAGATATTAATGTTGAATCACACAAAAAAATATTTGCTCTTCCTTGATCATTTATATTTTGTACAAAATATGGGCCGCTCGTTCTAAATGCAAATAGTTCAATTTGCCCCGGCGTATCAAAAAATACATAATCTGGATTATATGTTTGAATAGTATCGTTTATTTCATCTATTTTTGACGTAATTAAATCGGCCGCTAAAATTACTGCTCCATTTGGCCCTAAATTATATTTTTCCATAATTTCGTTTATGCTAATAAAATCTCTAATATCTATATCTGCTGAATAGGGTAAATTATTAACTCCTGGGTCTAAATTTACTGCAATTACCTCTTTCTCATTTTGTATAAATGAATCTGTTAATATTGAAGTTAATTGACTTTTTCCCGAACCAGCCGTCCCAGTTAAAAAAATTGAATTCATTATAATTTTATTAGATTTAACTTCTATAAATATTAAACAAAAAGGTTAACAATTTTGTATATTTATTTGTTTTATGAGTTCTCCAAATAATTTCAATATTATTAGTGTTGGAAATGAATTACTTAATGGACATACACTTAATACAAATTTACACATTCTTTGTAAATCAATTGAAAATATAGGTGGTTTTGTTTCACGTGCATATATTGTTAAAGATGATTTTGCTGAAATTTCTTTTGCATTAAACAATTCCATTTCTGATGATTCATTTTGGATAATTTTTTCAGGTGGATTGGGTCCTACTTATGATGATATTACTATTGAAGCAATTAGTAAATCATTAGATTTACCTTTAAAAATTAATAATGATGCTTTAGATATGATAAAAGCTTATTACGATAAACTTTTAAAAACTAAAATTATTTCAAATTATAATTTAACTACGACTAGAAAAAAAATGGCATTATTTCCAATTGGTGGGATTCCTTTAAAAAATAATATTGGAACTGCACCTGGGATGTTGTTATCTAATTCTAATAAAAAGATAATTTGTTTACCCGGCGTTCCTGTTGAAATGCAAGATATTTTAAATTGTGAAGTTATTCCTTTGATTAAATCAAAGATTATTAAAAAATTTAAAAAAGAAATTATTGTTTCTTTAAATGGTTTTACTGAATCTGATATATCGCCAATTTTGGAGTTACTTAATTTTAAATATCCTGATGTTTATATCAAATCTCATCCTAAAGGATTTAACGAAGGGATCTCTGAAATTCAATTAGTGATTTCATCTGTTACAAATAGTTTATCAAATTCTTCTGATCGAGTTAATGAAGTTCTTAACCTTTGGAATGAAATGATTAAAAAAAATTAATTATAATTTTATTTTTTTGAAAGCCACCATTGTAAATAATCATTATCTCGTCGTGAATCTTCTTTTTCTTTATATTTTTCATCTTGTCTTTTTTCTCTTAATTTTACTATTTCATCTTTATTTACAAATATTCCACAGTTTTTACAAAAATATTTTCTTGTTGAATAATCAAATGTTAATTCTTTTTCACATTCTGGACAATTAATCGCTGACATAATTATGCTTTATTTAATAATTATTAAAATTAATATATTTGTATTTGATTTTTTTTTTGATTGTTTTATTGATTTTATGCTTTATCAACAAATATTTACTATTTTATATATTATTTGTCTAATTGTAGATTAATTTGGTATATTTCTGTATAAACGTAATATTAATATATGACTATTTTGAACGATTGTTCTATGGATGCTGGAAATATTACGTGGCTCTTAGTAGCCTCTGCATTAGTTATGTTTATGACTCCAGGTTTAGCATTTTTTTATGGCGGCCTAGTCAGAACAAAAAACGTGTTATCAATTATGATGCATTGTTTTACAATATTAGCAGTAGTAAGCATTACTTGGATACTTTGGGGTTATAGTCTTGCTTTTGGTTCATCTACTGCTGGACTTATTGGAAGTCTCGAGCACTTAGGGTTGAATGGAGTAGTAGGTGCTGAAGCTCAAACATTTATGATATTCCAAATGATGTTCGCTATTATAACTCCTGCTTTAATTGTTGGAGCGATTGCGGACAGATTCAAATTTAGCAGTTTGATTGCTTTTGTTATAATCTGGTCTACCTTTGTTTATTCTCCAATCGCTCATTGGGTTTGGGCTGAAGGTGGTTGGTTGTTTAATATGGGCGCATTAGATTTTGCTGGTGGAACAGTAGTTCATATCAGTTCAGGTTTTTCTGCTTTAGTGGCAGCTATTGTTATTGGTAAACGATCGGGGAAAATTACTGGCGAGCCTCATAATGTTCCTTATGTGTTGTTAGGCACTGCAATATTGTGGTTTGGTTGGTTTGGTTTTAATGCTGGTAGTGCATTAGCAGCAAATGATCAAGCAGTTAGCGCATTTCTTGTTACAAATACTGCAGCAGCTGCAGGAGCACTAATGATGATGTTTTTGAGCTATCGTTCAACTGGGAAACCTAGTGTTGTTATGTTCGCTGTTGGGGCAGTAGCAGGATTAGTTGCTATAACTCCAGCTTCGGGTTTCGTTGGTCCTATGGCTGCCATATTAATTGGCGCTGGCGTTGGTTTGATTTCACACTTTACAATTCAATTTAAGAATAGTAAAGGGTGGGACGATGCATTAGATGTCTGGGCTGTTCATGGAATGGGCGGTCTTTGGGGTGCATTAGCTACTGGATTATTCGCATCAGCAGCTATTGGTGGTACTGATGGTGTATTTATGGGAGGATCTATTTCTGTACTTACTACTCAAATCATTGCAATAGTCGCAACAATTGCATATGCGGGAATATTGACATTTGTCATTCTCAAAATATTAGACCAAACTCTTGGTCTTAGAATTAAGTCCGCTGATGAAGAGAATATAGATAAAGTACTTCATGGCGAAGCAGCATACACTTAAAAAAATGGGTATAATAATACCCATTTTTCCTTTTTTTTATGTTATGGTTATTAACTAATAGTTTCTTCTTTTATCTGAGTTTAATTGTCTGATTGGTTGGTTCTAGCTGGTCCTGCATCTAAAGACTTGTCATATTCTCTCTCTAAATCACTTGATCTTGATATTATTGAAGTTGAATCAAAATCATTTCCAGATGGAGAAAGAAAAGTACGTTTTCAATGTGATGTTAAAAATAAGAATATCATATTTGTTCAAAGTTTACATCCGCCTATCGACACACATTTAATGCAGTTATTATTTACTATTCATAAACTTACTGATGAAGGGGCCAGAGTTTTTGCTTGTATTCCTTATCTTGCTTATGCTAGACAGGATTTAGAATTTCAAAAAGGCGAAGTAATTAGTCTTGGTGTATTGTCAAGATTATTCAGGTCTGTTGGAGTTAGTTCTCTTGTTACGGTCGATATTCATAGCAGTCAAGGTTTGGGTTATTTTTCTTTTCCAACTTATAGTGTTTCTGCTATGCCAATGCTTGCAAATTATGCTAAAAATAATTTAAAGTTAGATTCTCCTGTTGCCGTATCGCCTGATTTTGGGGGATCTGCTAGAGTGGAAGCTTTTGCTAAAATTATGGATATTCCAAATATATCTCTAAAAAAATCTCGTAATCGAAATACTGGCGAAGTAATTATGGAAGAAAGTAATATAGAAGTTACTGATCGTGATATTTTGTTAATTGATGATATGATTACTACTGGTAATAGTATTGTAAAGGCTGCAAAGTATCTTAAGAAATTTAATATTGGTAAAATATATGCGCTTTGTAGCCATGCAGTCTTGATTGATAACGCATCTTCAATAATTCAAGATGCCGGTGTAGAAGAAATAATTGCTACCAATACTATTCCTTGTAATGTGAGTAAAGTTGACATCACTCCAATTCTTACAGAACACTTTAAAACAATCAGATAAAGAACTCACTAAAGTCTTCTTTATTTTTTCTGGTGATTTTCCTAAACTAGGTTATAGTGAACTTAAAGCTATTTTAGAAATATATAATATTGATTATAAAGTTCTTTGTATAGAAAATCAATTTTGTTTAATTTCATTTAAAAACTTTAATGAAAAATATTTAATATTTTTTAAACGATTGGCTTATTGTAAAACTTTTGCACAATTGATTTTATCTTTTTCTGAAGATGAATCTGAATCATTTATGACTTTCTCAATACATGATCTTTTTAATTCTGCAAAATCATTTGCTGTTAGACGCATTAGCGTTAATACTAAGAAATTAAATATTAATTATGAATCGATTATTGGTTCTAAGATTAAACAATTATATCCTAAATTTATTGTAAATTTAAATGATCCAGAACTTATTTTCATTATATTCTGTATTAATGATAGTATTTTTGTAGGTTTAGAATTGTATGATCATTCAAATAGATGGAATGATAGAAGGCCTCGTTCAAGACCTTTTTTTCTTCCATTTTCTTTATATCCTAAACTTTCTCGAGCATTAGTTAATTTAAGTCGTATAAAAGAAGAACAGATGCTGATTGATCCATTTTGCGGAACCGGTAGCATTGGTATAGAATCGTGTATGATGAATGTTAATTTTATTGGTATTGAACTTAAACATTGGATTTGCATTGGCGCTTCAAAAAATTTTTCACACTTTAATCTTAAAAACTGGTTTATTTCTCAGGCAGATTCATTAAAAATACCTCTTTATGAGGCTAATTCTGTAGTTACTGACTTGCCTTATGGTATAACATCTAGTAATTTATATAAAAATCATGAAGATTTTTTAATTTATATTTTCCATGAAATTTCTTCTATTTTACACAAAGGATCATTTTTTGTATTTATGTGCCCAAAATCTTGGAAAATTCCAGATACAAATTATTTTATTTTAGTTGAAAAACATGAAATATATGTACATAGAAATTTAACTAGAGTTATTAATGTGCTAAAACGTTGCTAATTACTTATTTATTAGTATTATTGGTTAGATATGCTAAATTTATATGGATAAAAACGACTAATTAATAATAATCTATTATTATATTATGTTGGTGTATAACATTGGTCGAGATGAAAATTATTCTTCTTGGAACTGCAGGTGCAATTCCTTCTTCTACTCGTAAATTAATTTCTACCCTAGTCATTCGAGACGGTGAACTCTTTTTTTTTGATGCGGGAGAGGGGGTACAACAAACTTTAATGAATTTAAAAATTGGTATGAATAAGCCTACTAGAATTTTTGTCACTCATATGCATGGCGATCATATTTTTGGATTGCTTGGTTTGATTCAAACAATGTCTCTATTAACGCGAGATAAACCACTTTACGTATATGGGCCTTTAGGCATTAAAAATTTTTTATTAACTAATATTAAAAATCTAGGAATTATTCTTAATTTTTCTCTTGTAATACAAGAAATTAAAGAAGGACTTGTTATTCGAACAAATAAATTTAAAATATATGCAAAAAAAGGAAATCATTCAAGAACTAATTTTGCTTTTACGCTGAAAGAAAATAATCGTCCAGGCATATTTTATCCAAAGAAAGCTAAAAAACTTTGTATACCTGAAGGTAAAAAATGGTCAGCTTTACAAAAAGGTAAACAAATTCGATTTAATAAACAAATTATTAAGCCAAGTCAAGTTCTTGGAAAATCACGTCCTGGTCGAAAAATTGGCATTTCAGGGGATACTAGACCTACTACTAGATTAATAAAATTCTTTTTAGATTGTGATGTTTTAATTCATGAATCGACTTATTCTAAACACGATAAATTATTGGCCAAAGATAGATATCATAGTACTTCTGTTGAAGCTGCTCAAGTTGCTAAAAAATCTCAAACAAATCTTCTGATATTGACTCATTTTAGTTCAAGATATAATAAAATAAATATATTGGAAAAAGAGGCTAGAAAAATTCATCATAATACTATTGCAGGTAATGATTTAATGAATTTTATATTGCCTTATCCTGATGAAAAACGAATTACTTCTTCTTACGTCTTGGCGCAATCCAATCAATAAAATTTAAGATATTATCTGATGTTATCGTAATTGTTATAGGGCCTAATGATGATTCATTTGAATTTTCACAAATAACTAATGATTTGACATAAGCAGCCTGTTTATTGTATAATATATGTGTAGAATCCTTTATTATATTCTTTCTTAATATTCTTCTTGCTACTGCGATGTTTTGTTTAACTCTTAAATTTTCATAAATAATTAGTAAATCTTTATAATTTTTTGAACTACCAGTAATTTTTCCATTTTCATGTTTTAATTCAACATTAATTAGATTAGTTATTGCCTGTTTTACTTTGTTAATTTCTTCTGATTGATTTATTTCTGATTCAATTGATAAATTTACTAGATGTGACAAATTTTCCATTCAATCACTTTTTAATTAGTTTTAGTAATATTTGTTTTGATTTTATTTTAAATTCTTCTTTTGTAAGCCTATTGTTGTTTATTTTTATATCTGTTATTTTCATGACTTTTTCTAATCCTATATTTATTTCCTTTTCATCTCTTTTTTTAAATGATTTTTTATTTAATGGCGCATCTTTTCTTCCTCTATCTATTAAAAAATTCATTCTTCTTTCAGTGGTATTTATGATTAATATTGAAATTACTTTACCAATTTTTTGAAATTGTTTAATTTCTTCTATGTTTCTTATTCCATCAATTATAATATGTTTATTTTGTGATTTTTTTATAATTGGTATACATATATTTGCTATTGCACTTCTTCCATTTTCTTTTCTTAATTTTACCATCATTTTGCTTAATGTTTCAGCATCATCTGATAATCCTTGTTTTTTAATTTCTTTACGTACTTGATCTCCCATATTTATGATTGAAAATCCTAATTCATTTGACACTGAACAAAATAATGATTTTCCAGCACCTGGTAATCCTATTACACATATAATTAATTTTTGATTCAAATATTTATTATCATTATGTTTATTCCTAATTATTAATAGTATATTTTTTGATATTTTTGTGAAAATTAAAATATACAGTTGATATTATCAATTAAATAATGAGAACTTTTATTTCTATTGACATACTAAATCCTATTATTAAGCAAAAAGTTCTTGAATTTCAAGAAAAATTCTCTTCAATAAACACTGTTAAGTTTATTGATCCTGATCAACTGCATTTCACAATTAAATTTTTAGGTGAAATTGACTCTTCTTTAACTCATGATATTGTTTTACGGTTAAAACGCATTAAATTCCGTAAGTTTACAGTAAAATTGAGTTGTCTTGGTAGTTTTCCCAATGATCAACATATATCAATTATATGGGCTGGTGTGGATACTAATTCTGTGAATATTTTACAATTACTCAGTACAAAAATTAATGAACAATTATCTGATTTATTTCCTTTCGATACTCGAAAGTTTACTGCTCATGTTACATTAGCACGTGTAAAATCTAAACAATTTAATTCTGAAATTGTTAATCTTATACATGAAAACTCACAATTATTTTTTGGACAAAGTATTGTTAACAATTTTTCTTTTAAAAGCAGTGAGTTAACTCCTCATGGACCTGTATATTCTAATCTTTATAACTTTAATTTAAATGAGAGTGATTAATATTTCTACAAGTTCAATTTTAAGTTCTGCACTGAAAGAATGTAAACCTACTAAAATCGAAGAAAAACGAATGCTGAAATTATATGATGACATTAATTCTAAAATTACAAATATTTCAAAAAACTATAATATCTCTGACATCAAATTAGGTGGATCTTTGGCAAAAGGCACATGGTTAAAAAATAATGCTGATATTGATATCTTTATTAAATTACCTTCTAACTGCACAAAAAAAGATCTAGAAAACTCTCTTGAAATAGGTCAAAGTGTATTAAAGGAATACAAACCATATCTAAAATATTCTGAACATCCATACGTAGAAGCACAAGTTCCTTTTGGTAAATCATCAAAGGTCAAAGTGAATATTGTTTCATGTTATGATGTATCGAAAGGAAATTGGAAAAGTTCTGCTGATCGTTCTCCATATCATACGAATTTTATTAAATCACATTTATCGAGTAAGAAAAAAGATGAAGTTCGTTTATTGAAAGCATTTCTATTTGCAAATAAATTGTATGGCGCAGAAATAAAAATTCAAGGATTTAGTGGATATATATGTGAATTTTTGATTCTTAAATATGGTAGTTTCATTAAATTATTGCGTGCTATGTCCAAATTAGATCAAAGCAGCACAATTCTATTAGATGATAAAGATTTCATTTTTTCTCATTTACATGATGCTAGAAATCTAAAAATTTTAGATCCTATAGATCCTAAACGTAATTTAGCAACTGCAATCGCTCCTTATAATTTATCTAAATTTATTTTTCTTTCTAATGCGTTTTTGAATAAACCTTCTAAACATTATTTCAAACATCGACAAATTCATTTAAATTATAATTTACTTGATAATGTTTTATTAATTTCGTTTAATCATAAATCTCGTCCTGTTGATATTCTTTGGGGACAATTACGAAAAAGTTTGAAACATATTAATCAGTCATTTGAAAAAAATGACTTTCATGTAATTCGATCTACAATTGCAAGTAATGATTCTACTGAAAGTATTTTTGTTTTTTTATTAAAAAATTTAAAACTTGATAATGCAAAGTTACATATGGGTCCTGATATTGCAATGTTTAATCAATCTACTAATTTTCTTGATCATAATAAGACTAAACGTATTATTGCCTGGATTGGTGATAATGGCAGATTATATTCTTTAAATTTTCGTAAAAATAATGATATTCGTTCTTTTTTTAAGATTCTTATTTCAAATGAAAAGCAATTTGGTATGTCAAAAGGTATAAAATTTGATTTTAAACACAATTATAAACTCGTAACAGGTAAACCTATATTATCTTTGGCGAAGAATAAACCTTGGTTATATTCATCTTTGGGTGACATTATTGGAACAGAATCATATTTATCTTAGACTTAATAGCGAACCTCCAAATCCGATACTAAAAAAAATTCTTTGCTATCCACATTTTACTGATAATATTTTTTCTGAGAGACTTGATGAATTACAAAGTTTACAAATTGATTATTTTGAATTGCAAGGTCCTACTATTATAGATGGTATTCATTTATTAGGTAAAGGAACACGTGGTATAGTCGTTAAAGCATATTCCAATAATTCTTCTTTCGCTTTAAAAATACGAAGAACTGACTCTCCTCGACTTGATCTTATTAATGAGGCAAAAATTCAGAACATTGTTAATCAATTTGGTATAGCACCAAAAATTCTCAATTTTACTAAAAATTTTATTTCAATGGAATTTATAGATGGTTTTATTTTGAATGATTATATTCATAAATTTCAAAATAATTTAGTTTCTGATTTACGCCATATTATTGCTGATTTACTTTATCAGTGTTTTATTTTAGATATTAATGGAATTGATCATGGTGAGTTAAGCAATTTAAAAAAACACGTTATAATTACTGATTATGCACATATAATTGACTTTGATTCTGCAAGTCAAACTCGAAAAGTCTCTAATCTTACTTCATCTGCACAGTACTTATTTATCGGTGGACCTTTTTCGTCATATTTTCAAAAAATTTTTTCAATAGATGTGAATCTTTTAAAGACAATGCTAAAAAATTATAAATTTAATCAAAATTATGATAATTTTAATAATATTCTTGAAATTCTTGATTTACATTTGTAACATGCTAAAATTTATCAAAATGCTTTATTATTGGTAAATATTATCTAAACCGATGGGGCCGTAGTCTAGTTATTTGATTTTTTTTAATCATATAGGAAAACTTGGTCTAAGATGCCAGAATTTGCATAATGACTAACCTGGGGACCTTGTTGGAATGCTGGTGATCGCGTGTTCAAATCACGCCGGCCCCATATTTACATTTTTAAATTGAAAATAAAAGTCCTAATATGAATATACTGGTGCAAAATGGAATTGCAAGTTTATCATTAATATTGAGTTGTAATTCATATAACACAGTTGGTTTTTTTACAACTCCATAGCATCTTGATTCCATAGCTTCAGCTAATTCTCCACTCCTAATGACTTCATTGACTATTAGTGGTACTAGTATGGGAACAAAATTTTTGATTCTGGTTATTGGATTGCCTCTCTCTAATTCTAACCCTCTTGATTTCTGCGCATCAATTATTTGTAATGCATCCAAAAGTATTATGGGTACAAATCTTACTGCTGTCACAAATGCAAATACAAGATCATTTGGAATTCTAAACCATCTTAACACATATTCTAATTCGTCAGGTGAAGTTATTAGAAAGAAAATTGATGTCGAACAAACAATTGCCACAAATCTCAATGCAATTTGTAAAGAATAGATAAATGAATATCCTGCTATGATGTTTATTCCTAATATAATCCCAGAAAACAACAATGCAAATAACATTGTTCTGATTAATCTTGATAATATTTTTGATATGCTGGCCAACAAAATAATTCCAATGAAAATTATTGCTAAATCAATCAAGTCTGAAACTAATAATGCTAATGTAAAAAATTGGATTGAAATAAGAAGTTTTACTCGAGGATCTAATTTGTGTACAAATGAATCCACTTTGGTAAAAATAAAACCCTTAGAAATCCAATACATTTTAACTACCATTAATACGTCTTATTGCATCTGTAGCTTCAGTGATATCTCCAGGTGGTTCTTCTTTTATGTTTAATTTCATCCATAAATCTAATAATTGCGGTCTCATTAAACAAGTCTGGTTTAGTAATTCATCATCAGAAAAAATATCAGTCATCTTCCCTGTTTTTTTAATTCTTCCTTTGGCCATTACAATAGTATTTGGTTTAAGTGGCCACAAAAATTCCAGATCATGTGATATGATTATGATAGTTTTTCCTTGTTTATTTAAATTTGAAATAAATTTTAACATCTTTTCTTTTTGTACTTGGTCTTGTCCCACCGTTGGTTCATCTAGAATTAATACTTCAGGATTCCATGCTAGAACGGATGCAATACACAGTCTTTTTTTTTCTCCCCCGCTTAACTTTAATGGCGATGTATTTTCATATTTTTTTAAATCAAAGAAATTCAGGGCCCATTCAAATCTGTTTTTTTTAATTTGAGAATCGGTTTCAAAATTATTTAATCCAAATAATATTTCATTTTTTACAGTATCTGCAAATAATTGATGATTAGAATTTTGAAAAACCATTCCAATTCTTTTTGATAATGATGCCACGCTAATTTTTTTTGTATTTTTTCCAAAAACCAATACATTTCCTGATGTTGGTTTTAGTAATCCATTAATATGTCTTGCTAATGTTGTTTTACCTGTACCATTACTACCCACTAACGCATTGATTGTTTTTGGTTTTATTGAAAGATTTATTTCCTTTAATGCTTGGATTCCATTTACATGTATATAATTTACATTTTTAAATTCAATCATTGAATTTTTTTCTCCGCATTTCTTTAACCATGTCTTTTACAGTTACTATTACATTGTCAAAATCATAATTTGACTTTGCTAGATTTCTATACAATCTGCTAATTACTGGTATTCCAATTTCAGGTATTAATTGATTTGAATAATGGAGAACCTGTTTTGGATTATTGTTTTCTATTATTTTTCCATTTGATAAAATAATTAATTTATCTGCAATTCCTACAACTAAATCTAATCTATGTTCTACTATTACTATTGTCATTCCAATTTTTTTACGTAAATCATTTACAATATTAATAAAATCTATTGCAGTTTTTGGATCGAGTAATGATGTAGGTTCGTCTAAAATTAAAATTTTGGGTTGCATAGCTAATATGCCTGCTAAAGCTGCCTTTTGTTTTTCTCCATCTGATAATTCATGTGGTGCTTTAGTTGCCAGATGTTCAATTTTTAATAATGATAAGATTGAGTCTACTCTTTCTTTCATAATTGTTCTACTTGTGCCCAAGTTCTCTAATCCAAATACAATATCTCTTTCAATTGAAAACATAAAGATTTGATTCTCTGGATTTTGAAATACAAATCCTGCTTTTTTTGCTAAATCAGTAATTTTTACATCATTTACAACCAATTGATCCACAATTACTCTGCCTTTATATTCTCCACCATGCATGTGCGGAATTAACCCAATTATAGAACGTAGTAATGTAGATTTTCCACACCCAGTTGGACCTGCTAATATAACCAATTCATTTTTATTAATTTCGAGATTGATGTTTTTTAATATGAATTCATTTGCCGAGTCGTATCGAAATGAAAAATTTTCAAATTTTATAATTGATTTTTCTTTCATAATTCATTCTATGAATACTATACAATTCAATAAAAATGCATTTTTTAGTTTGATTCTGGATTAGTAAGATTGGATTTATTGGCAAATTGTCTTATTTTTGCTTCTAATTCCTTTATATTTTCCATTACTCGTGTTTCTTGTTTCTTTAATAAAGTTAATTGAGAATTTCCCAAGTCTTTTGCTTCAGTTAACTCTTTAATTAGCGAGTCTTTATTCGCTTTTATCATAATAGTTCCAGCTGATTTGTAGACAGTGGTATTTTCATTAATTTTATCTAATTCCTCTAACGCTTTATTAATTTCTAAAATTCGTAGATCTACTTGTTGCCTCTGCATTGGAATAGCTTCTAGAGTTTTCCGTAACTGCTCAAATTTTACTAATTGTTCTTGTAATTGCGGAGATATATTTGGTGGTAAATCTGTAGAACTCATAACTACTAGTCGATTCTGATTCAAATCTAATAAATCTTTATGGTTGACTGATTACTTTATTTGCTAAAATTGCAGCTCGGGAATGTGATGCTAGTTTCGCTCTTAACTCAGAAACATCGTTTGCATGAATATTCATTATTAGGGTATTATTTTTGATTAGAATGTTATCCGGCTCATTTAAATCTTTTTTGATACTTGCTTTAATTAGCTTAGATATATTTTTGTCTTGATAAATTTTTATAATTGCATTGCATTTGATTTTATATTTTTGTGGTTTCATATGCCCCATCTGCTATTTTAAAACCACATTTTGGACAATTCCAAATTCCAATTACTTTTCGTTTTAATTTAAGCGATCCGCATTGTGGACATGTTCGTTTCATTTTCAATGTTTGAATGACTTTTGCATGTTTTTTTCTAACTATTGATCCAAATCTTGGACCTAATCCTGTTGACGATGAAATTTTACGACCCATTATTTATCATTTTTTATTATTTTTTTTCTTATTTCTTCGCCTTTCTTTTTTGAAATTTCTATCATTTCATTAAATTCTTTAAATGAAAATCCACCTGCTTTTCCTTTTTGCGCTGATACAAAATTACCTTTGTCATCAGTTACTAATGTTAATCTTGCTTCACACATTGTTTGTTCTTCTGCATTTGGATCTAAAAGAATTTTATCTCCTATTTTTACAAATGTAGTAGAAATTGGAAGTGAAAGTATTGGAAGTGGCTTTACTTTTTCTAATATTACTACCTTGTCATTTTCTATTTTAAATGTTGGCATAGTAGCTCCATGTAATGCCGCTGCTATTGCATACGAACAGGCATCGAATAGATTGCCATCTTCGTTAATTACTGCAATATCAATAAATACTGCAAAAACGTCTTCTCCTTCTCTAATTACTAGCTGTGGTAAATCGATCATTCCTGATTCACGTATTCCTCGATCTGACACTCTGGAAAGTTCAATTGCATCTTCTGATGGTGGTCCGGGTTCAATAAATGCAGAACATATTGGAAGCAATTCTGCATTACATATAATAATGCCTTTATCTGGTGTATCTGGAAAAGGTCTGCCCAATTCTACTTTTATACCTGCTAATACTTCACTATCGCCTATTTTTACGCTTGCTGATCCACTTGTTTTTTGTAATACATTTGTTTCAATTGAAATTTCTCTATAGTCCAAAATTGCCCTACCATCTAATCTTTTTGATTGTTTCAAACTGTTTTCAATATCAGTTCTTCTCATTGAATCTATAATTCTAATTTTTTTAACTGCTGGCATAATTAAACCCCTTTGTTTTTATTATTGTTGAAATATTTATTCATTAAAGCATTTCTTTGTAATTCGTAGAGTTTTTTACAACCATTAGTTGCCATCTCTAAAGCCTGTTTAAATTCTTCTTCAGATAAACACCCATCTAATTGAAATAAGGTGATTGTGCCCAAATTGGGTAGTATGGATAGTGGCATGTCTGCTTCTCCTGTTTTATCCTCAACATCATCAACATCTAAGATTATTTTACCATCTGCTTTCCCAGCTGCACACGCAGTTATAAGATCTCGCATATTTATTCCAGCATCTGCTAAAGCCACGGACGCTGCATTTATAGCTGCGCATCTTGAACCTCCATCTGATTGTAATATTTCAATATAAACTTCTATTGCAGTTCTTGGATAATCTTCCATTATTATAGCAGGTTGGATTGCTTCTCGTATGACTTTTGATATTTCAATTTCTCTTCTTGACAGGGATGGATTCTTTCTCGTATCCGTGGAAAATGGCATCATATGATAGCGACATTTTATTATTGCCTGATCATTTCTCATCATATGTTTTGGATGGACTTCTTTTGGTCCAAATACTGCAGCAATTATTTTATTTTTACCAAATTCTATAATTGCTGAACCGTCTGCATTTTTAATTATTCCTGCTTTGATTGAAACTTTCCTTAATTCATCGGCTGCTCTTCCATTTGTTCTTATATAGTTATTTTTACTCATAATTTTCACTTTAGTAAATCATTTACTTTATCATTAAGGTCTGGTAAATATGCTTGTTTTTCTATAATATTGATCACTTTTTTAATTTTTACTATTGATTCTTTTGCCCCATTAATAAAAATGACCCCATTTTGTCCTATATTCAATTTACATTTAGTATTTTCCTCTATTAATTTAATCATTGAACCTTTTTTACCAATTAATCTAGGTACTTGTGCCATTGAAATTTTACAAATTTCTCCATTGCTAACTTTGCCCAATCCTGGTCCATATATTGATAATAATGGATCTCTCGTCCTATCAAACGATGCAATTTTAGCAATAAGACAATCACCTGTTTTAAAATGACTAGCTAATGAATCTCTTGATGCAGAAAATGTTCTCCCTAAAACTGCAGATCCTTGTAAAATTCCAAAAAAGACTGAATTAATATCTACTTCCCACACAAATGCATTCGAATCTGCTACTATCCCGATTACTGTGTCATCTAATCTAGGATAATAAGTGCCATTTAATGGTATTACTCTTACATCTTTTCTTACTATTTCTGCCATGCCTATTCTAGTACTTATTACTCTATTATTCCGTTTAATTGCATTAATAAGAGGTCTGTAATCTCCTTCGATTATAGTATCTCCAGGAATTACATACTTTCTTTCTATTGTTGACATGTTAATTTATCTCTTCTGCACTTATATTTCCTTTTGTTAAAGAATTTAATCTATTTAATAATGTTATCCTTGAACCTGCTGATAAATATACTTTTGTAATTAATGACCCGTCTGTTTGCCATTCTTCAGATTGGATTTCACCGAACGATTTAATTATGCCTATTGATTGTGGTGCAAATTGAGATGGGGTATTGATTTTTAGAATACTGCCTTCAGATTTCATCGGAATTATCTTTCTCAATTCATCTATTATTATTTTGACTTGTTCGTCTACATTCTTGACTGGATCTATACTGATCCTAGCTTGTTGTAATGCTTGTTCAATTCTTTGTGGCGGGTGAGGAATATTTGTTTTAGGATCAACATAATTTCTTGCTATAGTAGATACAATATTCTTACGTTTTTCTTCAATTTTTTGCTTCCTTTGTTGAGTAGTTAATAATAATTCACCTTTCTCTAGAATAATTTTTAAAGATTCTTGTAAATTATTTGATTTTAGGTGTTTTTTTAATTTTTCATCTGATGCACGTATGCCTTTATTTGCATCTGAATATATTTCATCAAATGCAATTGCTTTATTATAATCTTTTACCTCGCCTTGTCTGAATTTTAAAGCGTAATTTGGATCTACTAGAATTTCAAAACGTTCACCTGCAGTTAACAACCTGATTATCGTAAATTTTGATACAACATTTTTTCTCTGGAATTCTTTCATTATATATTCATCAGCAATTATATTTGCATATAAATGCCATGATTTAAGCGGGTCCGAGGGGATTTCCGTAATTATGTCGGACCCCTGACCCCCGGGTTACTTTCCAAGGTTAAAAGCCCGGTGCTTTAGGACTTTAACTGCCTGACTGAGCTACGGACCCACGCCAATGATTTGATATTGGCTGTTATTATTATTTATTACAATAAGAATAATTATTTGAAATTCTTCATTTATTGAAAAATATTAAACGCCCTGGGCGGGATTTTCAACAATTTGGTTATTCCAAATCGATATTCGAACCCGCGTCAGAAGAGTGACAGTCTCCTATGCTAGGCCGGGCTGTGCGGGCATTGTAACATTTCCTCTACACCACCAGGGCTATTACTCTCATTACAGTTTGAAACTATAACTTTTTCTTTTTATGCACATTTAATACATAAAAATGCCAATATGGATTTATTGAAAAAATATATAAATTTAAGTTTTGTTCAGTTTTCTCCTAAATTCGGCGATGTTGAATCTAATCTAAAAACTGCTTACCATTTAATTAATAAAGCAGAACCAGGTATTATTGTACTTCCTGAATTAATGAATACTGGATATAATTTTAAAAATATTTCTGAAGTAGCGAATTTATCTGAATCTGCAAGATATGGTAATACTTCTAAAATTTTAAATAAAATGTCGTTTGATTTGAAATCCACAATCATTGCTGGATTCTGTGAAAGATCTAATAATCGTTATTATAATAGTGCTATGGTTCTGTCAAAGGGTAAATTCCTTGGTGTATATAGAAAAATTCATCTATTCTATAGAGAAAAACTTTGGTTCACAACTGGTAATTTGGGTTTCAAAATTTTTGAAGTTGATAATATTAAATTAGGAGTTATGATATGTTCCGATTGGATATGGCCAGAATCTGCACGAACTCTTGCACTTAAAGGAGCTGATGTTATTGCCCATCCTGCTAATTTGATTCTTAAAAGATTATGTCAACAAACTATGCCTGTGAGATGTTTTGAAAATCAAGTATATGCCGTAACTGCTAATAGAATTGGGAAAGAAACACGTGGTAGTGAATCATTTACATATACTGGTCAAAGTCAAATAGTTGCACCTGATATGAAAATTTTAACTCGTGCAAATTCTAATGGAAATTCTGTACGTTCTGTGAAAGTAAATGTTTTTCGTTCACGAAATAAAAATATTCATAAAAGAAATAATATAATATTTGACAGACAAAAACAATATTATTTATTATAGCTTTATTTTTTACGTTTTTTCAAGATCAATAAATTTTTCTGTTTTTAAATTAAAAAATTGCCACGTTCCTCTTTTTTTATTTTTTACACTTCTTTTGTCAAATGTCCATGCAATTACTGGTGTCGCTCCTTTGTCTATTGCCCATTTTAATAAATATTTTCTTTCAATTTTATCTATATCGGTTAAATATTTTGAAACTTGAATGAACCATACTTTTGTCATTCTTCCTTTGCCTTTCTTTACAGAAACTATATCTATTGGAAAATATTTTTTACCATCGACTTTGACCATTCCTGCTTTTGATCCAGATCCTCTAATTGCAAACCAATTATTTTTTCTTAATTTGGATAATAAATTGTGTTCACGACTTCTTCCTAAAATGTAAGAATTTACCAATTATATGACCTTATAAACATGTTATGGAATAACTTTAAAATTATTAATATTGAATTTGACGGAATATGACCCATTAAATCCATTACATCTCCACAATTTACTCTATTTAGTAGGTTAATTCTGCTTTGCATTTCAATTAATACTCGTAATCTTCCTTTAGAAGCTAAAAAATGAATTATTTTTTCCATTATGGAATAACTTAATTGACTAATTATTAATCGAAATATTAAGGCGAATTAATAATGAATTTACATGAAAAATTATACTCTAAATTTGCTTTAATTTCATATAATAAATTTTTACCGTGAATTTTATTTGAAATCTTCATATTTTGATACTTTATTAGAATTGCTTATTCTAGGTGCAAAAAAACCAATTAAACTTTCTACATTTCAATTAGCTGAACGTATAAGTAAATCTCAACAATCAGCCTCTCAACATTTACTTTATTTGGAAAAATCAGGTTATATTGAGAGATTTAAAGATATTGACGGAACTTTTATCCAAATCACTGATAAAGGATTGAATTATTTGACTAACTTACATAATCAATTGCAAAATGCATTTGAAAAACATTCTGATTCTTTTCTATTTGAAGGAACTGTTTTTTCAGGATTAGGAGAAGGTGCATATTATGTTTCTTTATCAGGATATAAAAAACAATTTATTTCCAAACTTAATTTTGAACCTTTTCCAGGCACATTGAATTTACGTCTAATTAATCCTATTCATCGGAAAATGAAATTACAATTGTCTAATAGTTCGTGTATTAATATTGATGGATTTATTGATAAAAAAAGAACTTATGGAACTGCTAAATGCTTTCCTGCTTTGATAAATAATAAAGAACACGGGGCGGTATTAATTATAGAACGTACACATTATGACAATTCTGTTTTAGAATTGATTTCTTCGGTTAATTTAAGAAAAAAATTACAATTACAAGATGGTCATTCTATTAACGTTAGTATTCTGTGATCTTATTATATTATTTCTGTCTCTTTCTGAATATTTCTATTTATTATCAATGAACTTTTTACTTTAGGTATCGGCGAATCTAATTTTACAACTCTAATTTTCATTTTATTTTCCATAGCTAATTTTTTCAATCCAATCATATTGTGCTTTTGATCATAACCAATTGTGATTATATCCGGCTTGATTTTTTTTACTATATCGAAAATATTCTTTTTACTTCCCACAAGTGCATGATCTACATATCTTATTGCAGATACCAGACTCGCTCTTTTTTTTTCATTATTTAATGGTTTTTTATTTTTTATTTTTTTAACACGTTTATCCGTTGCAATTGATACTATTAGTACATCTCCCATTTTTTTAGATTTTTTTAATGTATAGATGTGTCCCGGATGTATTATGTCATATACGCCTCCAGTTAAAACTACTGATATTTGTAAACGTCCTTTTTTTGTAATAAAATACGAATTATTTTTTTGTATGATGTATTTTTTTCCTTTTAAATTTTCTAATTTCTCCAATAAATGTTTTTTATCTATATTTGTTTGTTTTATTATTTTTTGAACTGTGGTTAATTTATTTAAATTATTGCAGAATATTAATCCAAGAATATTCTTATCATTATCTGAAATTTTTTTTACCATTTTTATTTAATCTCTTTTAGAAAATGTAATGAGTCTAATAATCCTTCTGCATATCCTATGCTCAATATAGCTAATTCGATTTTATCTTTTTCTTTAAACCTTTCCGAATCTTTAATATACGCTTCTGCATTATCAAATAATTCTTTATATTTTTTTGATTCTTTTGTTAATGTTTTCATTGAAGTTAATGTTTGACGAGTTTTTGGAATATATTTTTTTAGCATTTGACTTGATATTGCTATTGCTTTTTTTGAATTATTATTTATGTTATTATTTTTTACTTTTAATATGGTTTTTAATGCTTCTTCTTCAGTGAAATGTAATTCTCCTGGAATTATTATGCTATGTGGTGGTTCGTTATATTTTTTATTACTTAATTCTTTAATTTGTCCTGCTTTAATACATTGATTTTTTGACCCTATTCTTGAAGCAATAATTATTATTGATTTATTTGTTAGTACATTTCTTTTTTGTTCTTTTTCTGTATTTTTTAATAATTTAATAGCTTTGTTTGGATCTAAATATTCATTTTTTTCGTTGTTAAATTCTAATAAAATTAATGAATGAAGTTTAGAGACTAGATTATTGTGAATTGCATAATAGACTGATAATGGGGCTATTTCATGTTCCTTCATTAAACTCACAGTTCTTCCAAATTTATATGAATGTAATCCAGTTTCACCGGGTAAAACTGAAATAATTGAACTATTATGAAGTATTTTTGTTTTGATTCCCCTCTCTTCTGCTCGTAATCTTAGATCCATGTGCGTGGTGGCAATCATTGGATCTCCATATGAAAGTAATGTTATGTTTTTCTTTCTAGCTTCATTTAATATTGTTGTTCCTGTTTCAACAAAATCTCTACTCACTTCAATTATTTTATATTTTGTTTTGTATTTTTCTGTTACATTTATGGGGCTAGTATATTTTTCTAAATACACCTTGTTCGAATTCTTTAATATTTCATCAAGTTCAATTGTAATTGTTTTCCATTGACTTATCCCTAAACCTGCAAATATTAACATATTTTTCTAATTTATACTGAAGCGAAACTGTTATTATAAAAATCGTTTTTAAAAGAAATTGCGGGCTTTTGGGCCTGTGATATACATTTACAGGATGCTCAGCCAGGTAGAATTCTTGCCAAAAGCGGCTGGCTCTTAACCAGATGTGTAATTTACACAGGTGAATAGGTCGTGGGTTCGAATCCCATCAGGCCCGCATTTTTATATATTGATAATTGACTTGTTTTCTGAATCTAATAGCTTGATTCTGCAGATGGTCTAAGATGTTTTTTCCATGTCTCTATCTTACAATTTTTACATTTATACAATGATTTTCCTTTTCTTCTCATAATATCGGTTTGTTGTATTACTGTATGTTCTGTTTTTGACATACACTTTCTACAATATCGGTTTTCATATTTTGTCAAGATGCATGAGTATATTATATGGCTGCAATTTCAGCTAGTAATGCAGAAAGTTGGATTTCAGGATTTGCTCCCTGTATAATCCTATAATCATACTTTGCAAGAATTTTAATTATTTCTTCTATATTTTCGTTTTTATTTTTCATAATTTCTTCATTTGCAAATTTTAAGAAATCCTTTTCTGAGACTCCATATACATTATTTAATGTTATTAGTTTCTCTCGTGCTTCGCTAAATTTTTTATTTATTGCAAGATTAATAATATCTATAATTTGTTTTTTATGAGATAAATTGTACGCTTTATTGATGTTTTTAATATCTAATTTTCCTGAAGTTGAACTTGATTGTAATAAATTGATAGCTGCTCTAAGATCTCCATTACTTATTTCATAAATCATTTTTATTGATTGATTGTCATACTTTATTTTTTCTTTTGAAGCAATTGTTTCTAGTTGTGTTGTTATGTACTTTTGTTCTAATTTTATAAAATGAAATATTGAACATCTACTTTGAATTGGTTGTATTATGTTTGAAATATAATTTCCAATTAAAATAAATCTTGAACTTTTTGATGTTTCTTCCATTATTCTTCGTAATGCAGTTTGTGCATCATTTGTCATTTCATCAGCTTCATCTAAAATAATCATTTTAAATGGAACTTTTTCACGATTATCAGCATATCTGGCAAAATTTTTTATTCTTTGTCTTACAGTGTTTATCCCACGTTCATCAGATGAATTTAAAAATATACTGTATTCTTGCCAATTTTTTCCAAGTATGTTCTTAGCTAATATTATTGCTAACGTTGTTTTTCCTGTTCCTGGCGGACCTGTAAATAATAAATGCGGTATTGCATTTGGGGTTTTTAAGAATGGCCTTAATCTATCTATAATTGATTTTTGGTTAATTATTTGTGTGATATTTTCAGGTCGGTATTTTTCTACCCACATTAAATTTTTGACATTTGACAAAACTAAAAAATAAAAGACATTTATCTCGTATAAATTGTTATTTATTATAATTATTTTAATTATTTTTTACTTTTTATCTATATATTTACCATAATATGCCATATAACTCATAAAATTTTATAATATGGTTATTATTCTAACCTATTTTATGTTAATTTTTTTTTGCTTATTGTAACAAAAAATTTTCCAGACATCCTTAAAGGATATTTATTGGTATTATTATTGTGTCAATTTCCCATGAAAAATCAATTGGTCGTGTAATCGAAGACATTAATCTAGAATCTGATTTGTCTAATGTTAAAGTTATTGCTAAGGCTAATATTGAAGAAATGCAAATTGGTTCATTTAATTTGGAACAAAAAGATAAAGAAACAAAATTTGATATTCCTCGGTGGGTAGCTTCAATTTTGGTAGATAAGGGTTTAGTCGATTTTCTAGATACTGGAATTGAAATTGAGGTATTGACAGCCGTGCATAAAGAAAAACTTCTTGGTAATTTACAATTATCTCCTTTACGTAAAGATTTTTACCCAAAAGTAAAATTATTATTAAATGATTGGAAGGCTAAGTTATCTAATAATCCTGATCTTAAAAATGAATATGATAAAATTTTCATTTCATGCTATGATCTTATGAATATTCGAATCAGTAAATTAATATCTCTTGCATCTCTATCACATCCCCCTGATGATCTATCGAATAAAATAACTCCAGAAGAACAGATATTATTTGATAAAACTCGTCAAGATATTCAAGAATGGAGACATTCTATGCTAAGTGAATGATATGACCGAACAAACACATGCTAATATTAAAGATTTGTTTGAAACATTTCTCAAAAATTTTAAATCTAAAACTGGTGAATTAAAATATCGTTCTATTATTTCTAAGATGGTCTCTGATAATTCTGAATCTTTATTGATTGATTTTAAAGATATTTTACAATATGATGATCAATTGTCTCGTCAGCTAATTGATGATCCAGATTCTATTTTATTGGATTTTAATAAAGCCGCATTTAACGCTTTATATTCAGAGAATCCTGAATATGCAGATGCTATTCGAGATACTTTACAAGTTCGATTTCATTCACTTATAGATCCTGTACCTCTTAGAAATATTACTACGGATGTTTTACATAAACTGATAGCTGTTGAAGGGATGGTGGTTCGAACATCAGAACTGAAACCCCGTGTTCTTGTTGCGTGTTTTATCTGTAAACATGGTCATCCTACATCTGAACCTCAATCTACTTCTACTCTTACAAAACCTTTGACTTGTTCTGATTCTGATTGTTCGGAATCACGAATTTTTGATTTTGATGAAAAACGCTCTAAATTTCAGGATTTTCAGATTATTAGAATTCAAGAGTTGCCTGAAGCTTTACCAGCCGGTCAGTTACCTCAAGCATTTGATGTAAATTTGTCTTCTGATTTGGTAAATCGTGCACGTCCTGGAGATCGTTTAACTCTTACCGGAATAATTAGAACTGAGGCTCAATTCTCTCGCGGAACTGACAAATTGACAATTTTTCGAACACGCATAGATGGAAATAATATAGATATTGAAGCTAAAGGTCCTGAAGATATTGTACTTTCTCGTGAAGACGAAGAACAGATTAAGGAAATTGCTAAAACTGACAACGCTTATGAATTATTAATTAATTCTATTGCACCATCTGTTCATGGCCTAGATACCCAAAAAGAAGCTATTCTTTTAATGCTTATTGGCGCGCCAAATAAAATATTGAAAGATCATACTTCGTTACGTGGTGATATTAATGTTCTATTTGTTGGTGATCCTGGAACTGCTAAGAGTGAATTATTGAAATACGCTTCTAGATTAGCTCCTCGTGGTCTTTACGCTTCTGGAAAGGGTTCTACTGCTGCAGGATTAACAGCTGCAGTTATTCGAGAACGTTCAGGAACTATGATGTTAGAAGCTGGTACTGTTGTTTTAGCTGACCAAGGACTTGCATGCATTGATGAATTCGATAAAATGCGTTCTGAGGATCGATCTGCACTTCATGAAGCTATGGAACAACAAACTGTTAGTATTGCAAAAGGAGGTATTATTGCGACATTGAATGCAAGAACTGCAATATTAGCCGCCTCTAATCCTCAATTTGGCAAATATGATTCTAACCGAAATATCACCGAAAATATTAATATTCCTCCTCCGTTATTGACTCGATTTGATTTAGTATTTGCTATTCATGATAGCCCGGAAAGAACAAAGGATACTAATCTTGCTCAATATATTTTAGATATTCATAAAACAGGAGAAATTACTAAATCTGTTCCAGTTGAATTTGATCTTCTTAAAAAATATATTATCTTTGCTAAACGTTTGGAACCTCAACTAAGTTCAGAAGCAGAACAAAAAATATTGGAATTTTATCTTTTAATGAGGCAAAGTGGCGCATCTGAAGAACAAATAACAGTTACTCCTCGTTCATTAGAAGGCCTAATACGTCTGTCTTCTGCTCGTGCTCGTTCTTTATTCCATGAAATTATTACTGAGGAAGATGCAATGCGTGGTATTAGTTTGATGAAACGAATGTTCGCAACAGTTGGAACTGATGTTGCTACAGGAAAGTTTGATTATGGTGTATTCCAAGGTAAAGCTCTCAGTGAAAGAAGCAAAACAGTTACAGCTCATGAAAAATTTCATGAAATGGAAAATAATTCTAAAGAGGGACTTGTTGACCGTGATGAATTTGTAAAAGAATTGGTTAATACAGGTAAATTCAAAGAAGGTGAAGCCGAAAAAATGTTTCAATCTATGGCTGATTCTGGACAAATATATAATGTCAGAAATAACTTTTATAGAAAGGTAAGATAGTATTTACAGCTTGGAAATCTCGTCTCTGCCTCTTCAAAAATCTTATATTGACTTCTTAAACTCCTTAGGATTCAAAGTTCTATATCCACCACAACAAGAATGTATAACCCAGGGTGTTTTAGATCATAAAAATTTTCTAGTTTCTACTCCTACTGCAAGTGGTAAAACATTGGTTGCTATGCTTACCAGCTTGAATTATTTATATAATGGTGGGAAAGTGGTTTATCTATCGCCTCTTAGGGCTCTCGCACATGAAAAATTCATTGAATTTAAAAAACTTGAAACCTTATCTAAATCTAATTCTGAAAAAATTAAAGTCTTAATTTCTACTGGAGATTTTCAATCTAATAGTGAATATTTAAAATATGCTGATTTATTGGTTTTAACTAATGAAAAATTTGATTCACTTTTACGACATAATGTAGACTGGTTAAATCAAATTAAATTATTTATTATTGATGAAATTCATTTAATTGGAGATTCATATAGAGGTTCTACACTTGAAATGATAATAGCGAATATACTTAATTGGGACCAAAATATTCAAATTCTCGGTTTAAGTGCTACAGTTAATAATATTGAAGAAATTTCAACTTGGCTAAATGCTGATTATGTTAATTCAAACTGGCGACCTGTCCCTTTAATTGAAGGAATTTATAATTATGGACAAATTGACTTTAACAACGGTGATGTCTCTCCTATAAAAATTTCCAAATCTGGAGTGCCTGCTGATCTTGCTATTGACGCATTACGGCACAATGCTCAATCTATAATTTTTACTGAAACACGTCGACGAGCTGCTAGTATTTCTAAATCACTTGAAAAAATGACTTCTACATTTCTTAATACTAATGATTTATCGAATCTAAACACCTTATCTGAAGATCTCTTTTCTAAAGGTAACAACACTGAATTTGATAGAACTTTATCTCGAATGATAAAAAATGGTGTTGCCTTTCATCATGCAGGACTGACATCTTATCAACGCGAAATTATTGAAACAGGCTTTCGAGAACGGCATATTAAAATTATTTCTGCTACTCCTACTCTGGCAGCTGGAGTAAATCTTCCTGCTCAAAGAGTTATAATTTCAAGTTATTTACGATATGACGTAAAAAAAGGTCAAATGATTCCTCTCTCAGTTATGGAATACAAACAAATGTGTGGCCGTGCTGGCCGACCACAATTTGATAGTAAAGGTGAAACTATTCTAATTGCTTCTAGCGACAATGAAAAAGATGCTTTGTTCGATAATTATATTAATGGTCATCCAGAAAATCTTCGATCTTCTCTTGTTGAATTTAGTTCGATATGTAATCATGTTTTGGGTTCTATAACAAGTAATCGCGGTTTATCAAAAGATCAGTTGTTTCGATTATTTGATAAAACTCTTTATTCAATTCAGTCAGATAATCAAATTTTATCAGATAATGTTGATCGTTCTTTAGCTTATTTATTGGAAGAAGATCTAATTCGCGAAGGAAGAGATAAATATGTACCAACTTCGTTTGGTAGGCAAATATCTCGTTTATATATAAATCCAATTACCGGGGTTCATTTTCGAAATTCAATTTTTAATGCAAAACGAAATCAAAATTATCTTATTGGATTATTATACACTGTGGTCTCTTCAACTGATTTTGGCATATCTTTTTCTACCCGGAAAAAAGATTTCTATCGAATCGATAATTTTTTATCTGAACATAATGATGATTTTCTTGAGCCTATAATTATTGATGATTATTCCTCTAATGATCAATTTTTGCGCTCTTTTAGAAGTTTAGATTTATTAAATTGTTGGATTAGTGAATGGAACGATGATAAAATATTGAAAAATTTAGATATTCAACCTGGTGATTTGTATAGGGCAGTTGAAAATGCAAAATGGCTTATTCATGCTATTTCAAAGATTGCAGAATTATTTCAAAAGAATTTTTTACTACCACAAATTTATGAATTAAATATTCGTTTAAGTTATGGTATAAAAAAAGAATTAATTGAATTAATTCGTTTAAAACAGATAGGCAGAATTCGTGCTAGGGCATTATATAATGCTGGATACAAAAATCTAAATATTATTAATGATGTTACGGTTATTCGTTTATCTCAAGTCCCACAAATTGGAAAATCTATCGCTCAAAATATTAAAGAGCAATTAAAGGATTTAGAATTAAATTGAATATCAATCATGTAAGAGGGATTTTTTGTACTAATCTTCCACCTTCTACAATTCATATAAACTCATTAAATTATTTATCACATCGATCGTGGAATGGATATTTGTATTTTAATCGTTCTGATGCTTCTATTAATTCTTCATTGAATATGCCTGCTTCTAATTTTGAAATTATAGGCTGTTTGGGGAATGATCCTGTTACAAATGATTCAAAGATTATTTTACATGGTGAAATTTATGGAAATTTTAAACCTATTTTAAAAAATATACAAAATTCTAAATCACTTTCTAAATTACTTATTCATTTAAATGAATTGTATAAATTAGATGGTGCATATTGTATTGTTATTCCGACAGTACTTGGTACATTGATTTGTCGAGATCCTATTGGTATGAAACCATTATACTTTGGCCAATATGATAACAATATTGTAATTTCTTCACAAAAGAAACTTATTATGGATATTTGTGTTACCGCTAAATCATTTTTACCGGGCAGTGCTTTTTTATTAGAAAAAAATTTATTTTTAATGCCTTCAAAATCTTACTTTATATCTAGTCAGTTTAATGATTCTAATGGCGATGAATTGATTAGTTTGTTAAAATCATCTTTAATTAACCGAATTGGTTCTAAGAAAAAAATTTCAATTTCTTTTTCAGGTGGAATCGACAGCTCAATTTTAGTTGCTTTGGCATCTCAATTATCTAATGTTTCAGCAATTAATGTAAGAATGAAAAATTCGTATGATTACTATAATGCAAGAAAATTATCTAAACTCTTAGGTTTGGATTTAATTGAGGTTGAACCTACTCAGGTTGAAATAATTGATGCTATACCAAAAATTCAAAATATTGCTGAAGTAACCAGACCATTAGATATTAGTATTGGTTTAGGTTTCTATTTTGTTGCTCAAGCTGCAAAAATTCATGGTTTTCAAGATTTATTTGTTGGTCAATTAGCAGACGAACTTTTTGGTGGTTATGCACGATATTTGAGAACTTTTAAGGAAAATGGGCAGGAATCTGTCATACAAATGATGCGAAATGATGTTTATAATGCCTATGCTCTTAATTTTGAACGAGATGAGAAAGTTACTTCTCCTTTTGTCGATTTACATGTTCCTTATGCATCTATCGGAGTCGTAAAATATGGCCTTTCATGTCCTCTTAGTTTAAAAATTGATCATTCCAAACAAATTCGAAAAATAATTCTTAAACGTATTGGGAAAAAACTACATTTACCTGCAGATATTCTTACTCAATCAAAAAAAGCAATTCATTTTAGTTCTGGTATAGATAAAATAGTCAAAAATTATCTCAAGCATCGTTAAATATCTAATATGAAATTTGCTTTCCAGTTATTGTTTATTTTTTCAACTTTGAACATATGTAATGTAATTGCTTTGACATCTGAAGATAATTCATGTTTATTATAATTAATTTTCTCGCCATAAATTTTACCATCTAGTACAAGTTCATTGGATGTTTCTGTAATTTCTAACTGAAATTTATTGAATAATAATGTCTCGGCATCTTTTAAAATTATTAATTTCTCAAGAAATTCAAATAATAAAAATTCCATACTTGGTGCTAATATGTGTATTTTTGATTTTTTATTACATTTTATTGAATCAAGATTATCTACCATTGTATTTGTTAGTGCTTTTGCTGAATCTATAAAAAGCTCCTCTAATGAATTTGCAGTTACCTCAATTGCAGCATCTGCAATGGAAATGTCTTCTCTATAACTATATGGCATTATGATTTTTTGAGTATTGCTTATCCTTTAACATTACCTATTGGAACGAACCTTGTAACTCTTTTTGAAATTTTTGCTTCTACAGTGGCATTTACTACTTCGTCTATATCTTTGTAAGCTTCACCAGCTTCTTCTGCTAATCCTGAATAAGATACTGATTTAACATAAATTCCGCGATTTAACATGTCTCTAAATAATTTTTCTCCTCGAAACAGGCGTCTGGCTTTGGTCCTGCTCATAATTCTTCCACTTCCATGTGCCGTACTTGCAAATGTTTCTTGATGGGATGTTTCAGTTCCTAATAATAGATACGAACCTGTTTCCATACTTCCACCTATGATTACTGGTTGCCCTATACTTCTATATTTTTGTGGAATTTCATCTCTTCCAGGTCCGAACGCTCTGGTTGCTCCTTTTCTATGAACAATTACTTTTTTGTTTTTACCATTGATATTATGCTCTTCAATTTTTGCTGTATTATGAGCTACATCGTATACCATTGACAGGCCTAGTTTTTCTGGATCATTTTTAAAAATTTGACCAAAAACTTCTCTTATTCTGTGTAAAATTATTTGTCGATTTACAAATGACATGTTTATTGCACATTTCATAGCAGAAAAATAATCTTGGCCTTCTTGTGAATTAAATGGCGCACATGCAAGTTCTCTATCCAATATCTCGATTTTATATTTTTCTTGCATTACATATAAAAATTTTTTTAAATAATCAGACGCAACTTGGTGACCAAATCCTCTACTCCCACAATGAAACATAATTACCACTTGATTTGGAAAAATACCAATTGTTTTTGCTGCTTTTTTATCAAATATATTTTCCGGTTTCACGACTTGTATTTCTAAATAATGATTCCCCGAACCTAACGTTCCTATTTGTCTAATGCCTCTTTTTATTGACACATCGCTAATTTTTGCCGCATTAGCATTTTTCATTGATCCTTCTTCTTCTGTTTTTTCAAGATCTTCTTCCCAACCATAATCATTTTCTATACACCATTTTGATCCTATTTCCACTATTTCTTTAAATTGTGTATTGTTGATTTTAAGAAAACCTGATCCGCCTACTCCTGCAGGGACTCTTTTGTAAAGCTGATCTACTAATTCTTTTAGTTTTGGTTTGACATCTGTATGAGTTAAATTAGTTAATACTAATCTCATTCCACAATTTATATCAAATCCTATGCCTCCTGGAGAAATTACACCTTCATCTATATCCATTGCCGCTACGCCTCCTATAGGAAATCCATATCCGCTGTGAGCATCAGGCATAGCATATGCATAATTCTGAATACCAGGTAGTGTTGCCACATTGGTTATTTGCTCAATTACATGATGATCTAATACTTTCAATAATTTATCAGTACCATATATCTTTGCAGGGACTCTCATTCCTTTTTTATAAGTTGCTGGAATTTCCCATGTAGTGCTGGATGTTTTTTTTAATATACTGTTAATTTCTGTCATTATGAAAAACACTCCAATTTGATTACTTTAGATTTTGCTATATTGTCCTTCATTTCGAATCATATTAATTTAATTACATTATAATAAATGTATTTGGAAATTAAGTATATAGTATTGGATATTAAGGTTTTCACTAATTCTAACAGAAATTACATTGAATTTATTAATAATTATATTAAAATACATATTACTTCAGCTCCGAAACATAATCGTGCTAATATTCATACCATGAAAATGTTATCGGAATTATTTAATGTTTCAATTAATAATGTTATAATTATACAAGGAAAAAATTCTTCTAATAAAAAAATTAAAATAATTAACCCTGAAAAAATTCCTTTTAAATTACCACAAGATTTTTTTTATTACAATAATTAGCTAATATATTGAAGATCTTTATTTTCTTCATATTTTATTCCTTCATTTTCATTCGTTTGTTTCATTTGTTCAATTTGTGACAGTAATTCATCATTTGCTTTTGCTTTTACATTTAAATATTCAGTATTGATATTCATTTTTAATAATTTATTTAATGATTGTAATACTGCTTTTGATGAGTTATGATCAAATACATATCCTGAAGTTTCTCCTAAAAGTGCTGTTCCTTTTATTCCATGTATTTTTGCAATTCCAATTAATAATCCATTCATTCCAGTTATTATTCCTTCTTTCATAATAACAATTCCATTTTTTTTCATTTGTTTAATTCGTTCTATATGAGTTGACGTGCCAAATACTTTTGGTTGTTTAACAAATGCTCCTGTGATATACGCTGCTAGAGTATATACTTCTTTTACGCCTATTTTATTAATATATTCAATAATTTTTTCTGAAATCAAATAATTTGATTCTGATGTAGTTGGTTGTGATTCCCCAGTTAAAATTAATAAATCTCTTTTATTTGTTTTATTTTCTAATTTATATATTTTATATTTTATATTTTCTGACGTTCCATCATTTTTTATAATTACTTGTGGTGGAAATAAATTACTTTCTATATGACATATTTGTTTACCATTGAATTGTTTGACTAGATAATCGATTGCTATTTTTCCAACATATCCGCTCCCTGGCATTCCACAGATGAGTATTGGTTTATGCAGATTTGGTTTTTTCGTTGTTTTTAGTTTGATTTCCATTTGATTTTTTAAAATACAAAACTGTAATATAATGGTTTAATTTTATATTATTTTTTTGGAAATATAGCTGTTTCTGGCCATTCGTTTTTTATAATGCCTTGACTAATATTGATCATTGGTAAGTAATTATGAAATATTCTTATTGTTTTTCCTAATCTTATGGTTGAAACATTGACTATTGAATCTTTTCCATGATTCTTTTTTAATGATGGTACTATCTTTGAATTAAATCCTATATTTATATCATCATCTGTTTCTCCTTCTATTATCATTATTAATGATGTATGGCCGTCAATTTCTGCTAAATGCGATTCATAAATTAATTCTGTAAAAATTGTTTTTACATTTGGTTCTTCTTTAATTTCCTTTATTATTTTTTCTTGTGTTATTCCTAATTGAAATTTAATTAAATAAAGATGTCTCGATGTTAATGTTTTAGTTCCTTTAGTACCAGTATTTAATTCCGTGTAATAATTAATTAAACCTGAATTTTCTAATTTTTGTCGTTTACGGCTTACTGTTTTATATGATATTTCAGTTAATTCGCTAATTTTCATATCTGTGATTCGTGGATTTTTTATTAGCATTTTGACTATTTTTTTTTCCATTATGTCCATTTTTTGTATTTTTATTTCTTTTTTAGGCAATAATAGTCAATATATATGCGTAAAGAATATAATAACTTTTCTTTATTCTTACTTGATGTCTAAACCAATTATTCAAGAGGTCGATTCATTTGTTCGTATGCCTAACGCTAAGAATAAAGAATTTTGGAACAATAAACGTATTGAACATCTTCGTGAATTAGCATTAACCGGCCGTTCTGCATATTTGTGGGAAGATCACTCTGATAGCTTTAGAATTTTAGATCGTTTAGCTTTTTCTAACATCGATCCTTTAGAATCGAATAAAAACTTTCTTTCTAATAGAGATGATGTATCTTTAATTAATGAAATATCGTCTTTGACAACTTTAGCATATGGTAGAATTAAGCTCAGCGCCCCGCTTTATTTAGGTGATATGTCTTTTGGTGCACTTAGTGGAATTCCAAATATTGCATTAGCGCGTGCTTCTGACGCAACTGGAGTTATTAATGGTACTGGTGAAGGTGGCTTACATCCTGATGTCGCTGCTTGTAAACAAATAACTGTTCAATGGGCTTCTGGAAGATTTGGAGTTGATATTGACGTTCTTAAAACTGGACAAGGAATTGTAATCAAAGTCGGCCAAGGTGCAAAACCTGGTATTGGTGGACACTTGCCCGGTTCAAAAGTTACCGGCCCAATTTCTCGCGCTCGTAGAATACCTGTTGGCAAAGATGCCGTATCTCCCGCTCCTCATCATGATATTTATTCTATTGAAGATTTAGGTCAACGTATTTGGGCTCTGAAGGAAGCTACTGGAAAACCTGTATTTGTTAAAGTTGGTTGCACTAATTATGTTCCATATATAGCTTCCGGAATTGCTAGTATGGGTGCTGATGGCATAATTATTGATGGGGCAGGTGCAGGTACTGGTGCGGCTCCTGCTGTGGTAAGAGATAATGTAGGTTTGCCTATTGATCTTGCAGTTTCATGGGTAGATAGAATTCTTACTCAACAGAACCTACGACAAGGGTTTTCTGTTATTGCAGCTGGTACTGTTAGCAATGCAGAAGACACTGCTAAATTACTTGCTTTAGGCGCTGATTGTGTTAGTACTGGAACTGCCACATTAGTTGGTCTAGGCTGTCTTATGGTTCATAAATGTCATATTGGTTTCTGTCCCGCGCTTCTTACAAACAAACTCGTAGACAACCCTACAAAAGTTCTTTCACTTGATAAATCAGTTGAATGGACTTCTAATTTAATTTATGGTTGGATAGAAGAATTTAAGTGGATTTTGAAAGAACTTAATCTTAAATCAGCTTCTGAACTTGTTGGACGCAGAGATCTACTTCGTGGACATAATATGAATGATGAAACTGGTGCTGTTTTAGGCGTTAAGATAGATAATTCAGAAAAAACCTTAATTGGTAAATCTCCTTCACAATCTTTTGTACAAGATGATAATTATTGGACTAGTATATTGCAATCTGAACTTCGTGAACTGTCTGGTAGTGCAGGAAGATCCCCTGGCGAAGCTGTAATTACAAGTATGGGTTCTATTTCTGCACCGTTTGTTGATACTCCTCGTTCTGTTTGTGATTGGTTAAGAGTTGATGGAGCACAAGTAACACGGCCTAGTATTGATCCGTATAGAGAAGAAATTGAGACTTGTTCTTATTTGGCATCTGGTCAAATTCGTCTATCATCTCCTATATTCTTTGGACGACTCTTTGAGAAAGGTATTATTCGTGATATATTTTCAGAAGTTGCTTATTCTTTAGGACTGTTATTTGATTCTCAAAATTTATCACTTCAAAATAACACTTTTAATAGTTCTTTAATTATTGATCATTCTGAATTTATTAATAATCCGACTTCTAATATTTCTTCAATAACAATAAATTATAATGAAATAGATTTACTTGACCAATTAATTGAGACTAATGTTCCTGTTTTCGTTCGATTGCCATCAAAAGAAAAAATTATTGATAATGTAAAATCTTTACTTGATAATAATATTTCTGGGTTTATTATAGATTGGGATATGAATAATGATGAAACTACTATTGATCTTGCCATTATTACTTCAGAAATTGACAAGCTTTTAAGAAATACGCAAATTGACAATACTCCAGCTCGAAGTAAACTCAACTTGTTAGTGGAAGGTAGTAGAGTACGTGGCGCTGCAGATATATTCAAACTTATTGGACTTGGTGCTGATGCTGTTGGTATAAGCAAGTCTGCATTAATATCTTTAAATTACGATCCTGATAAAAATGACAAGTTTGATCGTGATAAAGCACATGAAAAACTTGAATATTTCATTCTTGGTTTACAAAAGGAATTAAAACTTCTTGCTGGGGCTGCAGGAATAAGTTCAATTCAAAATTCATTAACAGGGAATCGAGAATTATTTCGTTCACTTGATCTTGATCCTGAAATTAGACAACGATTGGATATTAAACCTGGTGGCGCGCCATGAATAAATTTAAAATTATAAGTAAAGATGATTGTGGTGTTTTTGCTGTTCTTCGAAAAAAGAATAGTAATAAGATTCCTAGTTCTATTGCTATTGATGGTATTGAATGTGTTAGATTTCGTGGAAGTAAATATGGCGCAGGTTTTGCTTGTTTTGATCTAAATAATAGCTCTCCTAATGATTATTATTTACAGGCATTTGTAGCAAACAAAAACATAGCTAATGAAATTAAAAATATTTTACATGATTCTAATATTATTATAAAACAAGAGAATTTTAGAAATATATCTGCCATTCAATTACCTTTGAGTTATAATCTTATTGTAAGTACTACTAATTCTTTACATTTTGCTAGAACAATTCATGATATTAATAATAAATTCTCTCAGCCTGAATACAGTGCTCGGGTTTATTCTTCAGGAAATTATCTCGAAGTGTACAAAGATATTGGTTATCCTTTGGACGTGGCTCATTCAACCGGCTTAGTTACTAATGATTCAAATACCATTGTTACTAAATTAAAAAATCTCTTTGGGTATTCACAGAAAGAAAAAATGGGTGATTTATGGCTTGCTCATACTAGACAACCTACTAATTCTCCTGGTTCGTCAGCTATTTGGTCTCATCCGTTTTCATTTTTTAATACAGCTATAGTTCATAATGGCGATATTAGCTCTTTTGGCGCTAACATAAATTTTCTTAATTCTCGTGGCGTTCCTAATTTAGTTGGTACTGATAGTGAAGTCGTTTCTTTTATTGTAGATTATCTTGCTCGTGTAATGAATCTCTCAATGGAAGAAATAGGTATAATCTTATCGAATCCTTATGATCGTTTTCTTTATCGAATGGGTGCCGATAAATCAAGACAGATTCGTAATTTGTTATATAAATATCGAGGCTCTCAACTAGATGGCCCATTTACTATACTTACAGGTTATTCTGACGGTGAAGATGTATATCTTTTATCTATGATTGATAGATCGAAATTTAGACCAATTGTAATTGGCGAGGATCAAAATTATATTTATATGGCTAGTGAAGAATGCCAGATAAGATCATTATCGCCTGATTCAACTATTTGGACTCCTGAACCGGGAAAATTTGTTTTAGCTTCTATGAATCGTGGAATAATTGAATCTGGTCGAACATCGGAAATAATAGTTAATTCTGCATCTAAAAACGAATTAATTCAAATTCAAAAAACTACATATTCGTCTAAGAATCTGATTAATGCTGATGATTTGTCTTCTTATGAATTAAATCGACAAATCAAAATTAAATTACCTGATAATGAAAAATCGATTACTTTGATAAATGTACGAGGCCAAAGATATTTAGGTGTTGATTTACCGAAAGGAACTAAACTTAATATTTATGGCACTGCTGGAAATTGCTTGGCTAATTTTAACAAAGGAACTGAAATATGTGTATATGGCAGCGCAGAAGATAATGTCGCTGATACTATGCACGAAGGGAAAATTATCATTCACGGCGATTCAAGAGATGTTTTAGGATATGCATTGCAAGGTGGAAAAATATTTGTTAAAGGAAATGTAGGTAATCGTGCTTTCATTTTAATGCGTGAATATGAAGAAAGTAGGCCCGTTGTAATTGTTGGTGGACGAGCAGATGATTATTTTGGTGAATATATGGCTGGTGGTCTTGCAATGGTATTAGGAATTGATTATATTGATTCTGCAAACGATGAACAATTAGTTGGTAATTTTCTTGCTACAGGTATGTTGAGAGGTTCTATTTACATTCGCGGAAAAATTAATTCAGATTCGATTGGACTTAAACCTCCAATGGAAGATATTATTCGATATCTAGAATATCTAAATTCTAAAGGTATTATTACTGACGATCTATTCAAAAAAATTTCTTCTTCATCTGATATTAATTTGGAAATTTTACAAGAATTATTACCAGAAAATGCTTTTCATTTTATCAAAAAATTATTCTTAAGCAAATACAGTGTTAAACTCAATATCGAATATAGAAAATTGAATGATTTTGATCGTAAGATGATTGAACCTCATCTTAAAGAATTTGTTTCCTGTTTTAATTTATCTGATGAAATTCATAATAAACTTATTAATTCACATTATACTGTTATTAGTTCTATTGACAAATCAAAAGAATTACATTCTCCTACAGTTACTGAAATTGAGGAATGATTTACTCTTCATTCTTTAATTTATCTGATAATGAAGTTATTTTTCCATCTTTAGAGACAGAAATTGATGTAGATACTGAAAAATTAAGTCCTAAATTTCGGAATATTGAAAGCAATTCTCCACCGGAAATTAAATTCTGAATCTTTCCTTGTTTAATTAATTCTGATAATTTCTTAATTACAGCTTTTGTTTCATTAGGATAGGCTTTTTCTGCAATATCTAATACTTCTTCTCCTCTATCTATTAATTTTGATTTTAGTATTGTTTTAGGATTTTTGTCATCGTGTTGTTTTTCAATTTTATTCATTATTTCATTTAGTTTTTTTCGCTTTAATTTTTCTAGTTCTTTATCTTTTTCCATTTATTTTCAATATCCTTTTACTTTAATAATTATATTGATTATTCCTTTATTCAATATATATTTAAATGCATAATTAGGTAATAAAACAAGTATTTGAATATTAATAAAAAAATTCTTGTATGTGATAAAATTGAACCTGAGGGCATAGAATTATTAAAAAATGCAGGTTTTGATTTAATTGAAAATCCAACTATTACTCATGAAGAATTAATTAGTATAATTAAGAATGTATCTGTTGTTATTGTGCGTAGTCGTACAAAAATTACTAAAGATGTATTGAATTCTGCCGAATCACTCAAATTAATTGGACGACCTGGTACTGGTGTAGATAATATAGATTTATCTACAGCTACTGAAAAAAATATTGACGTTATTACGTCTGTTGAAGCATCAACTAATGCTGTTGCGGAATTGACTATTTCTTTGGCTGTGAGTTTAGCTCGTTCAATTCCTATGGCTGATGCCGCTTTAAAAAATGATTTATGGTTAAAGAATTCTTTATTGGGAACTGAATTGCGCGGAAAAACTTTTGGTATTATAGGAATGGGTAGAATAGGTCGTAGAACTGCTCAACTCGCAATAGCATTGGAAATGAATGTAATTGCCTTTGAAAAAGAAATTATTGATAATGAATTTCTTATGAAATATGAAATTAAACAAGTCGAGCTTGAAGAATTACTATATAAATCTGATTTTGTTAGTCTTCATCTTCCATCAACTCCAGCAACTATTCATATGATGGGAAGGAAACAGTTTGATATGATGAAAAATAGTGCTTATTTAATTAATACGGCTAGAGGACAATTAATCATTGAATCTGATTTATATCAATCTTTAGTCAATAATAAGATAGCAGGAGCTGCTCTTGACGTATTTTCTAAGGAACCTCCTTATGGAAATAAATTAATTAAATTAGATAATGTTATAGCTACTCCGCATATTGGTGCACAAATTGTTGAAGCTCAAAAAGAAGCTTCTATTGTCATTGCTCAAAAAATAATCAAATTTTTTGATGATAATAAACATGATGGGTTAAGGAATTGAGTTGGGCGAATTAGAAATTGCAATTCCATCTAATATACTAGAAGATTGTCAGTCTCTTTCAGCTAAATCACAAAAATTATCATTAATTGCCAGATCTGCTTCAATTTTTCAAATAAATAAGATTTATATTTATAAAGTTAAACGTAGAGACGATAGTCGATTTATTTCCCTATTGCTTAATTATTTAGTTACTCCACAATATTTACGAAAAAAATTATTTCCTATATCAAATGCTTTAAAATTTGCTGGAGCATTACCGCCTTTAAAAATACCATCACATTTAGTTTCAAAAGATCTATCGTCTTTTACAAATTTACAACCACGTCAAGGATTAATTTTAAACTATAATCAAAAAACTAATTCGTCAATTATAGATCTTGGTTTAAATAAATTTGGAGTATTGAATGGAAAATTTCTTATTGGTGATATTATCACTGTAATACCTTCTACCTCGAGACCAAATAAATTTATATCCGTAAAACAATCTAAACCAAATAAATATTGGGGTTACAAAGTTGACATTATAAATTCTTTTTCTGTTCTTTCTAAAAACAAAAATTTCAATTTAAAAATAATTACTACTAAATCTGGTAAAAATATTCAACATATGTCTGATTCATTATTTGATTATACTACTAAAAAAACTCGAATGAAAATACTCATTATATTTGGATCTCCTAGTAGTGGAGTTCTTGAAATTATAAAAAATGAAAAAATACTTGTTAATTTTAATGATTTTTTCTTAATTAATTTATTTCCTGATCAGGGTGTTGAAACTGTTCGTAGCGAAGAGGCTATTTTAGGTACATTATCGATAATTAATATGATGTTTAAATAATTATAGCATTGTGATAGAGCGAATGATTAACTTTTTATAATGTTTCTGCAAATAAATCTAATCTTTTTCTTCCTAAATAAAATCCAATTATTGAAAATATAATTGTAAATATTATTAATCTAATATTAAAAAAAAACTGAAAATCATCTAAATATAATATATATATAATTCCTGTTATCATTATCATTGAAATTATCGTTGAAATAGAATCAATTATTTTGATTTTCTTTTCAATATTCTGTTTATTTGAATTATTCACAAATTTCAATTTTTATAACTTCACCAGCTGATAAATTATATAGGGATTCAAGGCCATTTATTATTTTTCCAATTAAAGTCATTCGATTTTGTATTTCTACGTCTTTTAAAAAAATACAAATTGAATTATTTGTTGGNAAAAATGCTATATCGCCTTTATTAAACTTAGATTTTGGTTTTTCAAAACCTGCTTTAATTTCTATTGGTGCATATACCATGCTGTCTCCATATTTAATTAATGGTCCGGTTAGAATTTTTTGCTGTATGAATTGATTTACAATCATAGGCGAAAGATGTTTTAATAATTCTCCTTCTAGTTTATTTGATGATGTGGTGATAATTATTTTTATTTTTGATAATGAATCCATTATGTTAACCTAGTTTTTTTTCAATCTTAAGGTTTTTCTTTTTATTTGATTTATATAATTAATTTTAGAAAACTTTTTATTGAAGTAAATAACGAATTTTATGTTATACAATATATAATTATTATTTTGGATTTTGTTATTAATGAATAAAGAAGAGAATAAAGAAGAATTTAAAATTGAAGTTGGGCCTTCAAAGCTAACTCGTTTTGAACGTGCTAAAATTATAGGCTCTCGTTCATTACAGATATCTCTTGGCGCTCCTGCATTTATTAAAATACCTAAAGACATTAATGATCCTATTCATGTAGCCATTAAGGAATTGGCTGCTGGTTCTGTGCCTTTATCTATTAGAAGGGCTTATCCTAATGGTAAATCTCAAAATATTCCCATTGAAAAACTATTATAATGCTAGTTTTATACTTTGATTAATGTTATAGTTGATTTAACGCTCCTTATTCTTCGAATTTTCCAAGTTATTATATCTTTGACCTTTTTCATGTTTTCCGATTCAATAATTACGATAAAATCGTATCTTCCGTAGACCGATGCTACTTCTTTAACGCCGTCTAATTGATTGACTTCATTAATGAATTCCTCTTCTACATCAGCTTCTGTATTGATTAGTACATATGCCGTTGGCATATTGTAACAAATTGTATTCAAATGTATAAGTTATATGACTAAAATCCAATTAAAATGCAAATTTGTTTTAACAAAAATCAAAAATTAGCATTAACTTTATAAATAATTTTAATTTATAGAAATTTACAAAAAATGTTAGAAAATGATAACAATGTTAATAGTGAAAATACAGAAGTAGGTCCGCAGTCTTCTATTCCTGATGATGTTCCATCTAAAGACACATCAAGCCAATCTGCACCTTCAAACAATATCTTTATTGGAAAAAAACCAGTAATGAGTTATGCAATGTCAGGTTTAATTCAACTTGGCCAATCTGATGAAATAATCATTAAAGGACGTGGAATGGTGATTTCTCGAGCAGTAGATGTAGCTTTAATTATTACAGAACGATTAGGTAAAGGAAAATTCTCTACTAAAAGTATTGCCATTGATACAGTCGTTTTAGGTGAAGATACTGAAAAACGAAATGTTTCTACTATTGAAATAGTGGTAGGTCAAAAATAATTTTAAAAATTGGCTACTTCTCATACTGAAAATATATCGAGATATGACACCTCGATTTTTTCCGATCCAGAAATTCAGGATATTGCAAATAAATATGGTACGCCTTCTTACGTAATCGATGAAAAAACATTAAGAAATCAAGTTTCTATCTTAAAACAATCGTATAGTCATTATGATGGAAAATTACTAATTGCATTTTCTATGAAATCTAATTTTAANCCTTCAGTCTTAAAAATTTTTATTTCCGAAGGTATTCATTTCGATATTGCTTCTTTAGGCGAACTTTATTTTTACCTTAAATCTGGTGGAGATCCAATTAATGTGCTTTATACAAGCATTACTGAAGAATTGGATGAATATTCAGAAGTTCTAGATAAAGGTGTTACTAAATTGGCTGTTAGTTCATATGATGGACTNTTAAATTTAATTTCTGCTTCTAAATCATCTTTAACACAACCCGAAGTCTTAGTACGAATTAATCCAGAAGTTGATGTAGATGCACTTATCCCTGCTACAAATAAAAAAGGAAAATTTGGAGTTCCATTCTATGGACAGACACAAGATTCTGCATTCGAATTAATTCGAAAAATCTATTTTTCTCAATATTTGAACTTTTCTGGAATACATTTCCATTTAGGTTCTCAAATTAATGACCCTGCTTGTTATTTAGAAACCATTGATAAATTAGAATTATTTATATCTACAATACGTAAAGATTTACCAGAATTACAAATAAAAATTTTAGATATAGGAGGTGGTATTCCTGTTTCATATTCTGAAGATGTTCTTTCTCCAAATAATTTTGGCAGTGTAATATCTAAAAAAATTAATGAATTTGCTAGTTCTATAGGTGATAACTTTACTCTTATAGTTGAAAGTGGTCGTTTTCTTACAGCTGAGTCATGCGTTCTTATTTCNAAAATTGTTAACTCAAAATCATTTATTGATAAAAAATTTCTTATTGTTGATTCTGGCTATCATCTTTTATTAGATTCTGCATTAATTAATCACGAGTATCCAATTCATTTAATTAACAATTCAAAATCATTCATGGATTCAAAAGTGACTATTGTTGGAAGATTATGTGACTCACTTGATGTATTTAATATATCAGACGACAAAAAGTTTTCTGCGGGTCGTGTTAAAGATTTAGTTGTTTTTCATAAAGTTGGTGCTTATTCCATTGTGTTTAATATGCCTTTTCATTGTCAGCCTAAACCTGCTATTTTACTTAGACAATTAGATCAAAATATTAAAGTTATTCGTAATGCAGAATCTATTGATGATTTATTTAAGCAAGAAGGTGGATATTTATCTGATATCTCTCGTTAATTAATCTTGTATCATACAATTAGAATTTCTCCAGTTTTTAATTCAAATTGATTTATATTTTCTTTTGTATTTACATGTAATAATACGCTTAAAGCACGAATCGTATTTCCATGAGAAACAATTAATATATTCTGATTATTATCAAATTTTATTTTTTCAAGCCATTTATTTGCTCNTTTTGCTGTATCTTCAAGTGATTCTCCATTTTTTGGCGTATTATGCCATCCTCTCCTTACTGCTAAAAATTCATTTTCTCCAACTTCAGTTTTAATTTCTTCTTTATTTTTTCCTGACCAATTACCATAATCACGTTCATTTAATGATGAATCATATATTATATTTTTTGAAATTCGTTTATGATTTTTTTGTATAATTAAAGCAGTTTGTTTTGCTCTTAACAATGTACTACAGTATATCAATTCAATTTTATATTGATTTAATTTACTGACTATATTCAATGCCTGTTCTTCTCCTGTTTTTGTTAATGGTGGATTGTACCATCCGGTAAATTTATTTTCTAAATTATATACTGATTGTCCGTGACGTACAAAGATTAATTTCATATATGGTTGATTATTTTACTTTTATTATAAATATGTGATATTTTATAAAAATATAAGTAACTTTTGATACTATTGTCTTATTTGAAACAAATTCGAAGAGATTATTTTACTGATAAACATGTATTGGTTAATTCTAATAATTTTGCTTTCGATTTTAATCGTTCTAACTTTTCTATAGATCNGAATATGTGTGTTATTTGTAATAAATCTAAATACAATGTTATTTTTCAACCAGATTCATTGGAAAAAATTTTGTTACCTGAATCGAATTTTGATATTGGTGAATTTGATATCGATAATAACTCTCATAAAGAAATATTAATTGCAAATAAAGTTCATAAGCCATTTTCTCAATTAACTATTGATAAATTATTTCTGCTTTTAAATAATGTTCAAACTACTTTTAAAACTCTTATTTCTGCTAATTTTAAGAATATAGTTATTTATTCTAATTCTAGACTTGTTGATGCTTATTCTCATCACGCAAATTTTGAAATTTTAACTCTCCCATTTACTCCTCCGTTTATCTCCCAAGAAATAGAGTCTTATCAAAATTCAATTTTTGAATTAGGAAGTTGTCCTATGTGTAGAATAATTAATCTTGAAACAGGTGGACCCCGACAAATTTTATCTACGAGTCATTTTTTGGCATTTTCTCCTTGGGCTCCTACATATCCTTTTGAATTCTGGATTTATCCAAAATCACATAAATCTGGTTCTTCTTTTGCTTCTATTGCTGAAAATGAAATACATGATTTATCTCTAATTCTTCGTTCAACATTAGGTGGTTTAGATTCTGCATTAAATGAACCGTTCTTTCATCTTATTTTTCATAATTCACTTAATGATAGTAATGGTGAGATACATTGGCATATAGAGATATATCCTCAATTGACACATAAAGATGGATTAGAAGAAGGTTTTGGTATTTATTCTAATCCAATAAATTCTGAACGTTCTGCAGAAATCTTAGGTAAAACTGCAAGAAAAGAATTAGCAAATTTAGTTGGCGTAACCTAATTTTTTTATTGATTATTTTTATTAAAACGATTTTTTTAATCTATTTTTAACTTCATCTATATGAGGAGTTGGTGTAGGATCAATTTTTTTAAGAATTGCTAGATATAGTGAAATATAGTCTAAAAGATAGATTAAATTAATAATTTTACCTAATTGTGTTTTTCCTTCAGTGTGAACTTCTAGTGGTTTAATATTCATTTTAATCAAAAGTGTATTCAGTGATTCAAATCTTGCTTTTTGTTCTTGACTTTCATTTTCATCCCGTAATACAATTGATGTAATTTTATTATCTTTGTTTTTTCCCCAAGATTGTATTTCATTATGACACAATTCAGGAAGAAGTATGTGCTGTGCTCTAATTTTTGAATTTTCATTTAATGACGCTTTAAATCTATAACCTGGCGCGTATAATGTTTGAGATGAATAAATGGTTGGTGGTGATGCCATTTCAAATACTTCTTTTGCAAATTTTTTAGCAGTATTGGTTTCTAAAGGAATATTTTTATTAATTGCTTTTCCTTGTTTATCTAGTAGTCTTATTATATCACTATGTTCTTTTTTTGGCGATTTTATTACATTTAAATTTTTTAGAAGTGTTATTGAAGGTAATAATGCATATAGTAGACTTGCTCTTGGAACAAGTGCCATTCTCACTTTTGTATGAGGTATGTTGTTTTTTTCACTAATTTTTTGTAATTTTCCACCTGCAGATATTGAGACTACTGTTGCATTTCTTTTTGTTTTTGCATCAATACAAGCTGAAATTGTTTCCTGTGTTTCACCTGATATACTTGCTCCAATTACTAAAGTTGTTTTACCTACATACGCAGGAAGTTTATAATCTTTAAGCACTTCAAAAGGCATTTTTAATTCGTCTCTTAACCAGCTTTGTATTATATCCCCAGAAGTTGCTGATCCTCCCATTCCTACAAATAATATATTGTCAAATTTTTGATTTTTTGGAAGATTTGGTTCTATTTCAATTGCATTTTTTGCTTGATTAGTCCAATTTTCATATTCTGTAAACAATCCTGATTTATCTATTCGGTTGATCTTTTCTTTATCTAATGAATTTTTTATCAAACTCTAATTTTGCCTCTTTTCACTTCTAATTTTTTTCTTTCTGATTTTGTCATTTTAAAAACTTTTTTTAGTAATTCTTTGTCATGATTTTGCTGTATGATTCCTCTTCTTTTCATCATTCTCTCTTGAGTTAAAATTATTGAGTTTACATTTGCTTCAATTATTCTTTGCCGGCTTAAATTGTTTATAATAGTAAATGATGGAATATCTTCATTTGTATATCCATATAATTGTGAAGCTATTCCTATATTTTTTCCTGTAAATATTAGCGAACCGATTGATGTTTTCACATTATCACCGATCATACATCCATATTTATTTATATTAGTTAAGATGTTTCTATTTCCAACTTTTATTTTTATATTACCATATGAATTTTTAAGATCTGAATTTGTTGTTAAGGCACCTAAGTTCACCCATGAACCGATTATTGAATGTCCCATATATCCTAAATGTGCTTTATTTGTATATTCATGAAATATTGATGATTGTATTTCTCCTCCAATCACACAATCATTTGCAATTACGGTATTATATATTTTAGATCCGAGAATTTTCGTTCTCTTTCCAATGTATGCTGGACCTGAAATTACTGAAAATGGTTCTATTAATGCATACTCATCAATAATTACAGGGCCATTTTTTGAATTAATATATATTTTCTGTAAATCAGGGATTATTGCTTTATTTGAAATTAGAATATCAAAATTCTTTGATAAATATTTAAATTGCTTTTTAATATTGTTATTTCTTTTCAGTACTTTAAATTGATTTGTTATTGCTTTTGCTGATTCTTTTAGAAATTGCCATGGGTATTTAATTAGGTTATCGTCATCTGAATTCAGAATATTATAATTCTTGGTATTTTTAATTAATTTCTTAGTCGAGAATTCACCCTTTTTTATAATTTCCTGATAGTCTTTTTTAGAAATTCTTCCAGCCACAAAATTATTACCTGATAAAACTATGAATTTTTCTTTTTTATTAATTATTTTATTTAAATTATTCATATTTGGATTAATTAATGAATTAATAATTATTGCATTATTTTCCATATTCCTGCTATTTATTGATATTTTTGGAAATTTGTTTTTTGCAGTTTCTATAAGATATTCTCGCGTAATAACGCTTATCGAAGATGAATTTAGTTTGATTTTTAAATTTTCTAATATGTTTGTTGACCCGAATTGTAATGTAACAGTTGGTTTGGTCAGTGTTATAGGGTAGAAATTTTTTACTAATTCATCTTCAATTAAAATTATATTATTAGTCATTTTTTTTCTCCTTTATGAAATTAGCAAAAGCATTTTCATATGCATTTTTATCTCCTAAATCTAAAATATTACCATTTACTTCGAATCCATAGATGTTCATTTTTGATTTTAAGGATTTTTTAAATGGTTTATCCATTTCATATTTTTTATTTTTTGGAATGAATTTTAAAAATTTTTTATCCATGATGTAGCAACCCGTATTTATAAGTCCAGATATGCTCGGTTTTTCTTTCCATGTTTTTATTGATTTGTCATTGTTTAATTCTATAAAACCATATTTTAATTTTGTTTTATATTCTTGAAGAATCATTGTTGCTAATGATTTATTTTTTTTATGAAATTTAATTGCATTATTCAATTTAAAATCTAATATTGCATCTGCATATAAACACACGAATGTGTCGTCTAGTAATGCTTCAGCTTTTTTAAGTTGCCCTGCAGTTCCTAATGGTTTTTTTGATCTTATGTATTTTATTTTTACTTTGAATTCTTTTCCATCTCTAAAATATTCTTCAATTGGTTTATTTAAATAAGAAACACTTAGAATTATATCGTTAATTTTTTGTTCTTTTAACCATTTAATTATATAGCTTAATATCGGTTTATTACCTAATGGCAACATTGGTTTTGGCAGAAATAATGTATATGGTTTTAATCTTTTACCATGTCCTCCTGCTAATATTACTGCTTTCATATTTTTATCACTTAAATTCCTAATATAAAACAATAATTGACTTTCGTTTTATTGTCAATTTTAAACCTTGTTTAACTCTTCTATTATTGTTGATACTTTATTTATTTTGGTTTTTATTATATGCTCATTGTTATTTATTGAAACTAAATTGATTATTGATTTAGGAATATTATATGAAATTTCATTATTGTTCATTAATTCTGACAATATTTTAAATTGATGTAATGAAATTTGATTTTTTTTACAATATTTCGAATAAATAAATTTAATTAATTTTATTATTTCAAATTCTAGAAAACTATATGCATTACTATGCATTTTATTTTCTATCATCCAATTTGTTTTATTTTTTAATAATTTTATTTGTAAATATGTGATTTCTGATTTTTGATTAAATAACCCTAATGATTGTAAGTATAATTTATTTATTGCATCGAATTTTCTTCCCACTGATGATTTATTTGCTAATTCTAAATTCATTAATGAATACCAAATACTCATGTCTATTTTTGAATTTACTTTTTTGAATTGTTCTAAAATATGTGCTGGATGAAGTTTTATAGCATTAGAAATCAATATATATTCGATAATTTCATAAATTGAACACGAAATCCAAAAATTACAATCTAAAAAACTTGTTTGATTCATCGCTTCCTTTGCTTTTTGAATATTGGATGTTATTTCAATAAATTTATATTTTTTATAGTCGTTATTTATTAATTTCCTTTTATTAGTGATTTTTATTATATTTGACGATAAGCTAAAAGGTCCATTTGAAATTACTTTCATTGGTAAAAATTTATAGAGTTCAAAGTCTTTTAATTTTTTAAATGATTCATAATCTATTCGATAGATTTCTATTAATCCATTTATTGGATCATTAATTATTGAATTTTCAGTTTTTTTACCAATTATTATGATGTCATATTCACAACATTGATACGATATATTGGATGTTTTACAACCTGTTAATGCAATAAAGGATTCTATGTCTCTGTTTAATACATTGATTAAATTTTTTGTAATCATTTAATACGATATTATGAAAAAATAGTTAATATATTAACATAAATTTACTCAATTTTTTTTATATTATTATAAATATTATCAGTTAATTCTTTATACTTGCCAATTTTATTGATTTTATTAATTCCATGTTCTTTCCTTGATGAAGCAATAGCCATTGCCATTGAAATTGACCACAATATGTTTTCGCCTTTCAAAAACATTGTTAAAAATACGCCGTTAAATATATCTCCTAATCCTATTCTATCTTTTAATTTATTGTAATTTGGATTTCTTATAAAGAAAATTTTATTTTCATTTAATAAATATGCATTATTATTTTCTAATGTTCCTAAGACTATTTGGTATTTTTTTGCAAGTAATTTTAAAATTAGTTTAAAATTATTGATCTTTGAAATTGAATATGACTCTTGCTCACTAATTTTTATAATATTTGTTTTTGGTAAATCATATATTTTTATATTTTTTTGATTACATAAACCATTTTTATTGAATTTTCGTATATAACCTTGTGGATCTAACATTGTGATTTCAGATATTGAATTAATTTTTATATTTAGATTTATTGGAATTTCATTTACAATAGGACTTATTAGTATTCCGTTTAAATTTTTAAATTGAAATTGATTTAATTTTATATTTTCACATTTATTTATTAATTTCATTTGTTTATTTTGTTTTGAAATATTTATTTGAAATTGTGTTGTTTTTTTATTTTTTACAACATCATTATTTGAGTAATTCAGTTTATTTTGATTTAACCATTTAAAATATGAATTGGGAAAATCTTTTCCAATTTTTGTAATAATATTGATTTTAGCTCCTAGAAGTTGTGATACTAATCCTGAATAACATGGTGGTCCTCCTATTGAATTAAAACTATAATCGTTGTCAATTATATTATCAATTGATATATGCCCAATAATTCCGATATTTACTCTCAATATTGTTATTATTCTTTTTATATTATTATAAATATGGAATATATTTTCATACAATTGACTATAATTTGAATTTAATATTTATTCCTTGTATTTAAATATCAATTTTTTACTC
>PAVW01000010.1 GCA_002713205.1 Nitrososphaerota archaeon
TTCACAAAAAATACCACTTGATGGAGCAATTATTGTAACCACACCAAATGATATTGCATTAGCGGATGTAAGAAAAGGTGCCGACATGTTTAAAAAAGTAGAGACAGATTTAATAGGAGTTGTTGAAAATATGTCTTACATGAACATTAAAGGCGTAGCGGTTAATAGTGCAGATTCGCATATTGTTATTAATGATAAAAAAGTCCCAGTGGAAAAAGACGGTTCGTTTCAATTGAAATTCCATCTTTTCAAAAAAGGTGGGGGTTTAGATGAAAGTAAAAGATTAAATATTCCATTTTTAGCTGAAATTCCGTATTCGAATGATTTAATGAAATCTATTGATGATGGTAATCCTATTGTCTTCCAAAAAAAAGATTCTGAAATCAAAAATATTTTTGTTGATTTAGCAAAAAAAGTAATGTTATTGTGAGTCTAAAATTAGAACATGAAAATAATTTACCTGCCCATATTGGTATTATAATGGATGGGAATGGTAGGTGGGCTACCAATCAAAACATGAAAAGACTATTAGGCCACATTCAAGGAGTAGAAACAGTAAGAAGCATTGTAGAAGTCTGTGTCCGTCTGAAAATTGCTCATTTAACACTTTATACTTTTTCTCAAGAAAATTGGCAAAGACCTAAAGAAGAAATCAACGATTTAATGTCATTGTTATCGTCTAGTTTAAAAAATGAATTAGAGAAGTTAAATAGGAACAATATTGCCTTAAAAGTCGTTGGAAAATTAGAGGATTTACCAGCCAAATTGCAGACATTAATTATGGAAGTTATTGAAAGTACAAAAAATAATACTGGGTTAGTTTTAACGCTGGCTCTTAGCTATGGTGGTCGTCAAGAAATTGTGGATGCTATAAATAAGATTATTGCATCTAATAATGAATATATAGATGAAGAAATTTTTAAAAACTATCTATATGCTCCTACGATGCCAGATCCAGATTTAATTATTAGAACTGGAGGAGAAAGTAGATTAAGTAATTTTTTGTTATGGCAATCTGCTTATTCCGAAATTTATGTTAGTAAAAAAAATTGGCCTGAATTTGCGGAAGATGATTTAATTTCTGCCTTAAATGATTTTGGACAACGAAAAAGAAAGTATGGTAAGGTTTTAAGCTAAAAATGAATAATAAGTATACATTTGTTCTTTTTTTCTTATTGATTACTGTTGGATTTGCTCAGGACGTAAATCTATACCGTGTTAATATTGAAGGAAATACAACTACTTCTGATAAAATGATTAAATATTCTGCGGGCTTGAGAGATGGCACCAAAATACAAAGAGCAGATATTTCAACAGCTTTGACAAGATTATGGGATCTTAACCTGTTTGATGATATCAATATTGTTCTTAACAGTGAATCTGAATATGGAGTAGAGATTACTATTGAAGTCAAAGAAAGCCCGACGCTAAATAATATTATTTTCCGTGGAAATTCAATGAGAGAAGGAAGATTTACCGACCAAATTGATTTACGTATTGGGCAAAGAATAAGACCAAACTTTCTATCATCAGCAGAAGAGAAGATAAAAGAAGTCTATCAAGAAGATGGATATTTTTCTGTAGAAGTTGAATCCTCTATTGAAGTTCCGCAAGATACTTTAGTGCGTAATGAATATGCTAGGGATGTTGTTTTTAGTATCAAAGAAAATGATAAGTTTCGTCTTAGGAATATTAATTTTGTAGGAAACGATAATTTTTCAGATCGAAAATTAAAANAAGANCTTAAAGATACAAAAGAACGAAAATGGTATAGTTTTTGGGTAAAAAGTTTTAATGAAAAATCATTTAAAGAAGATAAAGATATCTTAAAAGCATTTTATCAGAATGAAGGATATCGTGATTTTAGTGTTTTGAAAGATACTTTAGTTATAAATGAAGATGACAATTCTCTGACACTTTTTTTAACAATAAATGAAGGAAANAAATATAAATATCGCAATTTTACATTTGAAGGAAATGAAATTGCCAATTCTGAAACATTGGAAATACTTNTAGGCTTACAAGAAGGAGATTTGTATTCAAAAGAAAATTTTGAAAAATCTGTTTTTGAAGATATGATGAGTGTCTATAATGATGAGGGATATATTTTTAGCAATGTTAATCCAGAAATTGTCCCTGTTGGTGAAGATTCAATTGATGTTAATTTTATTTTTAACGAAGGTAGCAAAGTATATATAAACAACATTTTTGTTTCGGGNAATGAAAGAACAAGAGAAAATATTATTCGAAGAGAGCTAAAATTATTTCCTGGAGATGTGTTTAGCAGATCAAAACTAATGCGTAGTCAGCGNGATATTTGGATTTTAAACTATTTTGACAATGTTATTCCAGATGTTAATCCAGTTGCAGAAGATAAAGTAGATTTAGATTTTATTGTTCAAGAAAAGAAATCTACNCAAAGAATTAATGCAAACCTTGGATTNACTGGTGAATATGGTATGACAGGTGGAGCAGGAGTTGAATTTGATAATTTTATGGGTCGTGGACAAAGATTTAATATTGGAGTGAGTACAGGTACTAATTTTTCATTTTATTCTGATCAAGATCCATCAAAATATCGTTCTTTCAACTTATCTTTTCAAGATCCTATGCTTAATGATAGTCCCTATCTAATTGGAGGTTCATTATTTTATTCTTATAGAGGATCTTCAACCAATTATTATTTCCCGCTAGACTTTACTGTTGGAGGAGGTTCTTTTAGTTTTGGTAGACGACTAGAGTGGCCAGATGATTTTTTTCGTGTGATGTGGTCTGCAAGAATTATGCAAAAAGAATATGATGGATCTGAAGCTGATGTTGAATCTTACTTAGGAGGTCTACAAAAAACTAGAGGACTTAGTTTGTCCCAAGTGCTTGTTAGAGATAGCCGAAATCGTGCAGAATTTACAACAAGAGGGTCAAAATTTCAGATCGAATCAACATATTCTGGTGGGATGTTAGGAGGAAATGAAAATTTCCAAAAGCATGTGTTGAATTTAGACTGGTTTACACCTACATTTTCTAAATTTGTATTATATAGTTCTTTGAAAGTTGGGGTTATAAAAACATTAAACGTAGGTAACGATACTCAAAGTTTTATTCCATTTGATGAAAGATTTATTATGGGAGGAAATGGAATACCATATGGGAATGCTTTAAGAGGATATCCAGATAATTCTATTGGTCCACAAACAGCATCAGGACAGGCTGTTGGTGGAAATGCAATGAGTAAAATTACTACAGAATTAAGATTTCCATTATCTGAAAATCCAGTCATTTATTTTATGACATTTGCCGAAATGGGGAATGTTTGGAATACAAGTTCTATGGCTGAACCTTTTTATTTAGAAAGACATGGGCCACTTTCAATGAAAAAGTCTGCTGGAGTAGGTGTTCGATTTTTTATGCCAGGGATTGGTTTATTAGGATTTGATATGGGATATGGATTTGACGATATTACAGGTGAGGGTAACCCTAACGGATGGGAATATACAATAACATTTGGACAAACATACTAAAGGAGAATAAGGTGTATAAAAAAATAGCTATTTTGTTATTATTGATGTCAATATCATTTGCACAAGAAAAAATTGGGGTAGTTTTTTCAGAAAAAATTCGATTAGAATTTGAAGAATTCAAAGANGTTGAACAACAATTACAATTAGAACTCGATGTTATTCAAAAAGAATATGAAGCTATGGCTACTGAATTAGATAGTATGGTAAAAGAATATGAACAACAAAGCTTGATGATGTCTGAAGAGCTAAAAAAAGCTAAAGAGCAAGATATGGTTGATATAAACAATTCAATGCAAAGTTATCAATTATCAAAAGTTGGGCCTAATGGTGAGCTTACTCGAAAACAAGCACAGTTGGAGTATGATTTAGTACAGAAATTTAAAAATGCTGTTGACTCTGTTGCAATTNCTAAAGGNTATGATATTATTATAGANGGTTCCCAAGCTTCATTATATACAAAACCAACTCATGATTTAACTGATGATGTTCTTTATGAATTAAGAAAAGCAAGCGATCAATCAAAATAAATTGAGATTTACTTGTTTACTCTTGNAAAAATTGCTTTAGANGTAAAGGGGAAAGTTGTTGGTGATTCTTCANTNCAAATCACTTCTGTTGATGATATTAATGAAGCATCTGAAGGATCGATAACATTTTCTTTTTTACCTAAATTCCAAAAAAAAATGTCATCATCTAAAGCATCTGCTTTTGTTTCTGATTCTGAAAAAGATTTAGAAGGTTATAATGGTATTGTTGTTGAACAGCCTTATCTAGCGATGATAACAATTCTTACTTTATTCTCAAAAAATAAAGATTTTAAACACACTATTCATCCTAANGNTGTTATTTCAGAATCTGCNACAATTGATTCAGATGTTACTATTGGGCCTTTTTCTGTCGTTGGAGATAATGCTACAATAAAAAGCGGTACTATAATTGGTTCTCAAGTTGTTATATATAATGATGTCCAAATTGGTAAAGATTGTTTAATCCATTCTGGTGCTATAATTGGGGCAGACGGATTTGGTTTTACTACCATTGATAATAAACACCATAAAATTCCTCATATTAAAAGTGTAATTATTGGTGATATGGTAGAAATTGGTGCAAATTGTACAATCGATAAGGGATCAGTGAAAAATACTGTCATTAAAGATTCTTGCAAAATGGATGACCAAGTTCATATTGCTCATAATGTTACAGTAGAAGAAGGTTGTTTGATTTCAGGAGGTACATTTCTTGGAGGCAGTGTTACTATTGGAGCTTATTCAATGCTTGGTGGNAAAGTAGATGTTGGACCGCATGTTATTGTAGGAGAAAAATCAATTTTTGCTGCAAGATCGGTTGTATTAAAGTCTGTAGATGGAAATCAANTGTATGCAGGAAATCCGGCAAGNGAAATCAAAGAAAAACAGAAACGTGATGCTATATTTACTAAAGTAGAAATTTTAGAAAAACGCTTAAAAAAATTGATTAAAGAATGACAAGAAAAAAGCAAAAAACAATTCAAGCCNCAGTGTCTTGTACTGGGGTTGGATTACATACGGGGGTAGAAAGTACNATTACCTTTAATCCAGCTCCTGAAAATTTCGGAATTAAATTTATTCGTACCGATAAAAAAGATCAATATGTTACACCAGATTTAGATAATGTTATTGATTTAACCAGGGGGACTACTATTGAAGAAAATGGAGTCAAAATTCATACTACAGAACATGTATTATCTGCATGTGCTGGGATGGGAATTGACAACTTACTTNTTGAATTAAATAGTAAAGAACCACCTGTGATGGATGGAAGTTCTAAAGATTTTGTTGAAGCATTAGTAGAAGCAAAAATAATAGAGCAAAAAGCTGAAGTAGACTTTCTCAAAATAACAAAACCTGTTGTATATACTGATGAGGAAAAAGATGTTGAAGTTGTAGGGGTCCCATATGATGGTTTTAAAACAACATTTACCATTCAATATAATCTTGAGGATTTAGATGTACAGTATTCATCGGTACACAATATGTCTCAGAATTATNAAACTCAGATTGCNCCAGCAAGAACATTTTGTTTATTGAGTGAAATNAAAGGATTNGCAAAACAAGGACTCATTAAGGGGGGNAATTTAGGTAACGCTGTTATTATTGTGGATAAAGATATCGAAGATGAAGAAGTCCNGATTTTTAAAGAAAGATTTGGAATTAAATTTTTTAAAGGAGATAGAGGTTTACATAAAACACAGGTATTACGTTTTAGAAATGAGCCTGTTAGACATAAAACATTAGACCTTATTGGAGATTTAGCATTATTAGGTAAGCCGATATTAGGACATATTACNGCTATCAAAAGNGGACATAAAGGNAATGTTGAGTTTGCAAAATTATTAAGAAAAGAATTTAAAAGTCAGTTTAAAAAATGAAAAATATTAATGAATTATTAAAAATTTTACCTCATCGTTATCCTTTTCTAATGATAGATAAAGTNATTAAATGGGATAAAAAAAAGTCAATTNAAGCCATAAANAATGTTTCTATCAATGAACCGTATTTTCAAGGGCATTTTCCAGAAAAACCNATTTTTCCAGGAGTATTAATTTTAGAATCTATGGCACAAGCCGGTTCGTTGATTATATCAGATTTTGTGGATAATCCATCAAAAAAATTNGCATATTTATCTAAAGTATTAAATTTTAAGATCCATAAAAATGTAATTCCAGGAGATCAACTTTGTATTGAAGCAAAATTGTTACAACATAAAATGAATTCCTTTAAATTTAGTGTTGAATGTTTTGTTGATAAAAAACAAGTAGCATCGGCAGAATTTTTTGCAACGNCAGTAGANAAATAAGAGGNTAATTATNAGTACAACTATACATCCAACAAGTATTATTTCGAAAAAAGCAAAAATTGGTTCAAATGTAACAATTGGTGCATATAATGTTATTGAAGATAATGTTATTATCGGCAAAAATGTTACCATTGGTAATTTTAATACCATCGGCGAATACACTGAAATAAAAGATTCTTGTCAAATTTTTCATAATAGTAGCATTGGTGCTATTCCTCAGGATAAAAAATTTGGAGGAGAAAAAAGCAAACTTACTATTGGAAAACGTACAATCATTAGAGAATTTGTTACGCTTAATAGAGGGACCAAAGCGAGCGGAGAAACTATGATTGGTGATGATGTTTTGATTATGACAGGCGTTCATGTTGCTCATGACTGTAAAATTGGAAACAANGTTATTCTTGTTAATTTAGTTGCACTTGGAGGGCATGTTGAAATAGATGATTGGGCTATTTTGGGAGGAGCAACCACTGTACATCAATTTTGTAAGATTGGAAGACATGTTATGCTTGCTGCAAATTCTAAAATTGTACAAGATGTTCCTCCATTTATTTTAGCTGGTAAATATCCTGTTAAATACACAGGCATTAATTCCCTTGGTTTAAAAAGAAGGAATTTTTCAAGTGAACAACGCATGACAATAAAAAAAGCATACCAATATTATTTTCGATCTGATTTGAATGCTTCAGTTTCTCTAAAAAAAATAAAAGATGAATTCAAAAAAGATAAAAATATTAAAGAGATTGTTTCTTTTATTGANAATAGTCAACGTGGTATCATTTAATTACTAAATGAAAAAAATTTCCATATTTGGTTCTACTGGATCGGTTGGAACACAAACTTTATCTGTAATCAATGCTCATCAAGACAAATTTAAAGTTTCTTGTCTTTCTTGTAGGNAGAATGCTAATCTTCTCTTAGATCAAGTAAAACAATTTATGCCAATCAAAGTAGCAATTGATAAAATTGATTCTAGTCATCCTTTAAATGATTTTTGCAAAAAACNTAGTATTGAACTTATTGTTGGTGAAGATTCTTCTCATATTCTTTCTCAATATAATGAAATTGATTTGGCAATCAATTCCATTGTTGGTAGCGCAGGACTAATTCCAACAATTAACACCGTATCTAATAGTATTGATTTAGCATTAAGTAATAAAGAATCCTTAGTTTTAGGTGGNCATATTATTATGCCGTTACTTGATGTTAATAGTTCACAAATTATTCCTGTTGATAGCGAACATTCGGCTATTTTTCAGTGTTTACAGGGTGAGCCTGACAATTCTTTAAAAAAGATTATATTAACTGGTAGTGGGGGTCCTTTTTTAGAAAGACCNCTTGACTCATTCGACACAATTACTAAAGAAGAAGCATTAAATCATCCAAAGTGGAATATGGGGAATAAAATTTCAATTGATTCGGCTACAATGATGAATAAAGGATTAGAATATGTTGAAGCGTTATGGTTATTTGGAGTGAGTACTGATCAACTTGATATTGTTATTCATCCTCAGTCAATTATTCATTCTTTTGTTCAGTTTATAGACGATTCTTACAAAGCACAATTAGGTGTTCCAGATATGAAANTTCCAATTCAATATGCTTTATCTTATCCTGAAAGAATGTACAATAATTTTGGAACATTAGATTTTTCAGAAATCAATCAATTTACTTTTTCAACACCAGATATGAACCGATATCCATGTTTAGAACTTGCAATTGATTTAGTCCAGGAAGGGGGNAATAGTATTCCTGTTATGAGCATTGCAAATGACCATGTTGTTGACTTATTTTTAAATGATAAAATTNGTTTTCTAGACATTCCNAAAACCATTGAAAAAACAGTAAAAAAATTTCAATCAAAAGAAAAACCTAACACAGAAGATTTGATTCAATTAAATCAAGAAATAAAAGTATATTTAGGTTCAAATTAATTAAGTATGATTTATATTTTAGCATTCATCGTTTTAATAGGGGTTATTGTCTTTGTACATGAGCTAGGACACTATTTAGCTGCCCGNAGTGTTGGGGTAACGGTAGAAAAATTTTCAATCGGAATGCCCCCAACGATTTATAATTTCAAACCTAAAAATTCCAAGACTGTTTTTGCAATAGGTGCTTTACCATTGGGCGGTTATGTTAAAATGAAGGGACTATTAGATGAAAGCATGGATTCTAGTTTTAGCGGTGAAGATGATGAATTAGAATCAAAAAGTCCTCTACAAAAAATTTGGGTGATGAGTGCTGGGGTAATTATGAATATCCTCTTAGCTTTTTTAGTATTTGTTATTATTGGGAAAATGAATGGAAAACCTGTTATTCTTAATGATGATACAACCATTGATTATGTTGTCCCAAACAGTCCTGCTTTTGAAGGGGGGTTAAATGAAGGCGACATGGTAATCTCTGTAAATGCTACCAATGTTAAAACATGGGATGAGTTTACTACTATTATTAAACAAAGCCCCAATACAACATTATCTATGATTATCATTAGANACGGCAGTGAAATTCAAAAGAGCATTACCCCATTATCTGCGCCAGACATTGCATCAGGAAGAGTCGATCAAGTAATTGGAAAACTTGGTGTTGATAAAAAAAGAAAAATAAAAGATTTAAGTTTTATTGAATCATTNCAATATGGATTTGATCAAACAATTTGGTCAATGATATTAATGACTACATCGTTAAAAATGATTTTTACAGGNAATGTAAGCAGAGATGATATTGGTAGTGTCATTATGATTGGACAAATGGCAGGAGAAGCAGCACAAGCTGGACTTACNCCNTTTTTAATGTTGATGGCTCTTATTAGTNTGAATTTAGCTTTTATCAATATTTTACCTATTCCTGCNCTNGANGGTGGTCAGATTATGGTTATATTAATTGAAATGCTATTGGGAAAACCGTTATCTATTAAAACAAGAATGCGTATNCANTCAGTTGGNATGTTTATTTTGTTAGGTTTGATGGCATTTCTTATTATTAATGATATTCTGAGAGTTTTGTCCTAATAGGATTTTAGCTTTAAAACAATAACTCCATTTTTCAATTTAATCGATATTCTTATAGGAATTGTATTATCACCAACCATAGCATAAGAAATTTCCATATCTCCTTTATTTTTTAGTACTGATTTACCATTATAAACTGGTTTGTAAGTATAGGCATTAAATTTTCCATATGGTGTATTGATTGATTTATAACCAGTATTTTTAATTTCAATCTCTCGAATTTTACCNTCATCTAATGTTAAAATTTTTTTTGAAGTNTCTTCTGGAATATTGACATTACGTAATATCATAATTAATCCATAAGGATCAACTACCTTTCCAGGAAGAGTATATTCTTTTTCATTGGTAACAGCAGTATTATTTTTAATCATTGTTTTTGATTGTCGACGAAAATCAGCTTCTCTTATCTTTTTTTCTTGTTTTACTAAATAAAGCCCTTCTTTATCAATCCAACTATGAATTTCATCTCTAATTTTATATAGTCGATCTCCAAGTTTTGATGTTTTTACAGAAAAATGAAAATGGTACACTTCCTGATTATTAATGAATTCAATTGGTTTAGTTTCTAGGCTTGCTTTCCCCATTTTTATTGGTCCAAAAAAGACATTGTAGTTATATTTTTCTCCATCGATAAAATCTTGACCACTTAACAATGAAACAAGTAATGTTAGAATAATTTTCTTCATTATTTATCTAATTTGTGAAATTGTATCATTTTCAAAAACATAAATTTTTGATGGATTATTATTTTGTAGTATTCCTGCGTCCAATAATAAATCAATTTCGCTGCCAAATTCTTTTTCGATTAAATCTGGATCATTTAATGGTGGTGTTCCACTTGTGTTAACGCTTGTGCTAGTAATCGGATTTCCGTAATTAGATAACAGTACATTTAAGAACGCATGTTGCGGAATACGAAATCCAACTTTTCCTTGGTTCACAATAAGGTTGCTGATAAAATTTTCTGTATAACGAACAATGCAAGTATCTCCATTATGTACAATTTTTAACATTTGTTCTTCTAATATAGGGTTGATTACAATGTTGTTTGAAATATCTTCCAGTTTATGGATGATAATTGTCATTGGTCCTGTTCTTTGTTTTAAATCATTTATTTTTTGAATACCCTTATCATTGTTTGCATCTGTCCCAATCCCATAGATTGTATCTGTTGGGTAAGCGATAATCTCTTTGTTTTTTAATGATGTAATAACTTGGTCTACTGCATTGACATCATTAATGAGTACGCGTTTCATTGTGGTTTTGTTTTCCAGCGTTTATGAGGCCAAAAATATTGTTCAGGATATTTTCTAATCCTTTGTTCAAGCANCGAAGTATATTTTTGAACTGTATCTTCAATGCTCATATTTGTTGTATCTATCCTTTCAAAGTTGGCTTCGTGATGGTTATTAATTTTTACCATTGAAAAGAAGATAAGTGGACTTCCCANTGTTTGATTATATCTTGCTGCTCCAGAAGGAGTAGAAGAAGGCTTATTAAAAAAATTCACAAAAACACCTTTTTTTCCTGCGTCTTGATCACTTAGAAGTATAAGTATCTCGTTATTTTGTAATGATTTTTTAACTTCACTGCTCGGACCTCCTTTATGCATTTCATTTGATATATATGGTTTCCTTAGTTCTAAAAAAAACCTCGAAGCTTCACGATTATTTTGTTTGTATGATACTCCTGCAATATTCTTATAACCATTTTTTGCCATCGCAACAAACAATTTATGGAATGATCCAAAATGNCCACTGACTAAAATAACCCCTTTTTCTTCTTTTAGTGCTTCATCNAGAATATGAACATTNTTTAGATGAACTTCTTNTGAATCAAAATNTGNATATTTACTNAGGAAATCNACNANCTCTTCCATATANAATTGATAACATTTTTTAATNATTGTATTATGCCANTTATTNTCTTTTTCTGGNAATGCGNTTCTAAGATTTTCTANGGCCATTTTCTTTCTTANTTTTAGAATATGGAATAGTAGAAAATAATATATTTTATAGTTACTTTTGAGAAAGAATTTTGGCAATTTCTCCAAACAAAAAGAATAAAATTTGAGAAACCGATACATTTTTATAATGTAAATCTTTGTGTTAGCAATGAAAACAAAATTTAACAAGCTTTGGATATTTATTTTATGTGTTATTTTTAGCATTACGCTTGCTGATAACCATAATACCAAAGTATATGTTGTTCCAATTCAAAGTACAATTGATCTAGGTATTCCTGCTTTTGTTAATCGTGCTATTGATACTGCTGAAAAGAACGATGCCAAACTAATTATTTTTGATATTGAAACTTTTGGTGGACGGGTTGATGCAGCAACACAAGTTAAAGATGCAATTTCTGGTACCGATATTCAAACCATTGCGTTTATTAATAGACGTGCTATTTCTGCTGGTTCTCTTATTTCGCTTTCTTGTGATAAAATCTATATGACTTCTGGAGCGACAATTGGAGCTACAAGCGTAGTAGATATGAGCGGTGAAAAACAAGCTGAAAAATCTCAAAGTTATATGAGAGAAGAAATGGCTGCTACCGCAGAACAGTCTGGAAAAAACACCACCATTGCTCGTGGGATGGTTGATGAAGAATTGAGTTTTGAATATCTTGTAGTTGATGGTGATTCTATGAAGGTAGATGATATAGAAGGGCGTAAAGAAGGCAAGCTAATTACACTTACAACTGAACTTGCTCTAAAATATAAAATTGCTGATGGAACAAGCGAATCAATTGAAGATATTCTTTTAGATTTAAGTATAGAAAACTATGATATTATTACCTTGGATGAAAATTGGTCCGAAGATTTAGTACGTATTCTTACAGATCCTGTTGTCTCTTCTTTATTAACTACTTTTGGTACTATTGGAATTATTTCTGAACTATATAGTGCAGGATGGGGCATTGGAGGCACTATCGGAATAATTTGTTTAACATTAGCGTTAGGAGCGGGTTATTTAACCAAGCTTGCTTCAGCTACAGATTTGTTAATCATTTTTTCAGGATTAACTCTATTGTTAGTTGAGTTTGTAGCTATTCCTGGATTTGGTGTTTTTGGTATAGTAGGATTAGTAATTCTATTTTATGGTTTATATTTATTATTGATTCCTGATGTTCCAGTAAGTGATGAAATATATTCAGCAGCGTTAGATGGTTTTGCTTGGTCAATTGTTGGAGGTGTTATCGTATTAATTATGTTAATTCGTTTAATATCACAATCAAAAGTATTTCAAAAATTTATTACGACAGATTCAAATAAAGAAACCTTAAAAGATAACTATGACAAAAGATCAAAGGTATAGTACTTATTTATGTTAGTTTTTATGAATAAATTGTATAATAAACCACATAGTATAAAGGAGGAGTAATGGGACTGTATTTTGCCATACCGTTAGTATTATTTATTATCGTACTATTATGGATTGTGCCAGTTGGATTATGGTTACAAGCTATTTTTAGTATTGGAGGAGGACATATAACAATTTTTAATTTAGTTGGTATGAGATTTAGAAGAGTTCCCCCTAGCATCATTGTTAATGGTTTAATTGCTTCTAATAAAGCCGGGATAGAGGGTGTTTCAAGTTCGGATTTAGAAGTACACTATATGGCTGGAGGGGATGTGAATAAGGTTGTAGATGCATTAATTGCCGCTTCTAAAGCTGGTCTTGATCTTACTTTTTCCATCGCTACTGCTATTGATTTGGCAGGAAGAGATGTATTATCTGCTGTACAAACTAGTGTGTATCCAAAAGTAATTGATGCACCAGTAGATGGTAAATTATCAGCGGTTGCCAAGGATGGAATTGAGGTAAGAGCAAAAGCAAGAGTGACGGTAAGAACTGATATCCCTAATTTGGTTGGGGGTGCTACAGAAGATACTATTATTGCAAGAGTTGGTGAGGGCATTGTAAGTGCAATTGGTTCTAAAGAAACTTATGAAGCAGTGTTGGAAAATCCTGATTCGATTTCAAAAGCCGTATTAGATAAAGGATTAAATCAAGGAACTGCTTTTGAAATTTTATCAATTGATATTGCCGATATCGATGTTGGGAAAAATATTGGTGCTCAGCTTCAAGCAGACCAAGCAGAAGCAGATTTACGTGTAGCACAAGCAAAGGCAGAAACCAGAAGAGCAATGGCTGTTGCACTTGAACAAGAAATGAAAGCAAAGGTTGTTGAAGCTGAATCCGAGGTTCCAAAAGCAATGGCATATGCATTCCGCGAAGGCAATTTAGGAGTTTTAGATTACTATAAACTTAATAATATTGCTTCTGACACTAGCATGAGAGAATCAATTGCTGGTACTAGTGAAAAAGAAGACAATTCTGAGGAATAATAAAGTTTGGAAGAGTTATTTTATTGGCTTGTTATCTTAGCGTTTTATCTTTTTTCTACATATAGAAGTCGAAAGAAAAAAGCCATTCCTCGACCTCTTGAAAAAAAAGTAAAAGACGTTATTCCTGATGCTCCACCACCACAGACAAAAAGTGTTTTAGATTTTCTTAATGATGCATTCGAGAAAATGGAAGCAGAAGTTGAAGAAATTGAAATACCTAAACCGTCTCAGTCTGTTAAAAAACCTATCAAATCACAGCATCAATCTCCACATCATATTGAACCAATCTTTGAAGAACATTTTGATGCTACGCATGATATTAGCAAGGTTGATAATCGTCGTTTAGGACGTTTCCAATCAAAAATTAAGCATACTAAAACTAAATATGATTTATTGCATGCAGAATCTAAAATCAAAATATTACAAGAAAAATATTCTAGTAATCCATTAAAACTTGGCATCATCATGCAAACAATTTTTGATCAACCAAAGGCAATGCAATAATAGTATGAATTTTCTTATTATGGGGCCACCAGGAGCAGGAAAAGGCACCCAAGCTAAAATTTTAGCTGAAAAATATAATTTTATGCATTTATCAACTGGAGATATGTTGCGCCATGAAATTGATAATAAAAGCGAGATTGGTTTAAAAGCAAAAAATTATATGAATCAAGGATTCCTTGTGCCAGATGATGTGCTATTATCAATAATGGAAAACACTTTAACCTCCTTAAAAGGTATAGGAATTATTTTAGATGGATTTCCTAGAACAATCCCTCAAGCTGAAGGATTAGAAGAAATTTTCCAAAAACTTGATTTGCAAATTGATTATGTCATCAATGTTCATGTCGATAAAGATATTTTAATCAATCGATTAACCAATAGAGCAAAAAATTCTGGTAGAAGCGATGATACAAAAGAGATTATCATCAATCGTCAAAAAGTTTATTCAGAACTTACTGAACCATTAATTCAATTTTATAAAGACCAACTTCTTACTATTAATGGAGATGGAACTGTTGAAGAAGTAACCCAACGTATTTTAGAAAAGATACAATAATGATTATCGTAGGTATTACAGGAGGACTTGCTTCTGGTAAAAGTGTAGCATCCAATGTTTTCAAAAGATATAATGCATATATTTTTAATGGAGATGAAGAAGCAAAAAAACTCTTATTCAGTCAAGAAATATCACAGGCAGCTTTAGATGCTTTTCCCAATTTAGATAGTATAACTCCTGAATCATTAGCAAAAGTAGTTTTTCAAAATCAAGAGACTCAAAAAAAATGGCACCAAATTATTCATCCAGCTGTAAATGAAGAAATCTTAAAAAGAATTAAAAAAATTCGTGATGAAAAACAACACCCTATTTTTGTTGTTGATGCTGCTTTAATTATCGAGAGCGGTTCTCATCAATATTATGATGAGTTCAATTTACCTCTTATTTTAATTACAAGCCCTGAATCTGTTCGTATTGAACGTGCTTTAGCTAGGGAAAATTTATCATTAGAAACCATTCAAGATCGCATGAAACTGCAATGGCCAGATGAGAAGAAAAAAGAATATGCAGATTATATCATTGAAAATAACTCTTCTCTTGCTAATTTTGAATCTGAGGTTGAAAAACTAATACAAACAATTATTAATGATACTAAATCGTAAATCCATAATTATAATACTATTATGTTTTATTTTTATTAATTGTTCTAATAAAGATAGCACGACAATCTCCCCTACTGGTTTTGTAGATCCTTCTGATAGTAGCGGTGGTAGCGGTGGTAGCGGTGGTAGCGGTGGTAGCGGTGGTAGCGGTGATACTACTGAACTTGATGTA